>JANQMA010000023.1 GCA_028280285.1 Candidatus Omnitrophota bacterium | reverse complement strand
TTCATGATATCTCCCTATTGGTCTATACTAGCACTTTATTTCAGCTGTACTAGTGTCCTATCTAAATCTGCTAATTGTCCAATAATGGGGTCCATTTCACAGTGTCTGCCTTTGTCCTACTAAGTCCTATTGATATATCTATATTTATATTACATACTTATACTCTTAATATAAGGGCAATCTCTTCCGATTCATGGGCGTAGCCACGGCGTCTTGAGGAGTCCTAAACCCCCCATTTTACGGTGACGTTTAACGGTTTCGATACCCGTATCGGATGCGTCTAACGGTATCGATGCACGTTACGGTGTCGATGTTAGGGGAACATATGTTTGTTAGGAAAAAATTACGATGGAAAGAATTTGATTATACGAATACAGGGTATTATTTTGTGACAATATGTTCGTTTAAAAGGCAGAAATTATTTGGTGATATTTGTGAAGAAACGATGTGTCTTGATTTATGTGGTCAAATGGTCGATTTTTGGTGGCGGTCATTATCCTGTAAATTTTCATTGTGTGAATTGGATGAATATATAATTATGCCGGATCATTTACATGGAATTATTAAAATAAAATATAATGTAGGGGCGGACCAATGTGTCCGCCCGAAAATATCAATACCAAAAATAATTCAATGGTTTAAAACCATGACCACCAATGAATTTATTAAGGCGAATCGTCCGATGAATTTAGGGCCGACGCGTTGGTCGGCCCCTACGGGTAAATATGATGAATCAAATTTTAAATTATGGCAACGTTCCTATCATGATCGTGTTATTAGAAATAAACAGGAATTACAATATGTTCGATGGTATATTCGAACAAATCCCATATGGGAATAATAAATAGATTTATATTTAATATCGACACCGATAACCGAAACCGGGGGATTTATGATTAACCGAATCATTTCTTGTATCATTATTATCTGTTTTACAACTACTTCTATAATTCCACCAAGTTACGCGCAATCAATCAATGCGCTTAATCTGCCGGTTCCGGGGGCTATGGTTCTGCAAAGCCCTGCCTATGTGCCGGTGCTTTTGAAGGGGATGACTATCCACCCCGATAATCCTTTCCAATTTGATTTTATTATTGATAGTGGCAATTCTGCCCTTGATGCTGATGAGGTTAAGAAAGAGACCGAAAAGCTTGTAAAGTACTTTTTGGCCGCCATGACAGTTCCGCAAGATGATTTGTGGGTGAACTTGTCTCCGTATGAAAAGGATCGCATTATTCCCGATGAATTAGGTAAGACGGCGCTTGGACGTGACTTGCTTGCGCAGGATTATATATTAAAACAACTAACCGCCAGCATGATGTATCCGGAAGATGAACTGGGTAAGAAGTTTTGGAAGCGCGTGCAAAGGTTGGCCCGCGAAAAGTACGGTATCAATGAAGTTCCGACCGATTTATTTAATAAAGTATGGATCTTACCGGAAAGTGCGAGTGTGTATGAGTATGACAGGACAGTGTATGTAGTGAACTCCAGGATGAAAGTTATGTTGGAAGAAGATTATTTAGCGTATAGCGAAGAGCGTATAGCGGATAGCAGTGATCAGAATAAAGAAAGTAGTAATCTAAACGCTAAACGCTTACCGCTACACGCTGCAGTCATCCGCGAGCTCATCCTTCCCGAAATCGAACGTGAAATAAATCAAGGTAAGAATTTCGCACCACTGCGCCAGATCTATCATTCCCTGATCCTCGCCAAATGGTACAAACAAAATATCAAAAACAGTCTTTTATCCAAAGTCTATGCTGATCAAAACAAAGTCGATGGGATCGAAACCGGCGATGAAAAAATAACCAACGAAATCTACAACCGCTACATGCAGGCCTATGAGAAGGGCGTGTTTTCTTTTATTAAAGAAGACTACGACGCAATAAGCCAAACCATCATTCCACGCAAATATTTCTCCGGTGGTTTTCATGATACGGCCATCATCATTGCCCCAACAGACAATGCGGATATGGCAGCCTTTGCAGGGGTAGGTGATCGGTATCAAGCTACTGCACGCGTTATCGCGGATCAAGATAGTGCGGCAATGGATGCGTTGGCTAAAAAAGAAGCAAAAGAATTAAAGCAATTAGGGTGGCAGGATGACTTTGCTATGTTGATTGGCAAGGAAGATAAGGAAGATGTGGAGGGGTTTGCAGACGACGCGGCGGCGTTAGTTAGAAAATATATGATCTTGATGAACCTTTTTGATAATAACTATTTTGCTCAACAAGACTCTTTTCCACCGGAGATTGGCATAGTCATAGCGGTTTTTATAATTTATGTAGGGGTTAGGCTGGCTATGGCCGTTAGCAAAAATGTGGATAGGTTAGAATCTATAGAACAAGAAATGGAGAATTTGGAGGAGACTATTCCAAATTTGAGTGGTGAGCAAAAACAAAAAGCTATTCAAAAACTGAGATTGCTGAAAAGGCGACACAAATGGATAAATGATAAAGTTTTACAGCAGCTGGGTAAAGAAGGGGTGGGAGAAATACAAGACGATCCGTTTATATCAGAAGAAGAGCTTGATGAAATGTCAAGGAATGACAAAAAAGACGACGCGGTGTTAGGTATGTCTGTTGATACAGGTGAGACAATTGTTGGCTTATCCGGGATTGATTTGGCAAACTTGGATGATGAAGAATATGAAATTATGGAAATTGAGTCAGATCATTATCCTGAATGGGCTGATGTTGTTAATGGTCCTTATAATAAAGGCGGAGACATGCAGCCCGACTATTATCAAATAAAAGTTAAGAAAGATAATAAAGATGATGCTGTTCTTAAGGAAGGTGGTTCACAGAATACAGACGCCGCGGCGATGGCGGAAGATGTTGATGCCGATTCAGCCTTTTTGATAAACATCTTTTTAATATTTATTGAGAGTGTCATTAATTCTTTGCGCTATGAGAGTACGCGTTCACGCATAAATGAGCTAATTACTTTTGTTGGACAGGAAGAAATGAGACTTAAGCGTGAGTTCCAAGAAGGATTTAAAAAAGGGAATATAGAATATAGCAATGCATTATATGAATTAACACAAGAGGTCAATTCTGACTTAGGCAAACTATATGATTATTTGATTTATCCTGATAAATTAAAAAAACCAGCTACTCTAGATGAAGTTAATCTTTTGGAGGAGAAATATTATGGCAATGTGTCGTCGAAAGGAAATGAGGAAAACGGTAAAGACGACGCGGCGATGACGTTGATAGAGGCGGAAAGGAGTATAAAAAATGCGCATAAATACTCTATTCAAGAAGTATCCGCTGAGATGGATCAAATATTTTTTCCTAAGAAATTGTCATGGGTCACCAAAGCTCTAATAGGTGTGGGGGCCGTGGCAGCCGTAGTCGCCTCCATTTTTTATGCACCTATTTTGCTTATACCAGAAGGACTCATCTTATTCTGGTATGGCGGCAAGGCTTTCTTAAACCATAATGCTATTTTTGTATTGGAAGAAGAGACGATCACAAAAATGATCGATAAGAATGTTGATAAAAAGAAAATCGATACAAAAATATTTCAAGAATTGTATAAATATGGAGACCCTGACATTTTAGGCGGACATCAAGTGCCCGGGTTTCTTTTCAAATATTTGGAGCGGAATTTAGCAAAACGTGATCCCGAGTTTTATGCCAAGGTGAAGTATGTATATGACTATTTTAAAAAAGGTGGTAGAGGTGAAGAAAATTGGATCGTAGCAGAGCGCTTGCAAACAATGATTAAAAGGTTTGCGTATTTTTATGATCGTTCCAACTTACAAGAATTATGGAAAAAGATTTCTCAAGATAAGAATGTTATAACGTATAAAAACAGGTTAACATCGGAAGTTGTCTCCTATAATAAAAATCAGGTTCCAGAGAATATTTTAAACGAGCGTGTGTATGATGAAAAAGTAAGATTGGTCCTTCAGGGGGTTTTGCTTACTGAAATTGTTGAATATGCGTCCGCAGCAGATCCTTATGTACACTGGAATATAAAGAGTGTTAAAGAAGAGATGCTTAGTGAACCCGAGCTGGTAGATTTTGTTAGTGTTTCACGTCCGAAAATAATTGTGAGTAGATTTATTGCAAGGGGGGAGTTAAAGCAGGCTTATGATGAGTACAGTAGTGTCGCGTTACTTGATCTGGCGGAACAGAGAATTACCGGTCAATCGATTGAGGAGCGTTATGAGCAGGTGCGGCAATTGCCTCGTCCTGAAAGAAAAAAAATTCGAAATTATTTTCATATTGGTGTGGTTCGTGAAAAACCAATGGATGTCGAAGAATTGCATCAGTTTGAACGCAATCGTAATATTTTGGCACAAGCTGACAATTCTTTAGCGGACCGATTAGAGGCATATGAAAATATAATTAATACCGAATATGCCAACTTTTTTGCGCAACAGGAAGCGGCATTTATTGAAGAAGCTTTTCAGTTTTTTAATTGGGAAAAAATACCCAATGATGATCCGCTCTATGCCGTTTACAAACATCGTAAAACGAATGAAGTAAGGACATTTTTATTCACTAATATCCCACCGGAAATTGTAGAGCCCACGATCGATCCTGATAAACCTCTTAATAAAGCGGCACAAGAAACGGATGAAGGCACCCTTGGGAAAGGCAAAGATTATATAGTGGCTACAGTTCAAATGAAGGCACTAGTTAATAATGAATCTTTAAACAACAGAAAAGCGATGGCGGAGATTGTTTTGGGAAGTATGAAAAATCCAGATTTGGTTGAGTCGTTGTATACGGATTTGGTCAACGATGAGAGTCGGGATTCCCGTCAACAGAAGGGCGACCATATTCTCCACGTATTGGATGTGGCCACAAAGGAAGATTCTCTGATTCGTAAGCTTGTGCATAATGATGTAAACGAACGAGAGCTGGCAACTGCAGGTGTCGACATTTTAATGATACCGGGCAACAGCGATATAAACGCCCTAACAAAAATTATGCATCTTTATCAACAAGGAATTGGAAACAAAATTCTCATTTCCGGTAAAAAAGGAAGAGCAACGGCTGATTTACGCAAAATGGCCGAAGTAACCGATGAGACGGTGTCAGAAGCGGATTTAATACGCATACTTATGATAAAAATGGCTGAGGAAGAAGGCTCACAATTTGCGAATATTGCAAAAGATCTTAAAAACGATGACATTGTTTTGATCGAACCGGATGCTTTGTATACTGTGCAAAATTTTACCAAGTCAATCGATTTGATGAAGGATGGAGGCCTTTTTACTTATGGGCAAGAACAGACAATTTTATATATGCACACACCACTGCAGCAATTAAGAACTAAGGGTCAGTTTAATAGTGTCATTGCAAAATATATAAGTGAAGGCCTTCTTGAAGAAGGGCAAATCAAACCTGTCAGCTATACGGTTGACTACCAAAGAGAAGAAACCACGCTTTATGACATTGTGGGGGAAACGTTTCGTCTGATAGCTAACTATGCGAGTGGAGACTGGACGGTAGAAGGTGACCTTAAGATATTATCGGCACAAAATTGGAAGGATGCGATCGCGCTTCATAAGGAACTTACGTCTGATGAAAAGAATGAGCTTTCTGAAGAAATGGGCGGATTGCTTAATGCGGTGAAACTAACACAAAAGGAGCTTTTCTCCCGTATAAGCCAAGAAAACCCATTAATCGGAGTCTTTGTCAAAAAAGTCATCGAAGGTGATAAGGCGATGCTGTTTAAATCTAAGGTATTGCCAATGCTTACTGTAAGTTTGATGACGGTGTGTTTGGCCGGGGTATGTACGGCAGGCGCACAAACATCGTTTAACGTCGACTCTATTCGCAATTTTGTTCCGGATAAAGTTAAGATGCCAACGCAGTGGGACGGTGTTAAAGAAGTTAATGTCACTAAAACCACGGCCGATTTTATCGTTCTAGGCATACGTACTTCTATTCCAGGCGCCTCGGTTGAATGGTATGACAATAATTTATATGTTTTTTTGGAAAATAATGGCACGGAAAAAATGTCGATTACAAATGTTGACGCCTATCTTCAATGGGATGATACCGATGTGGGCTTAAAAGCTGAGGTTGGCTTTATAGAAGAAGGCAAAGATACCAATAAACCCAAAACAACTTTGCGTTCCGGTGAAACAAAGGGTCTTATTGTAAAACTGCCGGAATTGTTAAAAAACCTGGCTAACAGACCTAGTCAAATAGCATTAAAAATCGAAAGAAAACGCAGCAGTGCCAATGCTACGTCGGCTATTAGACAAAAGCGACCGTTAAATATTCACGACAGGGACGAAGAACCTTATTATATTATTTTTTCCGGTTTAAATGATCCGTCTAAGAATGTTCCAACAGGAGATAATGAACCATACATTCTTAAAAAAGATCGTGCGACATTGCAAGAAACTGATGCCGCGACGATTGTTGTGTTCTTGAAAACAGCAATTAAAATTTTAGAAAATCCAAATGAACATTCTGAACAAGAAATATTAGATGCTATTCGTAAAATAGGATGGGAAATAGCACGTCAAGATTATGATGGGAGTTATAATAAGTATGTACTACCTTTTCTCGGTTATTCTAACAAAAAGATTCATGAGCAGGTCGCTAAATTATTTCTTTCATATCCTTCGGAATTTACTGCAGAAGATCTCGTGATTGCCAACATGGCTGCGGCAAAAAATGGTCACCATCCTTATCCTTGGCAGCCGATGAGCACATTAGGAGAGCTTGGCTATTGGCGCGCCGTTAGAACATTAAAAAATAATCTTGCCCATGCGGATAAGTATGTTTCTTCTGAAGCCAAGAGAGCGTTAGAGCAGTTTGGATTTATGCAGGATGAAATAAAAGCAGCGGATTTTTTAACAGAAAAGGCAATGAATGCTAAGAAAACTGGCGATGAGCAGTATTTAAACGATTTGTGGGATGAGCTACAGGAGTTAACTGCTGAAGACAAGATGTTCACCGCCGATGAGCTCACCGGTGAGATGGAAAGGTATAATGAGGATTCATTGCCTCATACAGCAATTAAAGATGCGGTTGATTTTGTGGGAGAAATGTATTTATCGGGGGATTATCGTGGATTAGAGTATTTGAAAAATACTGTTATGAATCGTGTCGCGAAGGAGTATGAATATTTCTCTTCTACAATGACCGGTTCCAATATGGGGGGAACACGAGGCGTGCGACCTGACGGATGGTATGCGGAACAGACGCCGCAGTATGAATTATTATCTGAGGCGATAAAGAAGTTTGAGTTAGGTGATTTATTAAAATGGGATCGTATAACATCCAGAGAGGCAAGACAAGCTATCCAGGATAAACTAAAGCCACACGCATATGATGCTGTTACTAATAATAATATTCAAAAAGTAATAGATATTATTGGCGACGAAATTTACCGTGCTCATGAAAAGTTTGATGTGATATATCATGAAGCTATTTTTGATGAGACAGGGTATGCAGAAGCGATGGCGTGGTACGAAATAGGGGAGATAGATGCGAGTGGTCCCCCTGCTAGCCTTCCTGAAGAACCTAAAAAAGAAGATTTTACTACTTCAGTTAGAGTTGAAGTTATTAAAAAAGATGATGCAGTGTTGGGTATGTCTGTTGATACAGCTGAGACAATTAAGACGGTAGCCTTTCTAGTGATTACACTTGGACTTGCTTTAGGCGCGCCACTTTTAGGGGGATATTTAAAGTTTCGTGAAAATAAAGTTATTAAAGGTTTTGAAGAAGATTGGTTGGCGCTATTTAATTCTACTGGAATATTGGATTGGCAAGAGAAGCGTGAAAATGCTTATTACAATATAGTCAATAGTAAATCAAAAGATAGAAGGCATCAGATTAAAGCCAAGCTTGTTAAAGAGCAGTTTGACTTTTTAAAGGGTGAATTAGAAAGAATAAATGAGACATTAGATACGCGTTATTATGACAAAATGTCAGATGAACAAATAACAGAAAATATTTTTTCATTGTTACCTAGTGCTATTTTGTTGGCTCAAAACAGTGAAAAATTTTCTCTAAAATATACAATGTATGATTACCCTGGTTTTAATACTCCAAATGTTTCTATTGATGAATGGGCGCGTGCAGGGTATCTTTTAAGGACTTATGAGCCTTTAAAAGATCTAAATTTAACAGTTCAATATGAGATTTATAAAAAACAAATTCTTAAGAAAGCAGATGAAAAGATAGTTGATGAAATGTGGAATAGAGGCGGTGTTTCAGTATATGTGCACCCACCGGTATTAGACCAAATCAAACGCTATATGGAATTAGGCGAAAATGCAGATATTGAATTGAAGCACATACGTTCTCTTATAAGCGAATCAGCTAATCTTTATGAGACTACTGAACGAAGTGGTTATGTGAAGTTAGCGATTGATATTGTGGATAAAAGAACACAAGGAGATAATAAGGATGTGACTGATAGAGTGTTTAGAGTTGACTCAGCGGTGTTGGGACAGAAAGCTGATGTTGATGATTTTGCCACAATGTCGTCTGCGGATTTTTTTACTGTATTAGGTGTAGCAATGGTTGTTGTAGGAAGCTTTGGTATATTATTAGGGTATTTTACAAAAAAAGATGATGGTGATAATGCGGTGTTAAAGGAAGCTGCAAAGGGGCCCGCAGACGACGCGGCGGTGTTGGATGAATTGCGGGAGGAAGTGCAACGAATTTATGGACAGAGCGCTATTATTAATAATACTCAAATCGAAGTGACAATTCCTGAAATTAAGTTAGATCAAGTAGTGGCATTACTTGACTCAAAAGGAATAGAATTACAAGAAGACCCTACTCAGGTTGGAAATACATTTGGTTATCGCATACGTATTTTTGCAAGCGACACTAATGATTTAGAGCAGGCAGCTAAAGTATTAATTGGTGCCGGTAGAAAAGCAGCATTTAATGAATTTTCAAATTTACGGAATGAACGAATTGAGCTTACTGAACAGGATGTGATTCCGGCAAGGGCGAAGCTTGATCCAGATAGCTTGGAGTTTAAAGAATTTCGTGGAAATACAGTGATTGTTCGCTTTGATGATAGGACACAAAGTCAGCTTGTTGATGTCAAACGTGCTATTGAACAAGATATTAACGAGGCGGGACTAAGGGATAAGCTTGCATTTGTGGATGAAGATTCTTTTCATATGACGTTTAAGGATTTGGTTAATCCAGATGATCTTGCGCGTATTAAAGAAAGGAATATTGAATATCAAGGAAAGCCGCAGCAGGATGTTGAGAAGATTGTTGTCCAAAAGGTAAAGACGGCTTTTGAGCAATTACATGATACAAAGGCATTTGACAATCTTAATTTTCAAATAACAGAATTAGGCTCTTTTGCGCCATTTTTATTGCTTGCCTTGGTGGAGCCTCAAAATAGAGAAACTGTTAAAGGTATTGATGTTATTCGTACAGTGATATCTAAAAGGACTGATATTCATGCACAATTTCCATTTGTCGGGCATATTACATTTGCGTATATTGCTAACCCAATGACTGAACAAGAGTATGCGCCCTATAAGGGTATTGTTAATAAACACATGAATGGATTAAATATTGGGTTTGATATTAATCTACAACGTGATTTGGAGCTAGCCACATTTGAAACAATGGATCGTTACGACACTGTTTTTACGCCTCAGAGTGTCTCAACTTCTGATACCAAAAGAACAACAGATAGCTTTTTAGAAAAAATGCCGGATTTTGATCATTTTTATCAATTGGAAGACGGGCGTGGTGATAATAGGGCTGAAATATCTTCTTTTGTTAATCGTTTTGTGAAAGGTGATTTATTTCAAGAAAGAAATAGATACAAAGCATTTTATGCCGAAAGCGAAGCTGAGCAGATTTATGTTTTGGATATGCAAAAATCATTATTGGAAGAAAAGGCAAAGGTGTTAGATAAGTTAAAATTGTTAAACGACTATTTAGGTGAATTTAGATATGACCAGCGAGAAAGATTAATCGAAAAATTAAGTGAGGTTAATATTGTTCAAGATATTTTTGAAGAAGTTTCTTCTCAAGCTTGGAAAGAAGATGGCAATAAGCGAGAAATCATTTTATATGATGAGGTAAGAAAATTTGCAAGAAAGTTATCGGCTCGACTTCATGTTTTGAATTTGAAAGAGCAATGGAATGAAAAAAATCGAAATGTTTCGAGAAAAGATATTGATCGGGCAGTAGAGGAGTTTTTAGATTTAGATGTGTTACCGCTGTATTTTTCGCAAGAGCAAATAGAATATGTTGGGGACAATATGTTTTATGCTATGTTTGGTGAAACTAAACAACAATTAGTTCAGGAGCGGGATCGATTTTTAGAGGAACTTTTGGTTGTTCATAAATATCGCTATGCCTTAGATGCCGATCAAGCACGAAGATTAAATATTGTTTTAGAAAAAATTTCAGCTGTTGACGATATTACAGCAGGACGTGTTAATTTTAAAGATAGAGGATCGAGTGATACTGTTGTTGATTATTTAGATCTTCGTGTAAAGGCGCGCGAAATACTTTATGTGTTAAATAATACCGATGCCGCGGTGTTGGGTATGTCGGATGACACGTTTCAGACAGTTTTACTGACGACTTTTGTAGGGATTCTATTTGTATCGACTTTTGGAGTTTATTTATTACAGGATTATTTAAATTATCGAAATAAACATAGTAAAGATTCGTTTCAAAATAGTTGGCAAAAAATGATGATACGCGATAGGTTGGCAATTACGACGTGGAAACAAAAAAGAAAAGAAGCTTATTTAGAAGTTATTAGAACTAAATCACCGGAAAAGGAAGATCAAGCTCTTGCGCGGTTGGCGAAGCAACAGCATGATATTTTAAAAGAAAAACTGGAAAAAATTAATGCTAGTCTGAATACAAAAGATTACGACAGGTTAAATGAAGAAAAAATTGAAGAGTATATTTTTTCTCTATTGCCATATGCGATTGTTTTAGCACGAAACGGGGAGAGTTTTTCTCTTGGATATAGAATGCATGAATATCCGAGTTTTCATACTCCGAATGTGTATATGGAAGAAGTGATTCACGCAGGGGCTCTTTTAAATCAATATCGTACTTCGCTTGACGCCGGGGTGTTGGATACGTCTGTTGATACAGGTGAGACAATGGTTGACTTAGCTGGGATTGATTTGGCAAGTTTGGATGATGAAGAATATGAAATTATAGAAATTGAGTCAGATCATTATCCTGAAGGGGTTGAAGTTGTTAATGGGCCTTATAATAAAGGCGGAGACACGCAGCCCGACTATTATCAAATAAAAGTTAAGAAAGATGGTAAAGATGATGCTGTGATGACGGATGTTGGTGGGATTGATATGAATGATATTGAGGTAGAGCGTCAGGGCTCTGGTGTGACGATCGACTTTGACCCGGCGGCACTTGAGGATTTCGGCAATGTGCGCGGCTTTACCCCTGTCATTATTAATTTTGTTCCTCTGCCAAGCGTGCTTCCGCTCCTTGGCCTTGCACCCCGCCAGGAAGAAGAGGAGTACGAATTATCCGCCATTGAGCCGGCTATGATTTAATCGGTTATGGTTACGGTAATAATACCTGCTAATGATGGTAATTTGCCGAAAAATGGCACTCGTGCTTGTCCGGGTTTGTCCTATTGATTATTTCCCTATTATAGTCCATAATTGATAGTCGATAGTTGTTTAAACATTTTTATACAATCCGATTTTCTCTAGCTTTAAGAAACGTAGCCACGGCGTTTCATAGGGAACAGTCAAAATAGTAAAAGAAGTGTAATTTATTTGTTTGGTACGTGTTAAGTATTTTGACTCATGCTTATATTTTGGGGGGCAAATATTTTACAATCAGAACGATATGGGAGAAGAGCAATCATTAAAACTAGGGCAGGTCCTTTGCCGTGAAGGACTTCTTGAACAGGACCAGCTGTTTGAGGTGCTGGAGGTGCAGAAAGTTGATCCCCGGCGTATCGGCGAGCTGGTTGTCGATAAAGGGTGGGTAACAGAAAAGCAATTGGCCGAGAATTTGGCTAAGATGTTTCAACTGCCTTATGTCAGTTTAACAGATGAGACGATTGATAAAGAAGCATTTAAACTTATTTCCTATGAGTTGACCCAAACCCATCAGGTCTTACCGATTGCCGTTAACGGCAATACCATTACACTCGCGACTAATAATCCCCTTGATTTAAATGCTCTGCAAGAAATTCAATACAAAAGCGGCTACCTGATTGAACCGGTGATGGCGAGCCTCACAGAAATTCAAGAACATTTGCAAGAGCATGCGCATTCATTTCTTACACTTGATGCAGAGAAAAAGGAAGAAGACAGCCAACAAGCTTCTTCTAGCACTATTGTCAGTTTAGTTGATTCGATTATTCATGCCGCGATTCACGAAAGAGCGTCAGACATTCATTTTGAGCCGCATAAAGATAAGATGCGTGTGCGTTTCCGCATTGATGGTGTTTTGTATGAAAAGTCGCCTGTAGCGCGGGAGCTTCAGCGCAATGTCATTGCGCGTATTAAAATTATTGCGGGTATGGATGTGGCCGAAACCCGTCGTCCGCAGGATGGACGCACGACGTTCACTCATGCCGGTGTTGAATATGACCTGCGTATCTCGACATTATGTAATATCTACGGTGAGAATCTGGTTTTACGTATTCTCAGCAAAAAATTTGCAAGCCGTTCATTTGAATCACTCGGTATGGATGCAGCGGAAGTAAACATGATGACTGAGCTTATGGGCCGCCCGCACGGTCTGATTCTTGTTTCCGGTCCGACGGGTGCCGGCAAAAGCACAACGCTTTATTCGCTGATGACACAACTCAATGATGTTGCGAAAAATATTATTTCGGTTGAAGATCCGGTTGAATATGAACTGGAAGGAATTAATCAAACACCGGTTAATAGTTACATCGGTTATACGTTTGCCAGTGCCATGCGCAATATCCTGCGTCATGATCCGGATATTATTATGCTCGGTGAAATCCGCGATGTGGAGACAGCGGATGCCGCGATCCGTGCGGCATTAACCGGGCATTTGGTTTTATCCACGGTGCATACCAATACGGCGGCCGGCGCGGTGACACGCTTACTCGAAATGGGTATTGAGCCGTTTCTCATCGGTTCTTCTGTGATCGGTGTTGTGGCGCAACGTTTGGTACGTGCGCTTTGTCCGGATTGCCGTCGGGAGTATACACCGGATCAAGAAACGATCGATTTGATTAAAGGGTACGTCCCATTTAAAAATGGCACAAAATTAGCTGAAGCTGTTGGGTGTGATAAATGTTTTAATACAGGTTATGTCGGGCGTACAGGCATCTTTGAGATTTTATGTATTGATAAAGCAATGAAAGACATGATTGTTAAATCGGCCGACGAAAGTGATTTGGCCGCCCATGCCCAAAAAAAAGGTATGACGACATTAAGACAATCTGGACTTATGAAAGTGATGCAGCAACAAACGACGCTCGAAGAAGTGATGCGGATAACTACAATAGAGTAGACGAATATGAAAAGTTATATTTATAAATTAAAAGACGATTCAGGTAGGCCGTTATTCGGGTTTATCGAGGCGCGGAGTGTGAGTGAGGTTAAAGAGCATTTGCGCGGTTCAAGCTTTTATTTTATCGGCGCTAAGCCTTATGATAAGAAACACATTTACGCCAAAAAAGTAAAACTTGATATTCTTCTTATGTTTACGCGTCGACTTTCGACCTTAATTGAATCAGGGATTCCGATTTTGTTAGCCATGAATATTTTGTGGCGGCAAACAGAAGATAAGACGATGCAACTTGTGATTAGTTATGTGCGTCTTAACTTGGAGAAGGGGAAAAAGATTTCAGAGGCCTTGGGGGAGTTCCCTAATATCTTTCCACCTTTGTATCTTGCGCTTATTTCTGTCGCGGAAAAGGCAGGGGGATTGGTTGCTGTCCTTAAAAGGCTGACGCAGTATTTGGAGCAGCGCCGGCAAAATATTATGCGTACGAAAAAAGTCACCCTTTATCCCAGTATCGTGGTTTCATTTGCGATTTTGGTGATTATCTGTATGTTTGCCTTTGTTGTGCCTACTTTTCAAAAAGTCTTGTTTAAATTGAACGTTGAGCTTCCGGCTTTAACAAGGATTGTTATTGGGATATCAGAGGCTATGCGCTCGTGGGCATTTATTCTTAGTGTTCTTATTATTGGCATAATCTTTTTTGGTATGTACAAATTTATGCGGCAAAAAGAAAAATTTTCGTATTACATTGATAAATTAAAGCTGAAAATTCCGTTTTGGGGATACATTTTGCAGTCCATGTTTTTAGGGCGCTTCATTAATTCTTTGTCGATTATGATAGGGGCGGGCGTACCTTTGGTTGAAAGTTTTGAGGTTTCAAAAACGACCGCGGGTAATCAATACATCCGTGACGGGATTAATGATGTGCAGGAAAAGGTAGAGCAGGGGGTTTCTTTATACGAAGCCTTTAAAGAGGCAGCCACTTTTCCGGTAATGCTGATTGAAATGGTTGGAATCGCCGAGGCCAGCGGGCGGACTGTCGATGTGTTAGAAACGCTGGGACATCATTTTGATGAAGAGGTCGAATACAGGCAGAATAAATTTTTTACGATTATTGAGCCGGCTTTGATTGTTTTTGTAGGCATCATCATCGTAATCACACTTTTGGCGATCTATTTACCGGTATTTTCCATTTGGCAGGGATTAACATAGGGAACATGGCACAGTATTTGCTGTTTATATAGATGGGGAAGGCTGACGAAGGATGTATCAGCTCAATTGATTAAAATAAAAACAAAAGTTAAATAAAAGAAACATGGGAGAAGAAAAAATGAAGACACAAAACAAAGGATTTACATTAACAGAAGTTTTGATCGTTTTGGTTATTGCAGGTATCTTGATTGCGTTAATTCTGCCAAATGCCGTTAAAGCGATTGAGCGTGCAAACGTTGCCAAACATCTTTCGAATCTTGATACGATTGATGAGGCGATTATGTTGTGCTACACGCAGGAAAGAGATTGGGATCTTTGCGATGATATTGAAGCTGAATTAATCGCAGGTGATTATTTAGATGAAAATCCGAATGACGATGCGCCGTTTGGTGCTGTGTACTCTATTACGGATGATCCGGACACCGCCGACGGAAAAGTGGCAACAGCGACAGGCGATTTTCCTGAGGACCTTGAGGAAGACGAAGAATAATACTAGAGGTATTTAAGGAACTGATTATGAAGAAAGGCATTTTAAGCATAGATATTGCGGATAGTGCATTGCGTTACGTTTACGCTGAAAAACGTAATAAGGAGTATTGTGTGCTTAAGGCCGGCAAGGCTGCCGTTGGGGTAGACTTGTCGGTCGAGGGCAACCTTGCGCAAGCGATTAATAACTTGATCGTTGAGAAGCAGATCTATGTGGACAGCGTGTATCTGACTATTTCACGCAGCGACAGTATTGTGCATCAAGTCACTCTGCCGGCATTGTCGCATAAAGAAATGCAGGAGGTGGTCTCCAGTGAAATAGAAAGGCTGCCAAGTTTTCAAAAAGGCAAATTTGAATTTATTTATAAACGTTATCCTGCCGCGAAAGGCAAAAATAAAGTTGTTTTCGCAGCGGTGAACCGTCAATTTTTAAAAGGGTCCCTTAAAGAAATAGATGACTTAAAGTTATTGTTACGCAATGTTGAGGTTTCGCCTCTCAATTTGAAAGAAATTGCACCACTGATTCAAACAGCCGACAACTATGCCACAAGCTGTGATGCGATTTTTTATCTTGATGAAAAAGAGGCCTATTTCAGTATCATTGAGGACGGCAAATACAAGTTAGTTTACAAGCTTTCATCCGGGATACAGCAATATGTACTTGCTGCCTCCCAAGAGGCAAAAGAGCGGGTGATTGCCGCGTGGGTGGCGGAGTTAAAACGTGTTTTACGTTCTTACGGGCTTGAGAAAGGCAATAAAGAAGTCGGCCGCATGGCGCTCATTTGGGATCAAGAACAAATTCCTGATTTAGGCCATATCATGAGGAATGCTGTTGCGGATATCGATGTTATTGTGCCGTTTCTCAATAAGATTACAAATATTGCGGTTGAGGGTGAGCACAATGTTAATCCTATTTATGTTCTGGCGCTGATGCCGATTATTGCACGGGCCAACCGTTTAAAACTGGATTTTCCATCAGATCATTTTATTAAGCTTTTTCAGGTAAAGAAATATCTAGTGAAGGTATCTGTGGTCGCTTTAGCCGTGGCAGGTAGCGCCTTATTGGTTTTTGGGACGCATAGTTACAATTTGAGCCAAAAGATCACTTCTTTGAAAAAAGAGACAAAAATTTTAAGGAGCACTATCAAGGCACGTAAAAAAGAAGAAGGAATGTTGCTTGCTAAGCGAAAAGAATATGAAGCGACGAAAGAACAGGTGCTTGCACAAGCAACCTATGTCAAACAGCTCAATCGTGTTTCTTGGGCGCAGGTGTTTTCCATTGTTTCGGCTGAATTGCCACAGGATATTGCCTTAACATCATTTAAATTTAGTGAATCAGGCCGTGCGAGTATTAAGGGGCAAGCTTTTACCATGGAGCCGATTGCCGAGTTAATTCGCCGCATTGATGATTCAACGATTTTACAAAAGGGTAAGTTTGACTTCTTGCGCGAAAAAGAAGTTGAGGATAAGAAGCTTTATAATTTTGGGATTTTTGCCAAGTTGCGTGAGGCGGAGAAAAAAGATGACACGATCGAAAATTAATAAAATTGTTATATTTTGTGTTTGTGCATTTATTGTTATGCTCCTCGTACAGAGTTTCAATAAACATCTGGACTATACGGAAGTTGAGCAAAAGTGGACGGCTAAAAAAGATCAGTTGGCTAAGGTTGAGGCAAATATCGCTGAGTTTAAACAATATATTGAACAATATGAAACCGAAAAGGAAGAATTTGACAAATACCTTTTCAGTGAGCAGGATATCCCCTCATTTTTGGATGAGATCTCGGCCTATGCAGGCAGCACAGAGGTAAAGATTATCGATATGAAAACACAGAGATTTAAGGCTGTGACGACGGCAAAGGGTGTTTCCACACCGCAGGCTTTTATTGCCAAGAAAAGAAAGGCGAGGAAAACCCGCGAAAAGTTTAAAAGCCAAAGTGATGTTAAACGTATTCTCACCTTAGCGGCAATGCCCATTAAGATTAAGGTGGAGGGGACGTTTAGTTCTTTTATGGAATTTTTTAACTATTTGGATGAATTTAAACAACTCATTACGATCAGCAATATTGAAATGGCTTCCGGGCGAGAATATCCTTCACTGAAGTGTGATTTTACTTTAAAGATTTACAGTTTTAAAACGCTGGAGGAGTTGGAATACAAATGAAACGCAGAACGGTAATTTTCATATTGGGTGTGGCACTTGTTTTGTGCGGATGCGCAGAGTCTAAAAAGGCTGCGTCCTCTAAAAAAAGCAAAGAGGCTCAAACAGCTATACTTGATAAAGTAGAGAGTATAGACCTGGCCAAAGTTATCCTTAAGCCTGAGCGCCCACAAATTAATGCGGCGCGTGATCCGTTTAAGCCTTTAGTCGGCAGTGAAAGTTTTGGCAGGCCAAAGGTGCCGGCCTACAGAAACACAGCGGGTATTCATACATTTAAGTTTCTTGGTTTATCTAAGATCAATGACGAATACGCTGCTTTTTTGAAAAGCGATTCGCAAAGAGGTATTTATAAAACGGGAGATCGTATCAAAAATTACACGGTGAAGAAGATTCGTGAAGATAAGGTCATCCTTAGCAACGGTGTTCAAACAGTAACCTTAAGAAGGAGTATGTAAAAGTGAAAGCGACAAGAATAATCCAAACAATTATTCTTATGAGTTTCTTCATATGCAGTGTCAATGTGTCATTATCCAGGGCTGAAAACACGGACGCAAAGCAAGAGAACGAGCTAACTTATGAGAATAAGAGCGAAGAGATGCAACAAGAAAAAATCGGGGATAGTGACGAGTTTGACATTATGAGTGATGCGTCATATGCCAAGGAACTTGATGCTATCGGTCAGGCCATTCAAGAAGTTGAAGACCTGTTCCTTGAAGTTCCTGAAGATTATCATGCGGTGAGTATCCGGGAGCAAACGGTCGAGGGTATCCGTTCTCATCTTACCATTGATGAGGCCTATGAAGAGGCCGTGGCTTCAGAAATTCCTACTACAAAGCCGGCTGCAAAAGATGAAAATAGTACGCCGGTGATGACATCTTCTGAAATTATTGATTCTTTGATCAGCGAAGAGTTGAGAAGTAAGAAGATTGATTTAGACTTTGATCAAACTGTTTTGGGCGATATTGTCCTAACTATCGGGGCAACGGGGGACATCAACATTGTGATTGATCCTTCTTTAAGGAACAATCAGTTTGACCTTTATTTAAAAGACGTCACGATTAAGGAGGCCTTGCTTTTGATTGCCAATAGTTATGGTCTGGGTTTTAAAAAGGTAGAGGACTCTTTATTTATCACAAGTAATGACAAACTCAGGGATGAAAGTCTTATCTCAAAGGTGATCAAGCTTAAAAATTTTGATGTTAAAGAGGCTGAAGCCTTAGTCGAAGACTTGGTTGAATCTGTTAGCTCAAGTGAATCGATTAATAGTTTAATGGTTGTTGGCCAACCGGAAAATATTGTTAAAGTAGAAAGACTTTTGGCCGGTGTCGATATTCCACAGCCGCAGGTTCTTCTGCAGGCCAAGATTGTTGAGCTGAATAAAGATGCGCTCAAAGACTTAGGCGTGGATTGGTCCGATTCAATTACTTTGTCGTACCAGGAAAGCGGGCGTTCGGTTGATTTTGATGATCCGGAAGACTCGCCGGATGCGCCGTTTAAGGTATTTTCTTTATCAAGGAATGCTTTGCAGTTTGATACGGTGGTCCGTATGTTGGAAAATCAGAATAAAGCCAAGGTGCTTTCTAACCCAAGCATTACAACGCTTAATGATGAGACGGCGGAAATATTTGTCGGTGACCGAATTCCCTACACTGTAACAACGGTCTCAGGCGGAGTTGCGACGACAGATGTGCGTTTTGAGGAGCCGGGTATACGTCTTACGATTACACCGTCTATTATTGAAGATGATTTTGTGGTGCTTAAGGTTGAGCCGGAGGTAAGTTTTATTTTTACCTTCCGCGGACCGAATGATGAGTTTCCACAAACACGTAAACGCACGGCGACGGCATTTGTCAGGGCTAAAGATAGGATGCCTTTTGTCATCGGTGGATTGCTTAATCAGGAAGATAAAGAGAATCTTTTTAAAGTGCCTGTGATCGGTGATGTGCCGTTATTGGGTAATTTATTCAGTTATGAAAAACATACAGTGATTGACACGGAATTAATCATTACCGTTACGCCGACAATTATTCATGGAGAATAAGCTAATTAAGGGGACACATTACTTAATTATTCATTTTTGTTATTATCTTTTAGAATTAAGTAATGTGTCCCCTTAATTAAAAAACCTCGCTCTAGAGCGGGGGGTTTTTTTGTGCACTTGATAATGGATCCTTGATCCTTGATCCTTGATACTAGATGCTAGATGAAAAAAATACATCCAGCATCCAGGATCTAGTATCCAGCATTAAGTGGATAATATTATGAAAAACAAAATCTTACGATCACAATCAGGCATCACTCTAACCGAAGTCCTGCTTGGTATTGTGATTATTGCCATTATTGCAGCCGGCAGTATTACGGCGGTGAATGTTTTGTTTGCCTCCGGTCAAATGTCGCGTGAGCGCAGCGTGGCGGTTAATCTCCTGCAAAAAAGCCAGGAAGAGGTGCGCCGCCTGGCACAGACATCTTTTGACAGTTTAAACAATTGTGCTTTTCCTCCGGATGAAGGTGACACCTGCGGTTTGGCAATTATTGAAGAGGATTTTCCTAATCATACACGCACACTGAATGTGGTCAATCAAGGCAGCGCCGAACTTAAGCAAATAGAGATTACTGTTTCCTGGAATGAATTAGGGGTAAACCGTCAATTAAATTCGGTGCTTTTGATGGCGCGTCCGCCGGATGCCTTACCGGGTAATATTGTCGGGGTGGTGACGGAGTGCAGTGGCGGGGATATTATCGGTGGCGCTGTTATTTCCGCTGTCTTGGATGGTGGGACGGAAACCCATTCAGTTTCTTCTGCTGCGTCTTTTGATGCAGACGGTTATAATTATGATTTTAGCAGCGGCAACACCTTTGCCATGTCGGCTGGCCTATGGGAGCTGACGGCAACACATGTCAATTATGTAACGACTGACCCGGTTACAGTTACAATTGAGTCGAATGAAGAGGAGGAAGTGAATATTTGTATGGAGGCTAATCCGGATGATGGACAGATTAACTGGCGTGTGGTTGATCAAACGAATGGCAATGCAACGGTCAGTCATTTTGACGGTGGGGCGGATGTCCGGCTTTTTCAAAACGGGAGTCAGGTGGACAGCAAAACAAATCAAAGAACAGGGACATTCACCATTGCCTTTGATGATCCTGATGAGGTTAAAACCTATACACTGAATTCAACCGATGCCTTTAAAGCAGGTTTGGCCGGATTTCCATCGTGCAGTTTTGTTTATGACAAGGAAGGGTGGTCATCAGCCGAAACGCAGGCTGATGGGACACTCGTCTGTAATGGACGTAACGGTAGTGCCGCAACGGACCGCATTGAAGTAAGAGCAGGTGAGACAACAGAAGTCGACATTGAAGTTCAGGACGTTCCGCGAGCCACAGTCACAGGACGGGTGATTGATAGTGATGGTGCGCCGATTGTGGGTGCGACTGTTTATGCACGGTGGCCACGATCGGATCAGGCCGACTGGCGAAGCAATGGGTCACGTCAAACCGCAACAACGGGGACCGACGGACGATTTACATTTATTGTCCCGGCCGTGCAGGAAATGTTTGCCAATAGCAACCCTAGTCAAAACTATTTGCAAGTATGGGCATCGGCACGCGTGTCATTTATTGGATGTTGTAATACACCGAGCACACAAAATCGAAATAGCAGCACTAAAACAATCGGTCCATTGTTTCTCAACAATGTGGTCGATGGTGGCGATTTCACGATCGGTGATGTGAGTGACCACAGTTGCGGGGATGTTGAGGGCGTGGTTTTTGATGCGCAGTCAGGTGGAACGCTTTCTGGAGCTGCGGTACGCATTCGTTCAACAAATGCATCGACAAACGGGGCCGGTTTTTATGAATATGTGTGCCCGGATGAAGGGTTTAGGTTGCGCGTTTCAGCGGCGACGACGGCCCAAATCAGTTTGAATGGGTATTACAATTTAATATCGACGGGCAATAATTGGTATTCGGCTCTCGGCGTGCCGGAGGCTGTAATTATTAAAGATACACTACAACAATATGATGCCAGATTATGGCCGGAGGGTTTTGGCCAGGTGCGTGTGCGTGTATTTGATGAGGATACCGGTTTAACTATTCCGGATATCCGTGTTACGCTTAGACTTTATACAGGTTTTGCTTCTAATCAAATAACAGAGGGTAGCGGGGAGGTGACGTTTGATAGTGTCCTTGAAACATGGCCGCCACCGTTATTGCCCCAGACTGATCCTTATTTTAATCATGGCGTATTAAGGCATACAGTCAGTGTGGAAGATACAAATGATGTGTATATTCCTGTATCTGTGACCACAGAAGCACTTAATGCGGGTGAAACAATAACAGTAAATATTAATATGCAAAGACAAAGCGGCGGGATGTAATGCGATTTGAAAATAAAAAAGGGTTAACATTAACAGAGATCATAACGGTTGTTGCGGTCATCGGTGTAGCATCTTTGTTTGTGCATGCGGTCTTTATTCAAAACTGGTCGTATTACACAGACCGGATAGCGCGCGCTGATATGTGGTCTGATGCGAATCGGATTGTTGAATCAATGACTGACAACGGGCGTCAGGCGGCACAGATCGATGTTTCGGCTAAGAGTGATGATGAACAAACGGCGACCATGATTGCGGTCGACGGATCGGTGATTGGTATTTACCGTATGACCAATAATGGGCGTTTTGAAGTTGAGCGTGAGGATGGTTTGATTAAAATGTTGTCTGAAAATATTGATTATGAAAATACTGAATTTATGAAAGATGGAGAAGCTTTATTGATTGATTTGGCCTTGGCCGATACGGTTTTTGCCCGGCGGGTGAATTTTGTTACCTCAACCGAAATATATCCGAGAAACTAATAATGCGAATCTTAAAAAATAATAAGTCTGGGTTTGTTCTTCTTGCGAGCCTGTTTATTGCTTTATTCCTCACGATTTTTTTAGGCGTTGCTTTTATGCGTTCAGGTGCGCAATTGGACATGGCGAATTTGCGCCGCGCAACGCATGAGTCTTTTCATGCGGCTGAGTCGGGTATTGAAAGAGCTGTATTTGAGCTGCGCAGCGATGGATCATGGCAAGTCGGCGAAGAGACTCCTTTTACTGACACTATAGCAAGCCAAGAAGAGCCGGATGATGCGATCGGCAGCTATGCGGTTGAGGTAGCGGCTGCTGATGATTTATTTGGATTTGCCACTGTTTGGGTCAGATCGCTTGGACTCGACTCTTTAGGGGATGTGCCGCGTGCAATCCTTGCGCGGGTGTTGATTGAAAACCCAGGGCGTTTTATGGTCTCAACACTGGGTGAGCTACGTATTGCAAGCGGAGCGACCGTCGATGAAGATATTTTAGCCAAAGATATTATCTTTGATGTCAATGCCTCTTTACCCGATGAGGAGCAGACTATTATAATTAACGGAGATATTTTTTACATCAATAGTATCACTGGAGAAACAAATCCTGCGGTTGTCATTAACGGAGAGGCTCCCCAAGAAACACCATCGATCACCTTTGCCGGTGTTGATTTAGTGCGTTATGAGACAATCGCCCAGTCACTGGTTGATACCGAAGAGAGTTTTGTGCATGACGGAAATTTAACGATTGATTTAGCCGATTTAGATGGCTTAATCACCGATCCGGTTGAAGGCGGTTTTGAACCGCAAATTATTTATGTTAACGGAGATGTCACCGTTTCCGGTGAGTATAATGTGTCTCTATTAATTGTTGCAGACGGCAATGTCATTATTGATGGGGCTGTAATTCCCGATAGTAGTGTAGAGGATGTGCCGCAGATTGGGTTGTTTGCCAAGCAAGATGTTATTATTCCTGAAGGTGTTGCGGCGTCGGCCGATGGGGATCTTGCGATTAATGCCTTTGTGATGGCTGATGGTGACGGAGAAAGCGAAGGGCTGTTTATAGCCGAAGGTCCGGTAGGAAGTTTAGGGACATTGGAATTTACCGGGGCTATTGCCGTGCGTGGCAAAGGCGCAACAGCCGTTGATATGGATACATTTGATGATCGACTGTATACTTATAACACCGAACTTATTTCCAACCGGAAGATTCCGTTTGTTCCGTTTATCGCCAATATCATTGAGTGGCGAGAAGTCAATCCCAATGATCCCTTTCCACCGACGTAAGGTTGTATCTTAATTGAATGTATTGAATCGTCGCTGGATTGACGATATAATACCCCCTACATGACCATCACAAAAGCATCCATTTTTAAGTTCCCCGAAGTGCGTGTGGTTGAGGCGTCCGCCGGTTCCGGCAAGACGTATGCACTCGCCAAACGTTACATTCAACTCATTCTTAATCCTAAATTGGCTGAGGAACAGTCGGCGATCCGCCAAATCCTGGCGTTGACCTTCACTAATAAAGCCGCCTATGAGATGAAGGCGCGGATTTTGCAATTCCTTAAGAAAATAGCCCTCGGCACAATGGATTCGGTGGAGGAGGAAGAGATCCTGAGGCCCATTGGTGTAAGTGTCAAAGAAGCACAGGCCAAGGCATATTACCTCATGGATGAGGTGATTCACAACTACAACTATTTTCAGATTCAGACGATTGATAAATTCATTAACGCGATTCTCTCAGGTTGCGCCTTTAAGATCGGTCTTACCGCCAACTTTAAAATTAAAACCAATGCAGCCGAGTACCTTGAGCACAGCCTTGATCAGTTAATCGACCGGGCCCATACGGATAAAGACATTCGCGGCAAATTCCAAACTTTTCTTAATAACTATCTTTTTATTGAAAACCGCACCGGCTGGTTTCCCAAGAAAGATATGCTTGATATTATTTTTACCCTATTTAATGAAGACAACACTTATGGCCAGGTATTTAATGCGAGTCCGATTTTGAGTGAGGATATCATTAAACTTAAAAAATCTATTTTATATGATATCAAAACGCTCAAAGAAAAAATGCCTGAAGGGGTAAATAAAACATTTTTGAAAAGTACAGACGCTTTTCTTAATAAATACACAAATAGTTTTGATATCGACGGATTATCCACCTATTTCAAAAACGATGCGCTTCCAGTTAATAAGGGTGTTCAGGTCGATCGTGATATCGATAAACTTTGGGATAAAATTGTCAAAGAAGTGCGTACGCTGTGTGAATTGGAGGCAGCAAGTCTGTTTAATCCCTATATCTTTGTTTATGATGAGGTTAAAGAGGGGGTTGAGACGCTTACGGCCAAAGATGACATCCTTTTTCTTTCCGAGCTTAACAAAAAGGCTACGCGTCTTTTCGATGAAGAGCGTGTGACCGTTGAAGAATTATATTATCGTCTGGCCACACGTTTTCATCATTATCTCTTGGATGAGTTTCAGGATACATCACGCCTGCAATGGCATAATGTCGAGGAGATGGTCCGCGAAGCCCTTTCGACCGGAGGTACACTATTTTATGTGGGTGATCGCAAGCAAGCGATTTACGGCTTTCGTGGCGGGGATGTGAATCTATTTGATGAAATTAAGGATAAGTTTAATGATTTTAATGTCTGTCCGGAGACACTTGCCAATAATTGGCGTAGCCAAAAGGCGATTGTCAATTTTAATAATCACATTTTTTCTGAAGAAAATTTGCGTGGATTTATTCAGCGTAAGCGCGCCATCGATGAAGCTAAAAAATCCAACAAACACACCACTGTTTATTTTGATGATGAGCAAGTTGATGTTGTGACCAATCTTTTTGCCACATCCAAGCAAACACATCAAAAAGACCGTGATGGTGGTTATGTTCATCTAGAGTATGTCGATATTGGAAATAAAGAAGAACGCGATGAATATATTCACGATCAGTTTATGACACTGATGGATGATCTTAAAGGGCGCTTTGCCCTATCCGATATCGCTGTTTTAGCACGTAGCAATGCGCATATTGAACAAGTCACCAATTGGCTGATGGTCGAGGGAATCCCGGTCCAGTCGGAACGCACATCCAATATCCAGGAAAATCAAACAGTTCTTTCCATTATAAGTTTTTTAAGATTTATTGATTCGCCCATCAATAATATTGCTTTTGCCGAATTTATTTTAAGTGATGTCTTTGCGCGTGCTACCGGTACCAAGACAGGCGATTGGCATAAGTATATCTTTTCTAAACGATCAAACATTGTCGAAGAAAATGATTTTTATCTCTATACGGCATTTCGCAAGGATCATCCCAAGTTATGGGATGACTTTTTAAGTGAATTTTTTAGAAGTGTGGGGCTCTATCCTTTGTATGAACTTGTCGTCAGCTTTTATACAAAGTTTGACTGTTTAACATATTTTCCCGATGATCAGGGGTTTTTAATGCATTTGCTTGAACTTATTAAAAAACAGGAAGAGGAGGTGAGTGATTTAAGCGCTTTTCTTACCTACTTTGATAATTTAACCGGAGAAGAGCTTTATGTGCACAGCACCAAGACCGAGGCGGTGAATGTGCTTACGATTCACAAATCCAAGGGGCTTGAGTTTCCGGTAGTGATTATTCCTTTTTTAGGGATGGATGTTCAGATCGGACATGGCGCACATGATAATAAGCAGTCGTTTGTCTCGCTTTTGATTAATGGGAAAAGAAACCTTCTAAGACTTAAAGCCAAATATTATCTTTATTCTGATACGCTTTATCAAATTTATGCGGATGAGTATCGCACAGCCCTCGTTTCGGAAATCAATAATGTCTATGTGGCGCTGACACGCGCTGGCAGTGAGCTTTACGGTTTTATTCCAAAAAAAGTTGGTCAGTCGAATAATATAGCAAAACTTCTGATCCCTGAGGAGCTGTACACAAATGGAGCCAGGCAAACAAGTAAACAGATAAAAGCGCAGATTTCGCCCGAGCCCTTAGAAAAGGCTGAGTATTATGATTGGATTAAATATTTGAATGAGGAGTTTGTTAGTATTGATCAGGTAAGAAACCGCACGGTCCGTCGGCAAGGGGAGATCATTCACCGCTTTTTGGCTTTATTTGAAAATACGACTGTTAAGGCTGAGCAGATTATTGAACTTGATCGGCAAAATATCGATATGGTAATCGACTCACATGAGATGAGTAAGTTAAAGAATCATACGGTTGCGATTCTAAGCGACGCGGCGTTTGCTCGGTTTTTTAATGTGCCCGATGCTGAAGTCTATAATGAAATAGAACTGATTACGGAAGAAGGACACACAAAGCGGATTGACCGGCTCATGATTTTTGAAAACGAACTTTGGGTTATTGATTATAAATACACCGATGAGATGAAGGATGAATATCGAGATCAGGTTAAAGAATATATGGGTATATGCCGGGGGATTTATTCTGGAAAGAATGTGAAAGGGTATGTTTTGTTGACGAAAAATAAAAAGGTAATAGAGGTGACGTAGGGGCGGCTCGTGAGCCGCCCTAATATGTCGAAAAATTAGGGTCGCTCGCGAGCGACCCGTACAGCATCATTATTTTTATTCATATTATGAAAACACTAGGCAAAAACGTTATCACTTTTCCCTTCACCGAAGGATTTATTGATCATTTCGCTGATTACTTAGCCGCTAATTATGTGACGGAAGACCGTGATATGAGTAAACTTGCCATTGTTTTTGGTGGTAAACGACCGGCGCTTTTTTTACGACGAGCACTTGCCAAGTGCATCGGTCAAGGTTTTATCGCGCCACGTATTTTCACCATCGATGATTTTATTGCCTATACGATTCGTCAATCACAATCATTCACCAAAGCTAATGATTTGGATCAGGCGTATGTGATTTATGATTTGGCCAGAACGTACTGTCCAGACATACTTAAGGGACGCGCAAACTTTGCGGCCTTTTTGCCTTGGGCACAGGAAATCTTGCGTTTTATTGACCAGCTTGATTTGGAGGATGTGGATAATAACAGGCTTGCAGCGCTTAAAGAAAATGCGGCGATCGGTTATGGTGTACCGGATGAGATCAATGGTTTGCTGCGCCATATTATTACCATTCGCACAAAGTATCATGCGCATATGAGAGAAACTAAAATGTATTCGCGTGGGTTTAAGTACTTTACGGCAGCACGCATGATTAATGATTTTGATATGATTGGTATCGAGCATATCATTTTTGCCAACTTTTTTTACTTTAATCGTTCGGAAGAGGCCGTGGTTAAGAATTTGTTTGATCGTGAGATGGCAACATTTGTTTTTCAAGGTGATGCCCGTCGCTGGCCGGTTTTGGCAAGAACCGCTAAACGCTTTCAAATTGATATCTCCGAGGGAGATGAACCAAAGCCGACTACCTTTGATCTTAAGCTCTACAAAGGGTTTGACGCGCATTCGCAGATCGGTTTGGTCAGAGGAGTCCTTGGTACGATTAAAGAGCATGAAAAAACAGTGATTGTTTTACCCAACCCCGATCATATTGTTCCGCTTTTATCCGAAGTTGCATCAATTGCCAAGGACTTTAATATTTCAATGGGTTATCCTTTAAAACGCAGTAGTCTTTATGCGCTTATTCAAATGGTATTTCGTGCGCAGCTGTCTTTTGACAATGGTCGGTATTATGCCAAAGATTATTTAAAGGTCTTGCGGCATCCATTTGTCAAAAATCTTAATTTAACCGGTGATCCACAGTTGACACGTATTCTTGTTCACAAGATCGAGGAGATTTTAACCGGCATGGAGCCGTCGGGTATTTCCGGTTCACTTTTTATTCGACTTGAGGATGTTGAGAATTGCGCGGAAGTCTTTGATTTAACAAAGACAATGCTCAAGCGGTTAAATATAAAAGCATCGGAAAATGAGATAAGAGATGTTCTAAAAAATATTCATGAGCATTTTTTGAAGGCTTGGGAAAAAGTCAATAATTTTGCTTCTTTTGTTAATCAACTTCAATCAGTGCTTGATTTGATTATTGACAAAAGTGCGATGTATCATTATCCGCTTAATCTGAATATTGCTGATAAAATTGCATATATGCTCGATGAACTAAACGGAGCATCATTTGGTGGTGAGGCATTTGACAAGGAGGAGATGTTTCGTATTTTTGAATCGAAGATGGATAGCGAGATCGTCGCATTTTCGGGCTCACCGCTTAAAGGGCTGCAGCTCTTGGGGCTTTTTGAAACGCGTTCGCTTAATTTTGATCATGTGATTGTGCTTGATGTCAATGAAGGCGTTTTACCGCATTTAAATCTTTATGAGCCGCTTATTCCGCGTGAGGTGATGATAAGCCTTGGGCTCGACCGGATGGAGCTCGAAGAAGAAATCCAGCGTTATCAGTTTATGCGGCTTATTTCATCGGCTAAGAATGTGCATCTTATTTATCAAGAGAGTAAAGATAAAGAGCGCAGCCGTTTTATCGAGGAGCTTATCTGGGCAGAAGAAAAGAAGCATAATAAAACAGATATTCTTAAGCCGCAGGAGGCTGTTTTCCAAGTTAATATAGGTGCTGGGCGCAAAGAGGTGAAAAAAACCAGGCAGGTAGTTGAGTTTCTTAAGAATCATCGTTATTCTCCATCTAGTATTAATACGTATCTGCGCAATCCCATGGATTTTTATACTAACTATGTTTTGGGACTAAGAGAAAAAGAAGATCTTTTGGATGAGCCGGATGCCGCCCAGGTAGGGACATTTGCGCATGCGGTGTTAGAAGAGCAGTTCAAACATTTCTTAAATAGCAAACCTGTGATTGACGATCAGTTTATCCAAGGCTTTTTTCAATATTTCGAATACCGGTTTGAACAAACCTTTGCTAAATCGATGAAAAGCGATGCATTCCTCCTTAAAAGTGTTTTGCAGGAACGATTTAAATTTTTCCTTGAACATGAACGTGAGAGTGAAGATAGGCGCGTTAAGGCGGTGCTGTTTGTTGAGAAATGGTTTGAAGATCAGATTAAGCTACAAAACGGTACCTACCGATTCGGTTATATTGTTGATCGTATCGATCGAATGGAGGATGGGACGATTATGATTATTGATTATAAAACCGGTTCGAGTGATATTGCGCCGCAAAGTGCTGAGCGTGTTGCCAATTTAGAATTATCCCGCGAGGCTATTCGTGACCATATTAAGTCTTTCCAGCTGCCGTTGTATTTGTATACCTTGAGCAATCAATACCCTGCTGAGCCTATTAACGCGGCTCTATATAATTTGCGTACACTTAAAATGACGAAGTTTTTAAAGAGTCCAACAACTGATGCCGGATCGGTATTGCAGCCCTATTTAGGCGCCTTGGATTTCATTATGGCAGAAATCACGGATCTTGATATTCCGTTTATCGATGATCCGGTTTAAAGCGGGGCACTTGCCAAAAGAAGCTTAAGCCTTTACAATAGCGAAATGCCTATTCAACTGCGTCAGTTGAATAGGCATAGGTTTATTCAACTGACGCAGTTGAGGAGGCTTAAAATGGACAAGAAAAATTCATCTCATAGCAAAAAAGCGGCAACTGTTAAAAACGAATATTCTTCTTCCATCTTTAAAATGATTTATGCACTGATTATGTTTGCGATTGTTGGATCAGCGGTTTTTATTAGCCAATATAATCCAGATCCTCAGACGCCGCAGCCGCAAATAACATTTGACCAAAAAATAGCGCATCTTGAGACCGGGGCTCCGTTACCTGGGCAGGAAACCAGACCCGAGGCGCCGAGGTGGTTGGTGATTATGATTCTGGCTTTTATTATTCTTCAGATTACGCCACTTCTGATGGCGGCGTATAAAACACGTCATAAAAGTGAGTTTACACTGCGCGATTTGCGCCAGATTGAGTTTCTTACGGAGACGCCACTGTACTTGGGGCTTTTGGGATCATTACTGGGTGTGTGTATGACGCATTTTTTGGCCGGTACGCTTTCTGCGCCACTGGCCTATTTGACAACAATTTCTGGCATTCTGCTGTACTTATTCGGCCGATTTACAATTCTCGTGTCTTTACCACTTAAAAACGATTTAACGTAAAGGAGTATTGGGCAATGAGAATGTTTTTAATCGGCATGTGCGACATATTCCTTATCCTTTATCTGACATCCATCACGAATGTTGGAACGCAAAGTGTCCTCACGATGGATGATTTTTTCCACTTAAAAGAAATGCATGAGGTGCTTAAAGAAGATAAAAGAAAGTCTGAAGAAGCGCTTGAGAAAAAATTAGTGCAAGCACGTTTAGAAAAAGAAGCGGAAGCGAAGCGACGTAAAGAGGTAGAGAAGACGCTGCAATCCAATAAAACAGAACGCGATGCTATTACCAGAAATTTGGAACAAACAGAAAAGATGCTCAAAGAGCGTGAACAAACGCTTGATCAACTGAATAGTGAAATAGCAGCACAACAGGCCGAGCGTGAAAAAATTGAAAAGTCTTATCAGAACGAACTTGAAATGCAAAAAGAAGCGGTCGAAGAGAATCGCAAGCTGATTGACCAGATGAAACAACAGACTGAGTTGGCGACGATGGCGGCTGAGGAGGCAAAGACTGTTCAAAAATTAGCCGTTGAGTTAAAAGAGCAGGCGCTGGCCGCCAAAAAGACGGCTGAGGACAAAGCAGCCCAGGCGCTGGCGAAAAGTTATAAAGCCGAGGTGGAGAAAACAAAAGCGATTTCCGCCATGCAAGAGGCCAAAGCGAGTCGTATTAAGGCCGAGCAAAACGCCGAGCGGCTTGCTACAGCCATTAAGGATATGACCCAGGATGCCGATGTGGCATACACCAATAATGTGCATCCACAGATGCAAACGGTCAAGGTTACTTATTCGCGCAAAGCTGGTAATGATCGGCTTATTTATAAACGTGAATTATTTCTGCTGCCTGTTAAGATTGACGGCCAAATTTACCTTATTTTTCCTTCCCGGCAAGTTGGGTTTTATGGACGATCCGATAAAGCTCCTGAAAAAATTGAGATGTCTCATCAAGGTAAGGTTATTAATCGTGTGTTAATGCATAGGGATTATGATTTAGTGGCTATTGCTTTGGCTGACTATAAGGATCAAACGTCCGTGCCTTATCCGGTCAATACCCCGATTGGACAACTTATGCCGACACTTTTGGCCCTGCGCAATAATGGCAATGTGAATCTTTCTGATAAAGCGCGTCATATTGCGGGAGATTACTTTATTGTGAAAAGAGACTATCTCAAAAAGGATAAGGATTTTCGTATTAAATATGATGTGAAAGGTATTCGCGGAACCGGCGTGCATGGGGAGCGGATTGTGCAAGGCGATTATTTAGTTGATCTTAATGGCCGGTTGATTGGTGTGGCGAATAAAGCCAACCGCGTTATTCCTGTCGATACACTTGCGGGTTGGGAAGAGGTGCAATTCTAAGGAACCTGCTCCGCTTACGCTTCGCAGGTAAATTCGCTGTAACAACTTACGTCACTTTGTTCCATAAGTTGTACGCTCATTTAAAAATCCTGATTTTCCAGTGACTCCTCCAAATTCCTCCATATAATATTAATATATGTATGAAAAGTTTGCCAAAATTGACGGCACGCATCCCTGGCGTGATGTCTCCCCGGAAGGCTATGTTGACTATCCTGTTCATTACCGCAAAGGCGGGCGTGTGCTTTACTTTAATTTTGCGCTCGCGATCGAATTGGGCTTGATCCGCAAGAATCATCCTTGGAAAATGAATGATAAGCTTGAAGAGGTTCTTCTGAAAACTTTTTCTATTCAAATCCTTAATGAGCATGATTGGGCCCACCGCGACGAATTTCCTAAGGATGGCTATGAAGATCGTTTGTACATGGCCACGCGTTATTTGCAGTTGCAGCATGAATGTAAGATGGGTTCTACTTCAGGCGACGGGCGGGCGATATGGAACGGCGTTGTGCGAATGGGTAAAAAAATATTCGATGTCTCATCGCGTGGGACAGGGGCAACGCGTCTCAGCCCCGGCGCGCAGGAAGTCGAAGGTGCCATCAAGACAGGCGATGATAGCTATGGTTACGCATCGGGACTGGCCGATTTGGATGAGATGATGGCCGGTGCGGTGATGTCGGAAATTTTTTATCGTCATGACTTCCCAACAGAAAGAACGCTGGTTGTCATTGACTTTAAAGATAATACCGCGATCGGTGTGCGTACAGCCCCAAATCTTCTGCGCCCCGCACATCTTTTTCGTTATTTAAAGTCCGGACAATATGATGAACTTAAAAGATCTTTTGATTATTTTTTAGACCGCCAGGAGTGTAATGGCCACTGGGAACTTCCTAAAAAAGGGAATAAACGTTATGCGATGGCCCTCGGTTATTTAACCCGGCAATACGCGCGTCTTGCAGCGCTGATGGAGGAAGAGTATATTTTTAATTGGCTTGCGTGGGATGGGGATAATATGCTTGCGAGTGGTGCGATGCTTGATTATGGATCGATCAGGCGTTTTGCGGCTAAACACAATAAATATCGTTATGAAGATGTCGACCGTTATTCGACATCACTTAGTGAGCAACGCAATGAAGCCCGTTATTTAATTCAAACCTTCGCTCAGCTTATCGATTTTGTCATTACTAAAGAAAAAAAGAATATTAAAGATTTTGCCGATGATTTAAGTCTGCGTGTTTTTGATGAAGTCTTTGCGATCGACCGTCAGCGGCGTATGCTTTTTAAAATCGGTTTTGATCATAAACAAATCGATGAACTGCTTACTCACCATAAACAAAAGGTAGAAGAATTTCAGTCTGTGCTTAATTATTTTGAAGATGTTAAGATTGTCGAAGGGGAGCATGAGGTGCCCGATGGCATTGACCATCCGCCGATTTTTCTCATTCGTCACATATTAAGAGAGCTTCCCGGCTTTCTTATGGAACACAAAGACGAAGGCGAGTGGCCGATTATGCCGGCCGTGATGTTTTGCGAAATCATGGCGGCGTCCTATGCCAATAAACATGATTTAAAACTAACACAAACACGGGAGGAAAAGGCTTTTCGCTTCCAGCAGTTGTATCAAGATTTGGTCTATGCGCTTAGCCGCAAACGCTGGGTGACAATGGAGAACGTAGCCAATCGTGCGACCGTGATTAATCATGAATATCGTACGACAGGAGACGGACTCACGTGGATCATTAATGAATGCCTTGAACGTAAAGACACCTTTGACCGTACACAGTTTCAGGAGGCCTTCGACCGTTACGTTGAATCGCAAGTCCTTATTCCGGAAGTATGGAAAGAAATCACCGAAAACGAGTTAAAGGGCAGCTCAACCAAAGCGCGGCTTCTTAAAACTATTCAAGCTAATCTAGAACATTTTAATGAAAAAATATAGTTGGCTTATCTTTATATAGATGTGAACTATATGAATGTCCTAAGGGAGCAAATATGATACATTTTGTTCTAATCCGTCATGGTCAAACGCAGTGGAATAAACAAAAACGGTTTCAAGGGTCAGCTGACTCACCGTTGACACAAACCGGCAAAAACCAAATCAAACGTTTTGTTAAGGCAGTTTCTGCTTACCGGCCGCATCAAATATTTTCTTCGACATTAAACCGTTCTAAGGATTCGGCGAACCTTCTAGCGAAGCCTTTACGGATAAAAGTTACAGAAGATAAACGGCTAGACGAATTAAGTTTTGGCGTATGGGAAGGTTTGACAGCCGATGAGCTAATGGCCAAAAAGGATCCGGCTTATGCCAAATGGTATAAAGGGCAGCTGGTTACACCCAAGGGCGGGGAGACAATCATTTCTTTGCAAAGACGTATCGAAAGTTTTATCCGGCATTGCCGACGAAAATATAATAACAAACGCATCGTTATTGTGACTCACGGTGGATGCATTCGCATGTTTTTAAAAGTATTGCTGGGGCTATCAAGCAAACAAATGTTTTATTTCCGTATTGATCCCGGAACAATGACGGTGATCGGAGATTATCAAAAGATACGACAATTAATCCAGATCAACAGTGTCAATCCGCCGAAAGGACTTGTGCCGGGAGGGTGTGTTTAAAACAAAAAGGACTAAGAATTACCTTATATGTTAATCCAGTTTGACCGCTAATCGGAATTGTGTTACTTTAGGGCGATGATTGCGGATAATTTAGGTAATGTTCATAAACAAATTCAGGATGTTTGCCAGAAAATCGGCCGCGCAGAAGAAGAGATCACACTTGTCGGTGTGACAAAATATTCAGAAGCAAGCGACATCGAAGAAGCGATCGCAGGCGGCTTATGTCATGTTGGCGAAAATCGTGTTCAGGCGGCACGGGAGAAGTTTCCTTTAATTAAAAATCTTGATCAAGTCACCAGGCATTTAATCGGCCATCTTCAAACCAATAAGGTTAAGCACGCCGTTGAGTTATTTGATATTATCCAGTCGGTTGATTCGATTAAGCTGGTTGATGAAATCCAAAAACAGGGTGTTAAAACAGGTAAAGTTGTTCAGATCCTTGTTCAAATTAATGTGGCGGCGGAAGAGCAAAAATACGGCGTTGATAAAGAGACGGCTTTTGTGCTTTTGGATCATATCCGTTCACTCGACCATGTGAATGTGCTTGGGCTTATGACCATGGCGCCGTTTGTCGAGGATGAGAATATCATACGTGCCTCTTTTCGCGGACTTAAAAAAATTTTTGATGAATCAAAAGAACGTTACCGGGGATCAGCGAATATTGAAATGCAGTATTTGTCGATGGGGATGAGTGGTGATTATGCGATTGCACTGGAAGAAGGAGCGAATATGGTGAGGATAGGATCGGCAATTTTTAAATAGTGGTCTGTGGTCCGTGGTCTGTGATCACTCATAACCGACCACAGAACACAGAGCACAGATCACACAAAAAGGATTTCCTATGAAAACTACAGTCGGAATAATAGGAGCAGGGAACATGGGCGCGGCGATTATCGCAAGTATTCGCAAAACCTACAAGGTGCGTGTCTGCGAGACCGATAAAAGACGTGCGCGTACTATTGCGTCAAAGTACAAAGTTAGCGTCGATGATTTGGCAACGGTTATCAAAAATTCCAATATTATTTTACTTGCCGTTAAACCGCAAAGTTTTGAAGCGGTGCTTACGGCGATCAAACCGCATATTACAAAAAAACATTTGGTTTTATCTATTGCGGCCGGCATTACAACGAAGTATATAGAGAAGAAACTTGGAATCGGCATAAAAGTTGTGCGCACTATGCCCAATCTGCCGGCACAGATAGCCCAAGGCATTACAGGACTTTGTGCTGGACAAAATGTAACGTCACCAAATCTCAAACAAGCTGAAAATCTTCTTAAGTTCGTCGGAGAAACGGTCATTGTTGAGGAAAAGATGATCGACGCTCTAACAGCCGTTTCGGGCAGTGGGCCGGCCTATGTTTTTCTTTTTGTTGAAATGTTTATTAAGGCTGCTCAATCTCTAGGACTTAAAAAGGCGGATGCGCGTAAACTTGTTATGCAAACACTTTCAGGGAGCATGCAACTTCTTGAACGGACCGGTGATGACGCGGGTGATTTACGTGCGCGTGTGACATCGAAAGGTGGCACGACGGCGGCCGCGCTTGCGGAATTTAAACGCAAAGGCTTCGACAAAATGTTTAAAGCGGCACTTGTAGCGGCGAAGAAAAGGTCAAAACAATTAGCAAAGTAAGTGGTCTGTGGCCCGTGGTCTGTGATCACTCATAAATGACCACAGAACACAGAGCACAGATCACATAAATTAAGGAGCACGGAACATGGCAAAGATTGGCATAATAGGTGGTAGCGGTTTATATGAGCTCGAAGGATTGGAAAATGTCGAAGTATTGGATATTTTTGATACACCGTTTGGAAGGCCATCCGATCATTTTGTTAAAGGGACACTCAGCGGTGTTGAGGTCGTGTTTCTTTCGCGTCATGGTAAAGGCCACCGTATTTCCCCTAGTGAGATTAATTACCGCGCCAACATTTATGAATTAAAACGTCTCGGTGTTGAGGCCATCATTTCTGTGTCGGCTTGCGGTTCGCTTAAGGAAGAAATTAAACCGATGGATTTTGTTGTGCCGGATCAATTTGTTGATCGCACTTTAAAGGACCGCGAGACATCGTTTTTTACCGGTGGCATTGTGGCCCATGTCGCGTTTGCCGATCCGGTGTCCCCGGAGCTGTCTTCCATCTTACTTGAAAGCGCCAAAGAGGCCGAAGCATCAGTTCACGCAGGCGGGACCTATATTGTGATGGAAGGCCCGCAATTTTCCACCAAGGCCGAGTCTAATCTGTACCGCAGTTGGGGGATGGACATTATCGGTATGACCAATGTCACTGAGGCCAAGCTTGCCCGCGAGGCCGAGATATCTTACGCAACTCTATCTGCCGTAACGGATTATGACTGCTGGCATCCGGATCACGACAGCGTAACGGTTGAGATGATTATTGATTATTTGCACAAAAATGTGAACAAAGCCAAAGACATTCTGCGTATTGCTATTCCTAAAATCGGCGCCCTGCCGAGCTTTAGCGCAGCCGACGCACTAAAGTTTGCAATTATTACAGATCCTAGTATAATTCCTGAATCGAAAAAGAAAGAACTTGAGCCAATAATTGGTAAATATATTTCGTAATGGTCGTTAGTCATTAGTCGTTGGTCATTAGTGGGATAACCACTAATATAATTTTTACCAATGACCAATGACCAAAGACCAACGACTAGCAAGATGGACTACCAAAAGACACTAAATCTCCCCAAGACCGATTTCTCTATGCGCGCAGGGCTCGCTCAAAAAGAGCCGAAGTATATCACCAAGTGGGAAGAAATGGATTTGTACGGCAAAATCAAGGCACAGACAAAAGGCAAAAAGCCTTTCATCTTGCATGACGGCCCGCCGTACGCCAATGGCAACATTCATATCGGCCATGCACTAAACAAAATCCTCAAAGACTTTATTGTTAAATCAAAGACCATGATGGGACTGGACAGCCCTTATGTGCCTGGCTGGGACTGCCACGGCCTTCCCATCGAACATCAACTGCTCAAGGAACTCAAGAAGAAAAAAGACGATGTCGATTGTGTTAAGTTCCGACGAGACGCGCACGATTATGCGCTTAAATACGTCGATATCCAAAAAGAACAATTCAAACGCCTCGGTGTCTTCGGCGACTGGGATGATCCTTACCTGACGCTTGATAAAGATTACGAATACTGGATTTTAAAATCCCTTGAACGTTTAACACAGGATCAATATGTCAAGCGCGGACTTAAACCGGTTAATTGGTGTTGTGATTGCGAAACAGCATTGGCTGAGGCTGAAGTCGAATATGAGGATCACACGTCGACATCCGTTTATGTCAAATTTGAGGTAACCAACGCGGAAGCGTTGATTAAAACAGATAAAAAAGTATCGCTCTTAATCTGGACGACAACACCGTGGACGCTTGTGGCCAATGTTGCGGTCAGTGTTAATGCGCAGTTTGAATACATGTTTCTTAATATCGGCAGTGAAGTGATTATTGTAGAAAAATCACTGGCGTCAAAGATCACGGAATTAACCGGCGATCTTAATGCCGTGCGTGTCGGTGATAATGTTTCCGGTGAGGATTTAACAAAATTAAAATACAAACAGCCGTTTGGTATGCTCGATGAATGTTCGGTTGTGGTCGCCGACTATGTGACGAAAGAAGATGGGACAGGGCTTGTCCATACAGCGCCCGGCCACGGGGCCGATGACTTTATGACAGGCAAGAAGTACGGCTTGCCAACGCTTATGCCCGTCGGTGATAACGGCGTTTACACCGAAGGTCCGTTTAAAGGGGAGCATGTCTCCAAAGCGCTTGGGCCGATTCTGACCAAATTGCATGAGCAAGGCGCGCTACTTCATAAAAATAAATTTCAACATTCCTATCCGCATTGCTGGCGATGTAAGGAGCCGATTATTTTCCGCGCAACACATCAATGGTTTTTGCAAGTCGATCACAATAATCTACGCGCAAAATTAGCCGATATGATTAAGAATAAAGTTAAGTTTGTTCCGGAGTCCGGTGAAGAACGTATTTTAGGCATGGTGGCCGGACGACCGGATTGGTGTTTGTCACGCCAGCGTTATTGGGGCGTGCCGATCCCGGCGCTTAAAGCTAAGGAGGACGGCATCGCGCGTCTTTATCCGGAGGTGATCGCTAAGTTTGCGGAGATTGTCAAAGAAGAAGGCAGTGATGCGTGGTTTGTGCGCGATGCACAAGACTTTTTGCCGGATGGTTTTACATGTCCCGAGTCAGGCGCAACGGAGTTTGAAAAGACACTTGATATTTTGGATGTCTGGTTTGATTCAGGGGTTTCGCATCAGGCAGTTGTGAAATCAAAGATGGGAAGAGCACTTCCGGCGCAAATGTATTTGGAAGGCTCCGATCAGCACCGCGGATGGTTTCAGTCATCACTCATCCCGGCTGTTGCCATGGAGGATATGGCCCCGTTTGAAGAGGTTTTGACCCACGGTTTTGTGGTGGACGGACAAGGGCGCAAGATGTCCAAATCACTTGGCAATGTGATCTCCCCGCTTGATGTCATCAAAAATAGCGGAGCCGATATTCTAAGGCTTTGGGTGGCCTCCAGTTCATACAATGAAGACATTCGTGTCTCCAAAGAGGTGCTGGACCGCGCGGTCGACGGGTACCGTAAGATCCGCAATACCTTCCGCTATATCCTGGGCAATATCCATGATTTTGATCCGGACACAGAACTGGTGCCGTACGAAAAACTCGAAGATTTGGACAAGTGGGCCTTGGACAAGCTGGCCCATGTCGCGCAAGGATCATCGCAAAATTTTAATGAATATGCCTTTGCGAAAGTATATAAGCTCATATATACTTTCTGTAATGAAGATTTGTCCAATGACTACTTGGACATTCTCAAAGACCGTCTCTACATTCCGGCTGCATCCGCCCATGAACGTAAGAGCGCGCAAACGGTTCTTTTTCATATTTGTAATTATTTAGTCAGGCTCCTGGCCCCGTTTATCGTTTTTACAACCGAAGAAATCTTTGAAATGATGCCTAAAACCGAAGATATGAAATTGGTTGACAGCGTTCATTTATTGAGTATGCTTGATGTGCCTGAAGATTGGTTCAATCCGGCCATTGAGGCTCAATTTGAAACTCTCTTTAAGCTGAGACCGCATGTTCTAAAGGCCTTGGAAGATAAGCGTGGCGAAGGAGTGATCGGTAGTTCTTTGGATGCCAAAGTTGTTTTTGAAACATCTTCGGATGACCTGAAAAGCTATTTGGATGGATTTAAAGAAGAGCTGGCGGATATGTTCATTGTATCGCAAAGTGAAGTTGTCAAAGTCGAAAGCCTTTCCGATGGATTAGGCCAGGACTTTAAAGATATTAAGCTCAACGTTGTTAAGGCAGAGGGAGATAAATGCGCGCGTTCGTGGAAATACACGACGGATGTCGGCGCCGATCCGGAGTTTCCTGATCTGTCTTTAAGATGTGCCAAAATCGTAAAGGAGTTACTCAATGCCACAAAAGAAGAAAATGGATAAAAAGAAGTTAGAGAAATTCAAAACACTTCTTTTAGCCCTTAAATCAGATTTAGTTCATGATATTAAAAATATGTCCAACAATGCCGGTTCGACGATGAATGAATCGTCGGATGTCTCCGGGCATGTTCAACATATGGCGGATGTTGCCACAGATCTTTATGACAAAGAGTTTGCTATGGGCCTTGCCTCGCATGACCGTGAGACATTGCAACGCATCGATGATGCGCTTAAGCGGATCGAAAACGGCACATACGGATTTTGTTTGGGGACAGGCAAGGCGATTAAAGAGGCGCGTCTTAAAGCCATTCCTTATGCCGAGTATTGTCTTGCGCATCAAGAAGAGCTCGAGGAAAAAGGAGAGCTTTAATCTTGTTTTATGAAGAATTTTATCCAGTCACGTTTTGATATCTGCCTTACGTTTCTTGTTACATTCTCCGTTATCTTTCTTGATCGTATCACCAAAACATTCTTCAACGACTTTTTTGATCTAGGTGAATCGCTTCCTGTCATACGTAATGTTCTGCATATGACACTCGTTCACAATACAGGGATTGCCTTCGGTCTTTTTAAAGATCAAGGTATTGTCTTTATCATTGTGCCGATCATTGCCATCATTCTTCTTATTTTTAACATTTACTATTATCGACAAAGTGATGAAATCTTAAGCCGTTCGTATATCATTGCCTTTGCGCTTATCCTCGGCGGGGCATTCGGTAATTTGTACGACCGCATTACGCTCGGCTATGTGATTGATTTTATCGATTTCCGTATTTGGCCGGTGTTTAATATTGCCGATAGCGCGATTACCATCGGTGCGGTGATCATTGCGATTAAGTGCTTCTTTCTCACCCGAAATGAATCAAAATCATAATGGAATCAACCAATAATTATTACAAAGTCACGGCAGATAATAATAATAAACGTCTCGACGTTTTTCTGACGGAAATTTTAACGGAATTTCCTTCACGGACCATGATTAAAAAGCTCATCGATGACGGGCATGTGAAGGTCAACGAAGAGATTGTAAAAGCCAAACACAAAGTAGCTGTTGGCGATGATGTTTATGTTGAGGTGCCTAAAGGTTTTTTGTCGCCTAAATATGTGGCCCCGGAAAATATAGACCTTGATATTTTTTATGAAGATGATGCACTCCTAGTGATTAATAAACCGATCGGTATGACCGTTCATCCGGCTAAGGGCGCGCATTCGGGGACACTCGTTAATGCTCTTTTAAATTATTCGAATCAACTTTCTGATGTGAATTCTGATGTCAGGCCAGGCATTGTACACCGGTTGGATAAAGAAACGTCCGGCTTAATTATTGTGGCGAAGGACAATATCACGCATACCAAACTTGCCAAACAGTTTCAGAGGCATGAAGTCCAAAAACAATATGTCGCGCTTGTGCAAGGGGAAATCGACCGGGATGAGGGGATCATTGATGTCCCGCTTGGCCGGCATGCGCGCCAGCATGATAAGCGCGCCGTCAGCTACGATGAACACGCGAAAGAGGCCTACACGAAATACAAGGTTTTAAAAAGAAGCAGTAGCGCAAGTCTGGTTGCGCTTTTTCCAAAGACCGGCCGGACGCATCAGCTGCGGGTGCATATGGCCTATATCAAGCATCCGATTTTGGGTGATGAGAAGTATGGCCGTAAAGGTTCTTTTCCGCGCCTGGCGCTGCATGCGCATATGATTGGGTTTACCCATCCCCGGACAAAGGCGTGGATTGAGTTTTGCTCTAAAGTTCCAGAGGAATTAAGGGGACACATTACTTAATTAATTTAAAATTAAAAAGTAAAAGATAAGAAAGAAAATTGAGAATTGAGAGAAAATAAGAATTAAAAAATCGTATTTGGTAATTGGTATTTAGTAATTAATGGGTTGTACGGTGCGTAAAATCGAGTTACCAATGTATCTTAAATGATTTTAAATAAACCAATTACGAATTACTAACTACTAAGTACAATTTTAATCTTTAAGTTTATTTTATTTTTTAATTTTCTTTCTTATTTTTAATTTTTTCATTTTTAATTACATTATATTATTAATACTGATATTATGATACCATAGTATAAATAAATGGTGGATTATGCCCAAAAATAACCGATCAGGAAAAGTCATTGTCGTTTTTGCCGTGATTATTGCGGTGTTGCTTATCTCGCTTACGGCCATATCCATCTTCTTTTTCCAGAAAGAGCATGAAAGACGCAAGGCAACCGAGGCCATGCTTGGGGAAAGTAAGGCCAGTGAAGCGCGTTTGGACAGTGAGCTTGAGGAGGCAAAAAAGACTGCCTTTTTGATGGAGGAGAAGAATAAAGAGGCCGATGAAAGGATCAATAGTCTCCTGGATGAAATTGAGCTGGCTGAGGGTTTACGCGAAGAGCTTAAAAATGAAAACAATGCCCTTAAAGAAAAATTCGAGAAAGAAAAGTCTTTACGCGATGAGCTTAAGGGAAAAATGATGGTCGAGCTGGATGCAACGAAAAAAACAGTTAATGAATTGCAAAGTCAACTTACCAAAATTAATACAGAAAATGAGGCATTAAAGACAGAAAACACCGAGCTGAAGAAAAAATATGAAGCCATTGAGATGGACTTTCAAAAGCTTTCCAAAGCAAAAAAGAAAAAGAAAAAAGATAATAATGAGAAAACCGTCAAATCAACCGAGGTTGATGTTAGCTTTGACGATGAAAAAAAAGAAGATGAAGCGTATGTTGTTCCCGACAAGATACCGGACGGAAGAATTTTAAGCGTCGATTATGATACGGAGTTTGTAATTGTTAATCTAGGCAAAAAAGATGGTGTTAGTGTAGGCAAAGTGTTATCCATTTACCGCGGTCAAGAATATCTCGGCGATGTTCAGGTGACGCGCGTTCAACTCGAAATGTCTGCTGCCGATTTAATTCCGCCTCTCTCAAGCAAAACCGCACGTAAAAATGATAAAGTAGTTGCAAGGTAATGTTATTCCAAGTTAAACCAACCCAAAAACTTAAAGGTTCAATCCAGCTTCCTGCGTCGAAATCGTATTCGATTCGTGCTTGGATGATTGCGGCTTGCGGCGGAAAATCAAAAATTATAAATCCTTCGGATTGTGATGATGCGCTTGTTGCCCGTGATGTGGCCAAGTTGTTCGGATCAAAAATCACAAAGGCCGTCGGTGATGCCTGGAAGATCGCTGCCTTTGCAAGGAAAGTTAATTTAAAAAATATCCACGTCAAGGAGTCCGGCACGACGCTGCGCTTTGTCCTTCCTTTGTGTGCGCTTTATTCCGACAACTCGATAATCAAAGGTTCCGGCACCCTGGTCGGCCGTCCGAATCAATTTTTAACAAAAGCCATGCGTGCCATGGGTGTTAAGATTCGCGGCAAGGGGCGTCAAGAAAGTGTGCCGATTAAAATTTCCGGCGGTAAGTTGCGAGCGGGTAAAATTAATATCGACGGTTCGCTTAGTTCTCAATTCATTTCGGCCCTTCTCATCGCGGCACCGGTACTTGATGAAAATACGCATGTCCATTTAACGGGAAGCACAACTGTGTCGAGCGATTATATCACTATGACAACACAAGTGTTAAAAGAGGCGGGTGTCACTGTCCGCAAAAAAGGCGCACGTGATTATGTGGTACGCGGTGGACAAAAGTTTAAAGGGCTGTGCAATTTCGCTGTTCCGTCTGACTATGGTCTGGCGGCATTTCATTTGGCGGCAGCAGCATTAACTGATTCTAACGTTACACTCAAAGGCGCGTTTCGCGATGAGTTTGTGCAGGCCGATGGACACATTATTCCGTTGATTAAAAAGATGGGGGTTAAATTTACAAAGACATCCAAGGCGATTAAGCTTAAAGGGCCGTTTCGTCTTAAGGGCGGACGGTTTTCGCTCAAAGACTGTCCGGACCTTGTGCCGATTATGGCGGTGCTCGCTCTTTTTGCTCGTGGCAAAACTGAACTGGTGGACATTGCCCATGCGCGGGCCAAGGAGTCGGACCGTATTGGCGATTTACGTAAAGAACTCCTTAAGGTCGGTGCCAAAATCACCGAGCGCCGTGATGCGCTCATTATTCATCCGCAAGAAACCTACAAATCCAATGTGCTTCTCGATCCTCACAACGACCACCGCCTGGCCATGGCCTTCAGCGTCCTGGGCCTTAAAATCGGGGTCCGCATCAAAAACATGCAGTGCTGCGCCAAATCCTACCCCGGCTTTCCGAAAGATTTTAAGAGATTAGGTGCAAAAGTACGCGGTTAATCGATTTTTTATTTCCATTTGGCGAAAAAAGAAATATTTGACAAATGTAACCTTTTAGGTTACATTTAAGTCATGATTCAATCATTTCGTGATTCGACAACAGAAGATATTTACAACGGTATTCGCAGCAAAAAGGCACTTAAACGATTACCAACACATTTATGGAAGTTGGTGTATCGGAAGTTTTATTTTTTAGAAAATGCGTTGAGTTTAAATGATTTAAAAATTCCTCCAAACAATCATTTGGAGAAATTAAAGGGTGATCGTAAAGGACAGTATAGTATTCGCATTAATGAGCAATATCGTATATGTTTTGCGTGGTCACCTGATGGGCCTAAAAATGTAGAAATTATCGATTATCACTGAGGAGAACTAACATGATAATGAAAAACAAAATTAACTACTCTTTGCCAACTAATCGTCCACCGGTGCATCCCGGGGAAATATTATTGGAAGAGTTTATGGCCCCTTTTGAGATTACTCAAAAAGACATGGCCGATCGGTTAAAGATTTCTCGTAAACACTTAAGTGATATTGTTCATCAAAAAAAGCCAATTTCTCTAGAAATAGCGCATCGCCTATCCAAATGTTTCGAAACAAGTATTGATTTGTGGACGCAAGGCCAATTAAATTATGATGTGTGGCATGCGCTCAATAATCCAAGCCGTGAAGTCAAAAAAATCAAGCCATTTCGTCTGAGTGAATAAATGTAAAATTTGCGAAAACGCTTTCCTGATTTTTCCCTTCCTATCTTTATATAAATAATATATATGGCATACTTTCTTCGGTAGACTCAATTGATCTAACAACCAACAACTTTTATTGTGATGCATGAGACGAAATACCCCTTTTAATAAAACTATATCTATTTTTACTATAGTGGCCTTTCTATGGACATCTATCCAGATGCCCGTTTCTGCTTTTGCCCAGCCGATAGTGTTGCTCCCGATCGGCAATATGCTTAATTTGACACAACCCTATGCCCCAGTGACAGTTAAGGGTTTAAAGATAAACCCGGAAAACCCCTTTCAATTCGATTTTATTATAGATCCCGGAGATTCGGGGATGGAAGGTGAGGTCCTTCAGGAAGAGTCTACCAAGCTGATCAAATACTTCCTTGCCTCACTGACTGTCCCCGAATCTGATCTATGGGTGAACTTATCCCCGTATGAAGAGGACCGAATTATTCCGGAGCAATTTGGGATGACGGAGATGGGCCGTGAATTGCTGGCCCAGGACTATTTACTCAAGCAGCTCACCTCATCACTGATGTATCCGGAAGATGGAGGTGTGGGACAAAAATTTTGGGAGCGGATTAAGCAAAAATCGGGCTTGGATAATATACCGGTCAACACTTTCAATAAGGTGTGGATCGTCCCGGAAGAGGCGACTGTCTATGAAGGTGATGGCGTGGCGTATGTGGTGGAGAGTAGATTGAAAGTTATGCTGGAAGAAGATTACCTGGCTCTAGCGAGTAGCGAACAGCGGATAGCGGATAGTAGTTCTCAGCCATCAGCTGATAACTCCCTAAACGCTAAACGCTATACGCCAAACGCTGAGATTATCCGTGACATTATCCTCCCGGTGCTTGAAGAAGAGGTGAATCAAGGAACTCATTTTGCTCCGCTGCGTCAGATCTACAACTCGCTCATCCTTGCCAGCTGGTACAAACGTAAGCTCAAGAACTCTGTTCTTACACAAGTGTACGTGGATCAGAACAAGACCAAAGGCGTCACGCACGGTGAAGAAGGCGCGGCACAAAAAATCTACGATCAATATGTCGAATCATTCAAAGTCGGGGTCTATGACTACATCAAAGAAGAATACGATCCGGTTGCGCAACAAATCATCCCACGCAAGTATTTTTCTGGGGGATTTGGTTTTGATCAAGCGGTGATGGATAATGCACTACGCACAGAAAACAAAGATAATGCGTCATTATCAACGCTCAAAAACATAGGTCTATTTGCAGCCGCAGGAGCAGCTTTTGTTATGTCTGTCATTTTATTCAAGTCATCTGATGAGGTCGAGAGCGATCAAATACGAACAATTATTGAAAAAGAAATATCTGAAGAAGAACAAGGAGATGATAGTGATCCAAACGAAAAAGAACCTTTTGAAGACAATCTGTTTTTAGATGAAACAGAAGTTAAACCTATGATGAGCGCTATGCTTGATCTCAAGTCAAATATTATTACTTCAATTATAGAAAATGGTTTACCAAGTCATTGGTCAATGCAAAATTCTAATAAAATATTTACAGAAATGTTAAAGGAAGAGTATCGGCGAGCAGGATTCGATCAGTGGGATCCTTATACGGAAAGTATAATTTTTGATGAGAATATGATTTCTAATCAATTTAGTGATCTTCTTGACACAATGCGTGAGCTAAATGGAGATGTAGAGCGCTTTAATCGTTATGCGCAGGCCATACAGGAGCAATTTGGATATATATCTGACTTTCATCGATTGCATGATGGAAGTGATAAAGAAAGAAGAGCTGTTGTAAATCATAATAAAGGATATTTTTCACTTATCAGTTCGATTGAAAACTCTTCCAATCGAGATGGAATGCCTGAAGAAAAACTACAATATTTTAATGAGGACATTTATGGTCTATATGCCCTTCTTCCTGAAGAGGATCTTTCATTGGCTATCTCTTCTGACTACGAGTCTTTTTATCATGGTTTGCGTAGTTACATTGCTATGTCAAAACAAGAACCATATGAATTGGGAAGGTTTTTCTCAGCAGTATCGCAATGGTCGACAGAAAAAGACGCAGAGAAGATTATTGGAAATCGATTACTTGTTGAAAGGATGGTTGATGTTTCTTCGCAATTTATAATCACAAATGATAAAGATCTTGTGCATTTAACGAATATAATTTCTGTTGCATCTATGAAAGTGTCCAGAGAAGATGGTAGTTTATCTTTGTTGCGACGTGCCATAAGGGGTGGTGAGGTGAATTTCGATTTGATATACAACAAACTGAACTATGACAATGTTGAGTTTGCAAGTTTATCTAAAGCTGATACGGCGAATGTATTAAATGAAGATGATGGAGCGCTACAAGACGCCCCAACCGACCCGGCGGCGATGGATATGAATAGACGAAGGTTTATCAGGACAGTTGGGGCGCTTATGGTGTTGGGGCCAGTTTCTCCATTTCTGCAGGGGGCAAAATTTCGGTTTGTGCGTGATCAATGGAGTTTTTATTATCATGTTATCGTTCAGCCTGGGGATACCGCACAAAGCATTATTCATGAATTTTTAGAAAAAATGAATGCACAGGCCGCATTACCGATCACCAAAGGATTAACACCAGATCAGATCGGACAATTAGAACAAAAACTTTTGGATGACAATCAGGCACTCATTGGTCGGGATGGAAAATTCGTACGTAAAGCCAAGCTTGATTTGAATGGCGTTTACGTTGATCTTCTTGCTCTCTATTATGAAAATAATATACAGAGCAAAGTGAAACAAGAAATTATGTTGGATAAACCGACACTATTTCATATGGTGGATACACCTAATCCTATTTTTACCGGCATAGGTAGACAGGTTGGACACAATGTGTTTGTTAATTTTTATTATCTTCGTAAAAAACTGGAAAATCTTAAACGAAAATTAAATAATTCTCCTGTTGTATCTGATCTTAAAAAAGATCCTATCGGTGCAGAAATAGCACAACATGTATACCGGGTATTTGAAAATGATTTTAAAAATATTTCTGATAAGCGAATTATTAAAAATTATTTACTGGAGATAGCTTATCATGAAACTACACATGTTTATACAACAGAGCGTATTCGACGAGGCGACTATAAACGATCGGTCGAAAGGTTAATTAAGCAATATAATGCGACAACTGATATAGAGGCCCCTGAGTTTAGATTCACAGCTCATGCGGAACTGGCAGGCGCTTTAGGAGAAATTGCTGCTTCACAATACCCTAAATCATTAATTCACGAGATTGCCGTTAATCGTGCTTTTCCGGAAGTAATGTTAGCCGAAAAGTTGGTCGATTTTCAATGGCCGCCAGAGTATGTCATAGCGGCGCGGATTATTCGGGAAGAACTTTTGATCCGCCGTTTGGGCTATAGCATGGAAGGGGCGCGGGAGGCTGTAAGAGCATGGTTGAGCAATCGAATAGGGTCTGAGGCGGCTAATAGGCGTATTAAAAATTTGTCACCCGAAGAGAAAAAATTGATGTTTATTTCATCACCTGCAGCCTATAAACATCGTATGGATTTTATTGAATCTTTGGATGATAACGATATAAGGCAAGAGGCAAATGATTTATTAATCGAGTTGTTTGGGGATGTGCCAAAATTTGAAAACGTTAAGCCACGATTAATGCCGTTCATTGAGACGGTTATGCAGTATTGGCAAACTAATTATGCTGATGGAGAAAATGCTGCCGTTTCTGAACCAGCAGCGCTGCAAGAACCAACCGACCCGGCGGCGATGAATCGCAGGAAGTTTGTGAAAACGGCCGTATCGGCAGCAGGAGCTTTGGCTTTGGGTGTGGATGCTCAGGCGAAAAAGAAAAAATTGCTCAAGGGCGAATTTCCAGGACACCCATGGAATGAGAAAAAAAAATATGAATTTGTAAGAGGGGCAAATGGTCACATGATTCCTTCAGAGAACATTACTAAAATGTTAGAGCTAATGCAACTTCCTACAGAAGAAGATTTTAAGGTTTTAGGAGACTACTTGAAACAAATTATGAAAGAAAAATTTGATGTTTTGGGAGACTACTTGATAGAAATGTGGAAGTTAAGTGTGTTGTATCATATGCCGTATGATACTGTACACGCATCCAAGGGAGTAAGATATGTTAATATCTCTGATTATTCTCCTCAATTTCTTAAACGTAATATTATTAATAGAGATTATTTTGGGGATATTAAGGACGCTAGGGGTATTAAGATGATTAAAGGCATTAAGGGCATTGCTGAGCAACTTGATGCTGGTTATGGAAAGAATGATTTAGGAGCACAGTTTCTTGGTGTATTCCTTGAAACACAATTACCGGATAAAGTTCTAGACGAGGTTATAACGGGTTTGGTCGAAATGGGCATGGTGGCATCACCAGCCAATGAGAGTGAGTTATATGACTTAGAGAAATCCTTATCTGATTTGTTTAGAAAATTTATGTTACGTGTCCATAAACCGTTTCATAAAATGACAGATACGCCTGTTTTAGACCCGTCGAATGATTCGGATGCTGAAACGCTTGGCGATAAGGCTGATGCCGCGGCGATGAGTGAATATGATGTGGTTGAGTTTTCGGATAATCTTCAAATGCTCTATGCTGATACTGAGAAAAATAAAAAATATCTAGAGCTTGTGATTCTTACACGTATTTTGGATAGTATTGTGCATGGCGATGAGGTTGTTGACCAACAAGAATCATTTGAGCTTTTTACTTCCATTTTTAAAAATAGAGGCTCAGAAGGAAGGCAAAGAGCTATTGTGACGTCGGCTCTTCAGCGGTTGGAGGATACTCCATTGTTGCTGAGTCAGATAATAGAAGGAATCAAGGAGCAAGTGAACCAGCCCGGTGTGAAAAAACAAGATGAACTATTGTCAGCGCTTGCAACTGTGGGTGCACATATTTTAGTTGCGCTGCCTGAGGATATAAGAGATGAGGTGCGAAAACCATTTGATCAGGGAAAAATAGAAGGAATTAAACGCCAGCAAAAGTATGAAAAGGATACCCGTAGGTTGATTGATGAAGTGCAGGAAATGGGAGATGCGTTTGAGGACACTGATAGCGATACGGCTGCTCTCAATCAAGAACCAACCGACCCGGCGGCGATGGGAGGCAAGGGCGATGCGGCATCATTTAGTCACACAGAATATAAATATAAGACAGGTAAGACAATCAAAGGATTGCACCAAGGTTTACGCAAGTTATATGAAGAAAAAGTTGCAAGCTATGATCAACTAAGCAAGGCATATAGTAAATCTACAATGAAGGGGTTTTTAATACAGGTCCTTTCTGATATTGAGAGTATTGTGAGTGATCATTTAACGGAGGATTCCAATGGGGTTGATCAATTGGAATTTTTATATCCTATTATCCTTGATTATCTTTTGGATAACCCTGATGTTGATGCGCTTTTTACGATTTTTGGTATTACAATGAAATTTACAGATACAATGAATTTTGAATTTTTTATTCGTAAAGAAACTGCGTTTAATAATTTCGAAGATCCTGATGAATTGCTTTATGATAAAGAAACAGCTCAGATGGCGCTTAATTTATATATTATTGATTTAAAGTCTCAAACCCTTGATTTGGTTAAAGAAATTTGGAGTAATACTGAAAAGGGGCTGTCTGTTCGTGGAAAATTAATGAGCGATCTATTCGTATTAACTTCTCAAAAACAAACAGAACGTATGGCTGAGCTTATAGCACAGCATGAAGATATAAGTGATACATATGTTGAAGTGGTGAGGGATGTTTTGTCATTTAGTAAATATGAGATACAACAAAATATCCCAACGTACAATCAGGCAGAAGAGATTGATGTATATTTGAATACGGTGAAAGGAAGATTATCGGAAGTTATTAGTCGAGAAAAGGTAGGGAATATTTTTGTGGATGTATTGATTTATCATCTACAAAAAATAAAGACAGATTTAGAAGATGATTTTGCAGCCCTTGATAGCGAAGCTAAACCCGACCCGGCGGCGATGGCGGAAGGCAGCGTACAGCGTATAGCGAATAGTGATCTAAACGCTAACCGCTCTACGCTAGACGCTAAGAAAGGTGGGATTGATCTTAACCCCGCCAACTGGGAGTTGAAGACCAAAGGCATGCAGGGCTCGGATTGTTCGGAAGACGCGTTCGATGATTGCCTTAAGTTTGATATTCCGCAAGAACAGATTGAGCAGCTGCGCTTAAGCATTGACGGGCTTGTGCCGGTGATCATTAATGTCCAGCCGATGACCAATCTTCCACTATTTTTAGGTCTTGCTGATGAACTGCCGGATGATCCCGAGCCATATGAGGCGGCCAAAGCAGAGATTGGCGATTTGTCCCACCTGCGGCAAGAAATGTTAAAGGTTTTAGGGGGAAGGTGTTAGAGTTTTTTGGGTTTGTGTTGGTATGCTGAAATATGCTATACTTTCAACTGAGTAGATAATATTTCTGGAGGACAATAAATGACATTACAAATTATTTTAGAACCAAGTGAAGAAGGTGGATTTACGGCAATCGTTCCGGCCCTTCCTGGTTGTCTTAGTGAAGGAAATAGTAAGGATGAAGCGATAGCTAATATCAAAGAGGCGATTGAACTTTATTTAGAGCCGGTTGAGGACGATAACAGTTTTACTCCTAATGCGGAATCTGTAGAGTTGTCAATATGACAAAGGTTCCTAGCGCCAATTATGAACAAGTCATTAAAGCTTTGCGCCGCAATGGTTGGGTTGTTGTCCGTCAAAAAGGCAGCCACATTCGTCTTCAGAAAGAAACACCGTCAAAAAAGCTTAAACTGACAGTGCCTGCGCATCGTCCTATCAAACGTTCAACCCTTTCGCATATACTCAAACAAGCACAAATTTCGGTTGAAGACTTTAAAGGTTTATTGTAATGAAGCCAAAAAATCGTGGAAAAAACATTTCCAAAGTTGATGTTTTAAACATTTCCTCATTTGGGATTTGGGTTATGGTTAAGGCCAAGGAGTATTTTTTACCTGATAAAGACTTTCCGTGGTTTAAAGATGCCACACTTGCTCAAATTCAGGATGTCGAACTTCATCATGGCTTTCATCTTTTCTGGCCGGATTTAGATATAGATTTGGATCTTGATTCTCTAAATAACTTAGAGAAATATTCCCTTATTTATCGTTAGCTTCAGACGATTGAATCAAATAATTATGGAGCATGGGTTTGTGCCGGTGATCATCAATGTCCAACCAATGACCAACCTTCCATTATTTCTCGGTCTGGCCGATGATCTGCCGGATGATCCCGAGCCGTATGAGGCCGCCAAGGCCGCAATTGGCGATTTGTCCTTCGCTCGCGAGCCTGAATAATACAAAAATTTTTTATTGGTTTGCTATATTTAATATATATGCTATTCTATGTGTATAAGGAGGTGTATTTCTATGCGCACAAATATTGTTTTAGATGAAGCCTTGGTTAAGAAGGCTCTGAAATTATCCAAGTTGCGGACTAAAAAAGATTTAATCACAACTGCATTAAAAGAGTATGTTCAAAACCATAGTCGGTTGGATCTGCGCGAACTAAAAGGGAAAATCACTTTTCGTAAAGACTACAATTATAAAGCTCTAAGAAAAGGATAGTATATGATTTTGGTAGATACATCTGTTTTAATTGACTTTTTTAAAGGCGCTGATAATGCAGCAACCGATCAATTAAATGACATCATTGCATCGAAAATACCCTTTGGTATTACAAGCCATATCTATCAGGAGTTGTTGCAGGGAGCGGCAAATCCTAAAGATTATAACCTTTTAAAGAAGTATCTCGATACACTGATCTTTTTTGTTCCTTTGGATCAGAAAGATTCTTATGCTCAAGCTGCTAAGATTTATATTCAATGCCGTAAAAAAGGTATTACAATTCGCAATTCCGTTGATTGTCTTATCGCTCAAGTGGCTATTGAACATGATTTGCAGTTGCTTCATAATGACAAAGACTTTGATGGCATCAAAAAGGCTATGTCTTCCTTGAAGGTATGTCAGTAGAAACAAACCATTTGACACCCCCACCCATTTAATATATTATTATGCAAATTATTTATTACCATATAAATACAGCTCTGGTGAAATCATTTCCCGGAGATCTTCTAACCAATAGAGACCGCTTATGTTACAAAAAATTCTTAAGTTCGTCCGCACTGCCTTCAATTATATTTTAGGTTTATTTTCCAATGACATAGGAATCGATTTAGGGACGGCCACAACCCTTGTGTTTGTTAAGGGCGAAGGGGTGGTTCTCTGCGAGCCGTCGGTTGTCTCGATTGAGAAAGACTCAAACCGTGTCGTTGCCGTTGGGGAAGAGGCCAAGAAGATGCTCGGCCGCACGCCGGGTAATATTGTGGCGATCCGCCCGATGAAAGACGGGGTTATTTCTGATTTTGAAATTACCGAGGCCATGCTTAAGTATTTTATCCGTAAGGTTCACAAGCGTAAAACATTATTAAGTCCGGCGATGGTGATCGCGATTCCATCCGGTATTACAGCGGTTGAGAAACGCGCGGTGCGCGATTCGGCGGAACGGGCCGGGGCGCGTCATGTGGAGCTGATTGAAGAGCCGAAGGCAGCCGCTGTTGGTGTCGGCCTGGCGGTCGAAGAGCCGGCAGGAAATATGATTGTGGATGTCGGGGGCGGTACAACGGAATTTGCGGTGATTTCTTTAGGCGGGCTTGTGTATGCAAAGTCCATTCGCATCGCGGGAGATGAAATGGATGCGGCGATTATTGAATATTTACGCAAAACATACAACTTAATGATCGGTGATAGAACCGCCGAAGAAATTAAAATCCGTATCGGTTCGGCCTATCCTTTAGAAGAAGAGTTAAGCATGGATGTGCGCGGACGCGATCTTATCTCAGGGCTTCCGAAAACGATTACGATCACATCGGTTGAAATCCGCGAGGCCTTGCATGATCCGGTGCAGGCGATTGTTGACGCGTCAAAATCAACGCTTGAACAAACGCCGCCCGAGTTGTCCGCCGATTTGATTGACCGCGGGATCGTTATGGCCGGCGGGGGTTCGCTTTTGCGCGGTCTTGATAAACGCATCGCCGAGGAAACCGGTCTTCCGGTGCATATCGCCGATGATCCGCTGACCGCGGTTGTTCTTGGAACAGGCCAAATGCTTAATATGCCGGCGCGGCTTCGTCGTCGGATTGTGGTGCCAACCAAATTAGATTTTTAATGCGTGCTACGAGACAATCAAAAAAATATAATCTACGCGCTTCTTCTTATTATTCCTTTCCTTTTGTTTGTCAGTCAGTCCAGGTTTTTCACCGCCGTTAAATTCGGTTTTATCAAAGTCGTTTCTGTTCCGGTTAAAATCATTTCTTTTCCTATCCGTGAAGTCAAAAAAATTCTTTATTATCATCGTACGTTTGAGGCATACAAATCCTTGCGCAAAGAAGTCGGTTATTTAAAGGCGCGGTTGATCGGTATTGATGAACTGACTAAAGAAAACACGCGCCTGGATGAATTGCTTAAGCTCAAACGCAGTTTGGTTTATTCATCGGTGGCGGCCAATGTTGTCGGACGTGAACCGTCTTACTGGAATAATTCGATGATTATTGATAAAGGCGCAAACGAAGGGGTTAAAGTGGGGCAGCCTGTTGTTAATGCGCTTGGGGTCGTCGGCAAAGTCTCAGAGGTAAGCCCGACAACTGCCAAAGTTATTTTGATCACCGATCCGCAATTTAGCTTGGCGGCGCTCGTTAAACGCACACGAGAAAGTGGCTTGATCTCAGGAACGCTCGATGGCAATTGCCGGATGAGTTATATCGATCAAGATGCGCGTATCCGTGGCGGTGATCAAGTGATTACATCGAAGTTGAGTTCTTCTTTTCCGGAGAGTTTAATGGTGGGTATCATTGTTGAGGTGGTGCATAATCCAAGGACACTTACGATTGAAGCCATTGTTGAACCGGCTGTCGCGTTGTCACAGTTGGAAGAGGTTTTGGTGATTTTGAAAGAGTGATAAAGTGATAGAGTGATAGGAGTGGTATGAGAGGTAAAAGAGGTATTGATTAGTAAAGGGAGCGTTCCCTACAATTTCTAATTATCACTTTATCACCAGTTATCAATCCATTTATGAATATCACTCTATCACTAATTTATTGAAAGATTATGTTTAAGACTATCTTCATCATCCTTTTCTCATTCATCTTTTACCTTACCGAATTTATTTTATTCAACACAATCGGTGAGTGGTTTAAGCCGAATTTTTTGCTCTTACTTGTTATTTTCGCCAACTTCGCTTTTGGGATCCGTTACAGTATCTTTGCGGCGATCTTTTGCGGTATGCTGCAAGACAGTTTCAGCACATCAATGTTTGGTATTAGTTTTTTAAGTTATATTCTCTGCGCCTACGCCGTGACAGTGTTGTTGCGCTTTATCCATCCGCGTGGCAACATGTGGAAGAGACTTTTGATTATTTTTTGTGTTATCTGCATCAACGTTATCGTTCAATATTTTCTCCATATGATATTTTTTACAACCAGTTTCAAGCATCTGTTTGTGCACATTTTTATTCCGGAAGTTGTTTCGACTTTGGTCGTCGCGAATATGACGATTGAATTTTTAAAATCATGCGTATCAAGACTATATATACACTTATAATCATCGGTTTTATTACCTTGATATTAGGTCTCGCCTATATGCAGATGATCCGCGGGCCATATTATCATAAACTCAGTGCCAATAACCGGATTCGTATTGTTCCGCTCGAGGGTTACCGTGGTAAAATCACAGATCGTAATGGCGTGGTTCTTGCCGAGAATCGTATTTCTTATGATGTGATGGTCACACCGCAAGACATTGCGGATAAAGATAGACTGTTTCATTTTTTGAGTGATGTCTTTCAAACCGATGCGAACAAACTTAAGCAGACTTATCGCAATAAAAAATTTACGCCATTTGCTCCGGTTATTTTGGTTGAAGATATTGATAAGGCCAAAGCTATAGTCATCGAAGAGAATAGGTTTTTGTATCCAAGTATTGCCGTTCATACAAATTTTAAACGATATTATCCGCAAAAAAACTTAGCAACGCATATTTTAGGCTATGTCGGCAAAATTAATCGGGCCAAGTACGAACGCTATCAAGAATACGGTTATTCGCAGCAAAGTAACATAGGTTACTCCGGTGTTGAGGAATATTATGATTCTTATCTTAAAGGCGAGCAAGGGGGTCAGCAGGTTGAAGTCAACAGTCGTGGTCAGCAGGTGCGCATACTGAGCATTAAGGAGCCGTCGCAGGGGCAGGACATACAGCTGACTATTGATACACATATTCAAAAAATTGCCGAAGAACTTTTGGGGGAAAAGCGCGGATCGATTGTGATGATGAATGCCGACTCTGGTGAAGTGCTTGTGATGGCAAGCACACCCGGCTATGATCCCAATATTTTTCTTGATAAAACAAAGAGTAGGCAGTTAACGGCATTATTTCAAAACAAACGTGCGCCTATGCTTAACCGTGCGGTTAGTGCGGCCTATCCACCAGGTTCTGTCTTTAAGGTACCGATGGCCATCGCCGGGCTGGATGCGAAAAAAATCACCGCAGAAAGTCTGATTGAATCAAAAGGCTTTTATGATCTGGGTGGCATTCGCTTTGGCTGCACCGCACCACCGGGTCAATATAATTTAACCAAGTCACTGGCGCATTCGTGTAATGTCTATTATTACAAACTCGGTCTTATGTTGGGTCCGGATATGATCAACACGTATGCCCGTCAGTTTGGATTGGGGGCAAAAACGCACATTGATTTGCCGCATGAAAAAGAAGGACATGTTCCTTCACCGCGCGCACGCATGCTTAAATACAGGAAGAGATGGTATAAGGGGCACACGCTTAATTTTTCTATTGGACAAGGTGATGTTTTAACAACACCTTTACAGTTAGTGAATATGATGGCAACGGTTGTCAACGATGGGCAAACGGTTCAACCTCATTTGCTTAAATCCGTTGCGGGGGAAGATATTAAAAAGAATTACAAGGGTAAACAATTAAGAATCAAGGATGGTGTCTTTGATTCTGTTAAAAAAGGATTAAGGGCTGCGGTTGATGATTATGCAGGCACCGCACACTTTTTGGATTTGCCGGGTCTTTATATCGCGGGCAAAACCGGAACGGCACAAAGCGCACCGAACAAAGATCACCATGCATGGTTTGTCGGGTATTTGAAGGGGGAGAATGCAAATTTCGCCTTTTGTGTTTTTCTCGAACATGGCGGTTCAAGTCATAATGCTACTTTAATTGCCCGGCAGATGTTTATGGAATTGAGGGATAAGAAAATGTTATAAGTAGTTGTTGGTTGCTGGTTGTTGGTTGTTAGGCCAACAACAAACAACAAACAACAAACAACTAGATAATGCACAAGAATATCGCTTTTAAAATTTGGCTCTTCACATTTATCATTGTCGCCTTAGGTCTAGTGGCGCTTTACAGTGCATCTTACCAAAATGTGCGTGTGCCGCAAACGGTTTTTTATGATCAACTGTTCATCGTCGTACTCGGTTTTGCCGTTATGTTTATTTTTGAGAGAGTTGATTTTAGACGCTTCTATGATTTGGGGTATATTTTATATGCGTTGAATATAATCCTCTTAATATTGGTTTTGATCATGGGCCGCGATGCGTTGGGAGCCCGCCGTTGGATTCAGTTGGGTGGTGTTAACTTTCAGCCTTCCGAGTTAACAAAATTGGCTTTAATCGTTTTCTTAAGCCGTTATTATGCGAACCGCCGGCCTGTATTATCATTCAATATCCATAATAAGATTACAGGTTTGATTCGTGACTTTCTTTTTCCACTTAGTATGACAGCTGTCTCGATGTTTCTTATTTTTAAACAACCGGATTTAGGGACTTCTTTGCTTATGCTGGGCATATTCATATTTATGGCTTATGCGGGAGGATTAAGCCACAAAGTTCTTTTTTGGTTTGCTGGTATCTGTGTGGGCGTTCTTCCGTTTGCATGGCATTTTCTCAAATCCTATCAAAAAGACAGGCTTCTGGTTTTCTTAAACCCTAACATAGATCCGCTTGGTGCCGGCTACACGATTATCCAATCAAAGATTGCCGTCGGGTCGGGCCAAGTTTTTGGGAAAGGATGGCTGTCAGGAACACAGAATCAACTTAATTTTCTTCCGGAGCGTCACACAGATTTTATTTTTTCTGTTATAGGAGAAGAGTGGGGGCTTATGGGTTCGATCTTACTTTTAGTGATGTACTTCTTGCTTATTTCGACTGCCTTGTCGCTTGTAAAAAGAGTGAAAGACCGCTTCGGTATATTATTAATCATTGGAATAGTTGTTATTTTTTCTCTGCAGGTTATTATTAATGTGGGGATGGTGATCGGGCTTTTCCCCATTGTCGGGCTAACGTTGCCGCTGGTTAGTTACGGCAGATCCTCTTTTTTGATTTTTGCTATTATGCTTGGGATACTACTTAATCTTAGCCGGAAGGAGTTAAGGGGACACATCACTTAATTATACAGCTACCGTTTTCCATACTCGGTGCGGGAAAAAAATAATATAATTAAGTGATGTGTCCCCTTAACTCCTTAATTCTACAAATTAGCTTGTTGTTGAATTTTATGTATAGTACAATTGTCGCCAGAAGACTGTGAGTTAAACAATGCGCGAATTTAAGAAAACGACTAAAAAACAGCTCGGTCAACTTTTGATTGAACGTGGCGTTATCAATCACGAGCAGCTTGAACGGGCAATTAAAACACAGAAGGAACAGGGCGGGTTATTCGGGGAAGTTCTGGTTAGTTTGAATTTTGCGACGGAAAAAGATATTGCCCAGGCTTTAACTTGTCAGTACGGTTTTCCTTATTTGCCTTTAGTCAATTATGAAATTGATCAGGAGGTGCTCGATAGTGTTCCTGCTGAGATGTGTCGTGAAAATTGTTTAATCCCTATAGATAAGATTGGTAAAAGCCTGACGCTGACAATGGCCAATCCTTTGAATCTTAAAGCTGCCGAAGAAGTGGAAAAGCTGACGGGATGCGTTGTACAGACATTTGTCAGCACGACAACGGATATTCAACAATCAATTGATAAATATTACGGTTCGACATAATGGCGTCTTTAAAAGACCGTTTAATCTCAATTCTCACGCGTGACAATCTCGTTGCCAAAAACGATCTCGATGAAATCCTTAAAGAACAAAAAAAATCCGGCGGCGAACTTACCAAAATTTTAACCAAACATAATCTTATTGATGAGACCACGCTTGTTCAAGTATTAAGTGAGGCACTGGATCTTCCTCTTGTTAAAATTTCTCACTTAAATGTTGCTCCGGAATCTGTTGCTGCTGTGCCCAAAGAAATTGTCGAGAAGTATAAGGTGATGCCCATATCTTTATTGGGTGATCAGCTGACGCTTGCTATGGTTGATCCGCTTAATATTTTTGTGATTGATAATATTAAATCGGTCACAGGTTTAACGATTAGCCCGGTGATTGGCAGTCCTGAGGATATTGATACAGCTATTTACAAATATTATGTGGAAGGGGCAGCCGAAAGAGAGCAGGATGGCGAATCAGAAGGGCGATTTGATGAGATTATGCAGTCCATTAAAGATACCGGTGATCTTGAAATTGTTAAAGATATCAGCGGGGAAGAAGGTCAAGTTGAAGAGCTCACCGAAGAGGCCCCGATTATCAAGTTGGTAGATACGATTATTCAACAAGCGGTCCATGCCAAGGCCTCGGATGTTTTTATTGAACCGATGGAACATCAAATGCGTATACGTTACCGCATTGACGGGGTTATCCGTGAGATCGACCGCATGTCAAAGGCGCTTAATTTTCCGATTGTCGCGCGCATTAAAGTTATTGCGAACCTTGATATTTCTGAACACCGCCTGCCACAAGACGGACGGTTTAAAACAATCATCTCCGGCAACCGCGGCGTTGACTTTCGTGTTTCTGTCCTTCCGACGGTCTATGGCGAAAAAGTTGTTCTCCGGGTTTTAGATCAGCAGGGGGCAACCGCGCTTAATGTGGACAATATTGGTTTTCAAGCAGAATCGCTTAAGCGTCTTAAGGATGCATCGGTTAAACCGCATGGACTCATTTTGACATGTGGTCCGACCGGAAGCGGCAAGACAACAACTTTATACTCTGTACTTAACTCGGTGAATGAGCCCGGCAAAAATATTGTGACGGTTGAAGATCCCGTTGAGTTTCAGCTTAAAGGCGTCAATCAAGTCAATGTTAAGCCGTCAATGGGCCTTACCTTTGCCACCAGCCTCAGATCAATCTTAAGACAAGATCCGGATATTATTTTGATCGGTGAAATTCGCGATGGGGAGACAATGGATATTGCGGTTAAGGCCGCACTCACAGGCCATTTGGTTTTAAGTTCTTTACATACAACGACCGCGGCCGGATCGGTTGTGCGTATGGCCAATATGGGGGTTGAACCGTTTCTGATTTGCTCGTCCGTTTTAGCGATTGTTGCCCAAAGGCTTTTGCGTAAATTATGCGACGGGTGTAAAGAAGAATATAATGTGCCCAAGGATATGGCCGAAAAAATTGAATTAGATCCATCGAAAAAATACCGGTTATTTCGCGCCAAGGGATGTTCGAAATGTTTTAACACAGGGTATA
>JANQMA010000039.1 GCA_028280285.1 Candidatus Omnitrophota bacterium | reverse complement strand
AGTGAAATTACGGGTTAATGTATTGCTCATTGGTAACCATCCTTTACTTATTCACTATTGTAAACGGTTACCCGAATTGTGACAATATACACCCTACAGTTTTTCTTTCAATTTTACCAATTTATTCAACGCCTCAACCGGTGTTAAATTATTTACATCTAATCCTTCTAATTCTTCTCTAATTTCTTCGGCGGCAGGGTCGGTTTTTTGTGTAAATAGATCCAGTTGCTTGTTGCTTGTTGCTTGTTGCTGGTTGTTAACTAGCGACGAGCAACTAGCATCTAGCAACTGTTTGGTGTTTTGATTATTCTCCAGTCCGGACAATATATGCCTTGAACGTGCAATTACATCCTTTGGAATTCCGGCCAGCTTGGCGACATAAATCCCATATGAGTCGTCCGTTGATCCTTCAATGATTTTATGGAGGAAAATGATTTCATCTTTCCATTCTTTCACCGCGACATTGTAGTTTTTAACGCCCTCATGTGTTTCGGCCAAAGAGGTTAGCTCGTGAAAATGAGTGGCAAACAGTGTCCGCGCTTTTGAAGCTTGTAGGTGCTCGGCTAACGCCCAGGCCAGGGCAAGCCCGTCATAGGTCGATGTGCCACGTCCAATTTCATCAAGGATAACCAAACTGCGTTCGCTCAAATTATTAAGAATGTCGGCGGTTTCATTCATCTCGACCATAAAGGTCGACTGGCCGCGGGCGATATCATCGTGCGCGCCGATACGGGTAAAGACTTTATCGACAAGACCGATATGGGCGGATGCCGCCGGGATAAAGCTGCCCATCTGGGCCATGATCACAAGAATAGCCGTCTGGCGAATATAGGTAGATTTACCGGCCATGTTTGGCCCGGTTAAAATAATAAAATGATTCTCTTCACAATCAAGCAGCGTATCATTGGCAATAAAGTTATCGTCGACCATGCGTTCGACCACCGGATGCCGCCCGTCTTTGATGTCTATGAGGGTGTTGTCACTTATGTCGGGACGTGTGTAGTTGTGATCAACAGCCAATTCGCTTAACGCATTAATGCAATCAATGGTCGCAATGGATTCACACAAATCATGGAGCGATAGAGAATTGTTCAGGACTTCTTTTTGAATGTTAATCAACAGTTCGTTTTCTAATTTAAAAATTTTCTCTTCGGCGGATAATATTTTTTCTTCATACTCTTTTAAAGTGGGGGTTATGTAACGCTCGGCATTAACAAGAGTTTGCTTGCGTATATAATCGTTCGGGACTTTGGTCGCGTGTGTTTTGGTGACCTCAATATAGTAGCCAAAGACTTTGTTAAAACCGACTTTAAGCGAAGGAATGGAAGTGCGTTTAATTTCTTCTTCCTGAAACTTTTTAAGCCAGTCACGTCCGTTGGCCTGAATAGAGCGCAGCTCATCAATTTCCCCATTATAGCCTTCACGAATAATTTTACCCTCGGCATGAGCGAGCGGCATATTTTCGTTGATTGACTTCTCCAGTAGCGTGCGCAACTCAGCAATATCCTCACACACAAAGAGTTTATTTTTATCGGCCAGAGGTTTTGTCAGCGCGGATAATTCGGGCATTAAACAAAGCGTATTGCGAATGGCCAAGAGATCTTTCGGGTTTTTATAGCCGCAGCCGAGACGGGAAATATTTTTCTCGATATCGGGGATTTGTTTAAATATTTTTTTAAGTTCTGTACGTGTGTTCTCTTCATTATTCAAAATGGCAATAGCATCCTGACGTTCTGTGATCTGCTCTTTATTTTTAAGCGGATGATAGAACCAATTGGCAAATTTCCTTTTGCCAAGGGCGGTGTGTGTTTGATTAAGGGTTGTGACAACCGTATCGAGCTCAAGGCCTTTGTAAGCCGCAGGTGCAATAAAAACAAAATCGTTATCGGTGTAAAGGCTGATTTTGTCCATGTGTTTAAGCGGCTGTTTATTCATCCGCTTAAGGTATTCAAGCAGTGCGCCGGTTGAAGAGGCCGCATACGCTGAGTCTTCAATGCCGAAGCCGTGCAGATTTTTGACACCGTAATGTTCAAGCAGGCTTTTCTTCGCCATCTCGGGATTAAAGGTCCAGTCTTCGACCGGACTTAGGGAAATCTTTTTCGGTCTTAGCAGAGGTGATTCAAATATTGTGCGGATGTCTTCCTCAACGCTTTCCGGGTAAATGCATTCGCAGACAGGAAGCTTGGTGATGAGCTCAGTGATTCTGTTTTTATCATATTTGATTTGATTGGTTTGAATGATGCCGGTGACAGGATCAGTGAAAGCAATGCCGATATTTTTCTCGTTTGGACTTAATGAGAGAAGCAGGCGCGATTCATAACTATTATCATCCAGATATGTTCCGGAGGTGATGACGCGGGTCACATCACGGCGGACAATGCCTTTGGCAGATGCAGGGTCCTCAACCTGTTCGCAGATAGCGACTTTGTAACCTGCTTTAACGAGCTTGGCAATATAACTTTCGGCCGCATGATGGGGAAATCCGCACATCGGTGTTTTGTTGGCCGTACCTTTGCCGCGTGCGGTCAAAACAAGATCAAGCACCGAAGAGGCGATCTTGGCATCCTCGTTAAACATTTCGTAAAAATCACCTAAACGGAAGAATAAAATGCAGTCTTTATGCTCGGACTTAATGGCGGCATACTGCTTCAACATGGGGGTTTCCATAGGCAGTATTTATAACATAAAAGGGAGGGGGTGTAAATGGTCATGAATAATGGAGGCCTGCTTCGCCTGCCTGCCGGCAGGCAGGCTGCAATACTGCGCTTGCCTGCGCTCAATGTTTGCACGTTGAGCTTAAGCAATGCTCGTGTTGCGCTTCGCATAAAAGATGCAAGCATCTTTTAAAATTCACTGTAATAATTTACGTTCGTTACTTTGCTCCTCCGTAAATTATACGTTCATTTAACAATCTGGCACAATGAGGCAAGTCCCGGCGGCCCCACAGCAGGGATTGGTAGTGGATAGAGTATCTTGGTCAATGGTGACAGTCGCACCGGAATCCAAAACGGCTGTCGCTGTAAACGTCGATGCGCCGCCGCTTGTATAGGTGATGGCCATATTGCGGTCAATGACATTAAGGTCTAAGTTAGTGTTAATCCAGGCAGCTCCCTGAGCACCGCCTGATCCTAAGTAATTTCCGGCTGCATCGTTATAGAGTTGGGCGGCGGCATAAATGGTATTGAGCTGTGTGATGGCGGTTCTTTCCTGATTTTTCCGCATCATTTTACTGTAATTGGGCACGGCAAATCCGACCAGCACACCGATCAGTACAATGGCGATAATAATTTCCATTATTGTAAATCCATTGTTGTTCATAGCATTAAGGCCAAGGGTTAAGTCCTAACTCGGTGCATATTGAGTTGCCGTTTGTTATCGGGCAGCAGTAAATAATGCCGGTATCTTCTTCTACATATAAGGTGTAGCCGTCTGGGTTATTGCGATTAATTGATCCAATCACTTCGACTGAGTTGCCGCCGTGACAACTGAAGTTGCCGTCAAGCGCCAGGGGGGCATTAAATCCTTTGGGTGTACTAAAGGTAACGTCTAAATCTGATGCGGTTGTCGTATAGGAGCCGGTTTCGAATGCGTAATCTTTTTGCGCCTCATAAAGGGCGATAAGAATAGTTTCAGCTTCTTGATTGGTTATTTTTTTAATATTATTAACAAAAGATGGGTAGCTTAATCCGGCCAGCACACCGACGATAACAATCGCGACAATAACTTCCTGGATAGTAAAGGCAGTGTTTGACGCTAATAACTTTTTAGGATCCACGCGCATATATTTATTATTTATGCAATGGTTTAAAGAGTAAAGAGTTAAATTAAAAATTAAGGGGACACAATACTTAATTATTTACATCTAATGTATTTATCAATTAAGTATTGTGTCCCCTTAATTCCTTAATTTTGCTTTATTAATCCTAGTTCTTCTATTTTTTGATTGAGAAGATCGAGCCGCGCTTTGTGTTCTTGGTTTATTCCTAAGGCTTCCGTTTGTTCAATAAATAATTGAAGTTCCTGTTTAGCCTCTTCGATTTTAGCCAGGGTTACATCATTTCCCATTTGTCTTATTTGTTCTTCTCTTAAGTGAAGATAGTCTTCGAGAACGTGGATGAGTTTATCCTGATGAGCGTATTGAACAGAGACAAATTTTTTCAATCTATCATTTTGCGCCTGGGCTCTTAAGGCTGTATCGGCATTATGCAAAGCCGTTTCGACAGCTTTGTAATATCTAGCTTCCATCATTTCTTGATCAGAATGATGTGAGGCGGGTTTATCGATGTTCTTTTTGTAGTAAGAGGCGACATTATTGATATGGTCAAGCTGCTCTTTTTGAAGGTCGTGAATTTTATTCTGAAGGACGGTTATTCTTCGGTGGTCAGTGTTCTCTGGTCTTACGGTCTTTTTGACGACCTTCATTTTAGGCTGCTTTTGTTTGCGGGTCTTTAGTTTTTTGAGATATTTGATTTTATCATTTTGCTGTTTTATGATTTCGCCCAAACGCGCAACTTCCTGGCGGTGGCTGCGATCGGTTGTGGCGCCTGTCTTGCCCAGACCCATTTCGTTAAGACGGGCTGTGGCCACAGGATGAGATGGGCTTAAAAGCAGTGCTTTTTGAAATTCATGAATAGCCATCTCTGTTTCTCCGTTAGCGAGGTGTCTTTCGCCGATTTCGGCTAGAAAATCAGCCCCGGAGTTTCCGGTGGAGAATGCGGCTGAATTTACACAAAATACTGAAAATAATAGTGTTATGGAAAATACAGTGCTTAAATATATTGTTTTCATCATTATTCCTCCTGATCGTTGTTCCTCTAATATAGGAAAGTATAACATTTATATGAGGGGCGGCAACTTTTAGACACAAGACACAGGACACACGACACAAGGTCAAAAAACCATGTGTCTTGTGACTTGTGTCATGAGTCTCTGGGTATCAATTGAGCATGATATACTTCAATTAGAGGTTGAAACCGCATAAGAGGGTGATATCGTAAAAGGTATGCTTAATTGGTATTCTAAAAATCAACGTGGGTACACGGTCATGGAGCTGGTAGTGGTCGTTATCATTATGGGGCTGTTGGCCGGGCTGTCTATTCCGAATTACAATAAAACCAAGGCCAAAAACGATGAAAAAGCTGCCTTTCGTGCACTTATGGTGATTAAACAAGCGGCGAATATGTACTTGATTCGTGAGGAGCAGCCGACGATTCCGGATATGGCCAATATCAATGCAATCAGCACGTCTTTAGGTATATCGCTTTATGAGATTGATAATATTACAATTGCCTGTTTAGGAATAGACGGAATCAGGACAAATCAGTGTACAGCAACGCACACTGACGGCTGGGCCTTGCGGTTTAATGAAGAGGCGACCAATCAAGCTTATTGTTCAAACGGCACCTGCCCAAGTTGTGATGATGATGCCAGCGGTGGGTGTTCAAATTTAGAATAATGTTCTCACCAACCAAAACTCTTTTTATCATTCTTTGCATTGCTTTGGCATTGCGCCTATTTTATTTTGTTGAATTGATGGACAATCCTATGCCGCAGTTTATGGCACAGGGCGTTGATTTCGATCAGTATAATTTTATTACACTTGCGCGTGAAATAAGAGAAAAGGGATGGATGGGGGAGAGTTTTGCCGGTTTTTCGCCGACGTATGGGTATTTTCTTGCCGCTATCTTTGCCTTATTTGGTGAGCACATTAATGCTGTTTTTTTAATACAACTACTATTCGGCGTTTTTAATGTGTTTATGTTTTATAAGACAGCGCGACTTATATTTGATAGTGAACGGATCGGTATTGCTGCCGCATTGATGGCGTGTTTGTATGCACCATTTATCTACTATGAAGGATCTATTCTACGGGCAGGACTTATTCCCGGTATTAATCTGCTTAGTTTTTATTTACTTGCTTTAGCAGAAAAGAGGAAGGATAACAGGTTTTATTCCTTGGGAGGATTTTGTGTTGGCTTAAGCGTTGCACTTAGACCCAATCTTATTCCATGTTTTATCGTTTTGTATTTTCTGTTTCTTCTACCACGTACGTTTAGACAGAAGAGTAAAATTCTAACTTTGTTCATCATTGGTTTTTTAATTGCTGTTGCGCCGATCAGTTTGCGTAATAAAGCGATTGGTCATGATGTGGGGATTGCCAAACCCGGTCCGACGATATTCTGGCTCGGTAACAGCTATGACACCGCTGGTGTCGGGCTGACACGCACGGCAACGCAGCAGCAATTGGCTGAAGAATCCGGTCATGATGTTGTCAAGACTCTTCAAATTTTTATCCGCGAGATTAATAAATACCCCGAAGATTACGCTGCGCTTTATTGGCGAAAATTTAAAATGTTTTTTAATGATTATGAAATCCCGGGTAACATGAATTTTTATTTGTTTAAAGAAAATTCAATCGCGCTAAGACTCGCTTTTTTAAATTTTGGTATTGTTTGTGCATTGGGTTTGCTAGGGATGGCTGTGCTTTTAAAACATGGTAAACAGAATTCATTGCTTTTTACCTATATTATCGGCCTTTCTTTTTTTGTTTTGATCTTTCATATTCAAAGCCGTTACCGCATGCCGGTTATGCCGTTTTTTATTCTTTTTGCAGCGTACGGGATAGATTTTCTTTATCAGACATTTTCCTCTAAAAAGTTTAGGGTGCTTTCTATAGCGTTTGTTGGGTTAGCTATGCTTACTTTTTTCACAATATCCGACAATGGTATTATTGACAAATACCTGCACGGGCGTATTGGTTATATTAGCTATTCCAATTGGTCTTTTGCGTATGCCGGGAAAGCAAAAAATTATTTAGAGAAAGCAGGACAGACCGATGATACGTCGCTTAAAAAGGCCCTTGCGTTGCGAAATCAATCGATTAACACTTCTGATGGGAAGAACAGAGATACGCTTATTTTGCATCGCGTTTATATTTTTTTAGATATGCACCGGTATGAGGAGGCTTTGACTGATCTGAAATACTTGACGCAAAAATATCCAAACAGTGTTGAGGTTATCAAAACCCAAGAGGATCTTGAAAGGTTCATCGAAACTATTCCTCCCGAAGCCCGTCGTGCACCGGTGATTTAACCCCACAAGATTCTATCCAAACTCCGGTACTGGATAGCTTCGGCAATATGATGCTCGGCAATTTTTTCTTGACTCTCAAGATCGGCAATGGTTCGGGCGACTTTTAATATCTTGTCGTATCCCCGTGCTGATAAATTGAGATCTTCAATCGCTGCTTTAAGAAGTTTTTTACTGTTTTGATCAAGTGCGCAGAATTGTTTGATCTCCTTTTGCCTCATATAAGCATTAGCGCGCACCTTTGTTTTTTTAAAACGTTCTTTTTGAATCGTGTAGGCCGCGGTGGTGCGTTTTTTAATAGCGGATGAAGGTTCGCTAACAGATTCTTTAAACAGTTCCGTGGATTTTACAGCCGGGACATCGAGATGAAGATCTATCCGGTCGAGGATAGGGCCGGAGAGTTTGGATAAATATTTTTGTGTCTGATAAGATGGCGCATCTTTTTCATGGTATCCTTTTGGCGTCGGGTTCATCGCGCAGGCCAAAATAAACCGTGCGGGAAACCTGAGTGTTTTATTGGCACGTGCGATAGTGACATGATGGTCTTCTAACGGTTGTCTTAAGGATTCCAGGGCATCACGTTTAAATTCGGGAAGTTCGTCAAGGAATAAAATGCCGTTATGACCAAGTGTTACCTCACCCGGCTTTGGATTAGAGCCTCCTCCGACAATGGCGACCGATGAGGTGGTGTGATGCGGTGAACGGAAGGGGCGCGCGGTTATGATCGGTTGGCCGTATTTAAGGAGCCCGGCAACAGAGTGAATCTGCGTTGTCTCCAATATTTCTCGACGGGTCATGTCAGGCATGATCGTTGCAAATCTCTTAGCCAGCATACTTTTTCCGCTTCCATATGGTCCGACCAAAAGAAAATTGTGCATCCCACTGGCGGCAATCTCAAGTCCTCTTTTGACATGATATTGTCCTTTCACATCTTGAAAATCAACATCGTAATCTTGTTGCATGGAAAACTTTGATGATTCTTGTAAACGTGGTGAATAGTTATGAGGATTATTAATAATATCGATAACGTCATGAAGTGTTTGGGCTGGATAAACCGGCAGCCTTTGGGCAAGCAGTGCCTCTTCGGCATTGTGAGAGGGAAGAATTATTCCTTTGTATTTTTTGTCGCATGCGAGCGCAATTGATAAAGCACCACGAACCGGCTGGAGTTTGCCATCGAGGGATAATTCACCAAGGAAGATATATTTGTCAATGTCAGGTGTGGTGATTTGCTCTGTTGTACTTAAAATGCCGACGGCAATAGCCAGATCATAAGAAGGGCCTTCTTTCTTGATGTTGGCTGGCGAAAGATTGATTGTCACGCGACCCTTGGCATATTTATATCCGCTGTTACGAATGGCCGAACGCACACGTTCCTTGCTTTCGCGGATGCTGCTATCTGGTAAGCCTATTATGCTTGTAATGGGAAGTCCGGGCGATGCGTCAATTTGAATTTGCACGAGAAATGCATTTATCCCCGTAATGCCATATGAATAAGTTTTTGCTATCATGTGTAAGTCTCCTATTTTTAATTTTTTAATTATTCATCAGTGGTATGAAAACCTATTGATTTTTTTGTTTTGGCGGGGGGTTCGAGCAGTTTTTTGATGGCGTCAAAAACGATCCGGAATTGATGGTCGTATTTCTTTTCCATGGATTCGACTTTGCGTTTTAGGTCTTTATGCGTTTGCATCATTTCACGTAGTTTAGTAAATGTCCGCATGATTTGAATATTAACTTGAATTGCACGTTTACTATTAAGGACACTTGAGAGCATCGCAATTCCTTGTTCAGTGAAAGCATAAGGAAGGTACCTAGTTCCACCCCAACTTGAGGTGCCAAATTGGCACTTCAAGTTTGCAAACTCCTGTTGTGTAAGAGTTAGCAGAAAATCAGATGGAAATCGTTCTTTATGGCGGCGTACTTGGCGGGTTAAATATTTAGTTTCAACTCCATAAAGATATGCAAGATCTCGATCCAACATGACTTTGTGGCCTCGTATGAGCAGTATTTTGCCTTTGACAGACTCTTGTGGTACTTCAATTTTGTCCGATTTAGATTGATTTTTTACCATTATTTTTCTCCTTTAAGTAATGCCACACTCCCAATTTGATCTGCCAAAATGGCAGATCAAATTCGAAAACTCCTCAATTATCAGTATGAAATCCTATTGACTTTTTCGTTTTAGTAGGAGGTTCGAGCAGTTTTTTAATTGCATCGAAAACAATACGAAATTGATGATCGTATTTCTTTTCCATGGATTCGATTTTGCGTTTTAGATCTTTATGTGTTTGCATCATTTCACGTAACTTGACAAAGGTACGCATAATTTGAATGTTTACTTCGATTGCTCTTTCACTATTAAGTACACTGGAAAGCATGAGAATACCATGTTCTGTAAATACTGTAACTGCATGTCCTCCAAGGACTTTGTGAGATGGTATCGCATTTTGCGATACCATCTCATTCGTTTCTTTTTCATTTAATTGGAACATAAAGTCGGGTGGGAATCGCTTAGTATTTCTTTTAACTTGCTCCCTTAAGCGAAATGGTTTAACACCATATAACTGTGCCAGATCTTTATCCAACATGACCTTTTTATCTCTCACTAAATAAATTTTGTTTTGGATAATGTTTTCAAGTAGTACTACGTTTTTGGAAATTTTCTTTGTTGTCATTTTTTGCTCCTTATGGGTTTCCTTGGCCTTTTTTTGAGGTTTCAAATTGAAACCTCAAAACTTCATTATGTTTTAAAGGCTATTAAAAGGTGATCACAAATTGTGACTACCTTTGCTCTAAATTAATTAAAGGAAATCGAGTAATGTATGGCGTTAGTTAAGATAAGGGGTGGAAATTCGCCTTGCTTTTTTGGGGGGTAAGAATATAATATAAGCTACCATATGCGCTTAAGAAGGTCAAACGTTACTCTCATTAGGGCTATAAATCAATATATCCTAAGGACTTAAGAATTTGGGAAACATACTGGATAACAAGGTCCTCATTGTCACGATCAGTGCCTGGATTGTAGCACAGGCCTTAAAGGTGGTGTCCGGCATTATTCGAGAGAAGCGCTTTAATTTCCGCTGGTTTATTGGCTCAGGGGGAATGCCCTCAAGCCATGCGGCCGGGGCAACGGCCTTGGCCACGTCTTGTGCGATTTTGTATGGTTTTGACTCGGGGCTCTTTGGTGTGGCAACGGTTTTTGCCCTTGTGACTATGTTTGATGCGCAAGGGGTCCGCCGGGCGGCCGGGCAGCAGGCAACGATTTTAAATCAGATTTTGGATGATATGTATTCCAAGGGTACGATTGAAGAAGTGAAGCTTAAAGAGCTTTTAGGGCATACGCCGATTCAAGTCTTTGCCGGGGCACTTCTGGGTATTGTCATAGCCCTGTTGTTTTGTCAAATGTGATAGTAATAGATAATTTGTTGTTAGTTGTAGGTTGATGGTTGTTAGAGCTGTTTTTAACAACGAACAACAAACAACCAACAACTAATACAAGGAGCGGGTAGTGGATAGAAAGATTCTAATCATCGGAGGAACAGTCGCGGTAATCATCATCTTGGCGATCATCGGCTTTTCGCAGGATGAAGAGTTGACAAAGATATCTTTTGACGAAGAAGGCCCGGCTTTAAGCATCGAACATGTTGAAGAAGATACAGATGGTAAGGCCCTAGAAATCTACGAGGCGGCAAAGGCTTTGCGTGAAAATCGTGATTTAGAAAAAGCCAAACAGAGCTACCAAACAATTTTGACTGAATATCCCGATTTTGAAAAAATTGAACTCGTTCAAAGTGAGCTCGAAGATCTTAATATGGAGCTCATTTTTTCTAATGCGCCGACGAATAACGCAGTTATCCATGAGGTTGTTAGCGGCGACACATTAGGTGAACTTGCCAAGCACTATGGGACAACGATAGAGCATATCAAATTGAGTAATCATTTGAAAAACGATGTCATCCGCATTGGACAGAAACTACGTATTTGGAATAAACCATTTAACATTCATGTCGATAAATCGCAAAATATTTTGATTCTTAAAACAGGTGATGAGGTATTAAAAGTCTATGATGTTTCAACGGGTTCTAATAACTCAACGCCTGTGGGGGATTTTAAGGTAACAACCAAGTTGGTTGATCCCGTCTGGTTTAACCGCGGTGTGGTTGTCCCACCGGAAAGTCCTGAAAATGAACTTGGCAGCCGTTGGCTTGGATTTGATATTCCTGGCTACGGTATTCATGGAACAATCAAGCCTGATAGCATCGGCGAACAAGTAACAGCCGGTTGTGTACGCATGCGCAACGACGAGGTAGAAGAGCTTTATAGTATTATTAGAGTAGGAACATCGGTTAAGGTGGTGGATTAGTGGCGATACTTGATTTTGAAAAACCAATTGCTGAGCTTGAAGAGAAAATCGCAGAGCTTGAAAACTTCGGCAGCGATAAAAATATTGCGCTTGAACCCGAAGTGAAAAAGCTTAAAGAGAAGCTCGAAAAAATGAAGACAGAGATTTATGCCAATCTTACGCCGTGGCAGCGTGTGCAAATTGCCCGCCATCCCGACAGGCCGTATACGCTTGATTATATCCGCATGATGACGACGGATTTTATTGAGCTGCATGGTGATCGTTTGTTTGCCGACGATTTAGCCATGATTGCCGGGTTTGCCACAATTGATGATGAAAAGGTTGTGATTATGGGGCATCAAAAAGGGCGTGATGTAAATGACAATGTTAAACGTAATTTTGGTTGTGCGCATCCGGAAGGCTATCGCAAGGCTATCCGCATCATGAAAATGGCCGATAAGTTTAATTTACCTGTTGTGATTTTGATTGATACCCCTGGTGCCTATCCTGGTGTTGGGGCTGAGGAGCGTGGTCAGGCGCAAGCCATTGCGGAAAACTTAAAAGACATGGCTTCTGTCCGTACACCGATCATCGCAACGGTGATTGGCGAAGGCGGCTCCGGCGGTGCGCTAGGCGTGGGCGTTGCCGATAAAGTGTTTATGCTCGAGCATGCTTATTATTCGGTTATCTCGCCAGAAGGGTGTGCATCAATCCTTTGGCGCAATGCGGTTAAAGCGCCCGAGGCCGCTGAGGCCTTAAGGATTAACAGCGAACACCTTCTTAAATTCGGTATTGTTGATGAGGTTGTGGACGAGCCTTTAGGCGGTGCGCATAACGATCCTGAGGTTGTTGCCAATGCACTTAAAAGTGCCGTTGTCCGCACAATCAAAGAATTAAAAAATCTTTCTGAAGATCAGCTGATTGAGCATCGCTATCAAAAATTCCGCGATATCGGTGAGTTTACGGAAAAATCTACCACGGAATGATTTCCCCTAAAGAAGATATCAGATCTCTTTCCCTCAATGGGCTTGCATCCTTTGTTGAATCAATTGGAGAAAAATCCTTCCGGGCCGATCAAATCGCCGACTGGCTTTATCAAAAGGCTGTTGATGATTTTGACGGCATGCGTAATATCTCCAAACCTTTGCTTCATAAGTTAAAAGACGAATTTACCTTTACACCGCTTAAAGTAAAACAAGAATTGATTTCAGAAGACGGTACACGTAAGGTCCTGTTTGAATTGTCTGATAATGAAACGATCGAAACGGTCTTAATTCCGACCGAAAAAAGGGTAACGGTGTGTGTTTCAACGCAGGCTGGCTGCAAGTTCGGTTGCCGGTTTTGTGCCAGTGGCATCGGCGGTTGGCAACGCAACTTAGATGTCTTTGAAATTCTTGCCCAGATTCTTTATATGAAAAAATACCGCGATGTGACCCATATCGTATTTATGGGTGTCGGCGAACCTATGGATAATTATGATAATCTTCTCAAAGCCATTAAAACAATTAATGCGCCAAAAGGTATTGGCATCGGTGCGCGGCGGATTACAATTTCGACGTGTGGCGTTATTCCGAAAATTCAGAAACTGGGGACTGAGGGCATACAGCTTGAGCTGGCCATATCACTTCACGGTTACAATAATGAATCGCGTAATATCCTTATGCCGGTCAATAAAAAGTATCCTTTTAAAGATTTAGTTGCAGCTGTCAAAGAGTATATTAAAAAAACCAAGCGGCAGGTGACGTTTGAATATATCTTAATCAAAGATGTGACCTGTTCAGATGAAGCAGTCAAAGAACTACGTAAACACCTTAAGGGGATGATTTGCAAAATGAACCTGATTCCCTATAATCCAGTCAGTGAGTTCGATCACAAGCCCCCCAGCCGTAAAGAGGCCTACCAATTCCGTGATGCCCTGATAGATATGGGCGTGCACGCCACCATCCGTACCCCAAGGGGCCGTGATGTTGCCGCCGCCTGCGGGCAGTTGAGACACTCAACAAAATAATCGGGATGATGCCTCAGAACGTACCCGAGTTAGAGCGAGGGTGCAGTTACGCCATTCCACAAAATAAAATTATTTATTGCGAAATTTTGTTGAAAGTCCTAGTGATTGGCTTAAAATAAACCATATCTACATAAATTTAATTAACTCAAAGGTTTATATTAAGAAAAGAGGCTGCTATGTTTAAAGCTCTACAATTAAAACACAAAATTATCGGTGCTTTTTTGGTGTTGGGTTTGGTTCCGATGATTATTGTTTCTTTTGTTGGTATTAATTCCGCAACAAAAACAGCCACACATATTACCGATCAAAAACTTGAAGCTATTAGTACGATCAAAGCACATAATATTGAAATGTATTTCAGTACAATCCGTTCTCAAATGCTTACGTTTTCTGAAAACGCTATGATTGTTCAAGCTATGAAACAGTTTGCTTATGCTTTCTCCCGCGTCGATCAGGATCTTGCCGGGTTTTATGAATCTAATAAATCTGCTATCGATAATTCCTTACGAGAACGTTATGCCTACCAGGCCGATAATACAAATGGGGTAGATCGTTCAGCGATTAATCGATGGACGCCTAAAGGAAAAACAGCACAAATTTTGCAACATCTTTATATCGGTGCCAATGAGCATCCTATCGGATCGAAAGAAAACTTGGACAATGCCAATGATGGCAGCGCTTATTCGAAATTACATGAATCATTTCATCCGATTATCCGAAGTTATCTACAGGAGTTTGGTTATTACGATATTTTTCTCATTGAACCTGAAAATGGGGTGATAGTGTATTCAGTATTTAAAGAAGTCGATTATGCGACATCTCTTTTTAATGGGCCTTATCGTGGTACCAATTTTGCTCGGGTTGCGAAAACGGCATTAGAAAGCGGGCAGAAGGGCTTTATTGTCCTTGAGGACTTTGAATTCTATGAGCCAAGTTACAATGCCGCTGCTTCATTTATTGCCTCTCCTATATATGATGGGGATACACTTATAGGTGTTGCGGTATTTCAAATGCCGGTTGATCGGATTAATGCGGTTATGGCTGATAGAGCAGGCCTAGGTGAAACCGGAGAGTCGTATATGGTTGGCGAAGATCATTTAATGCGCAGTGATTCACGCTTCAAGGAAGATTCGACAATCCTTGGGCTCGAAATCAAATCGCAGGCAGTTGACGAGGCTTTGGCAGGAAAGTCGGGCGCAGTGCATGGTAAAAACTATTTGGGAAAAAAAGTTTGGACGGCGTTCGCTCCTTTGCATATTAAAGGATTGCATTGGGCTGTTATTTCTGAAATTGAAGAACAAGAGGTCTTAAAACCGATTAATCATTTAAAAATGGTAATCGGTACTTTGGCCTTAGTGATAGCCGTCATTGTTGGTGCTATCGGGTTTTTGTTAAGCCGTTCGATTATTAATCCAATCAATAAGATTGTCGATTCCTTAAAAGACATTGCTCAAGGAGAGGGAGACTTAACCAAAAGAATCACAATTAACTCGCAAGATGAGTTGGGTCGTTTGGCTAGATGGTTTAACACGTTTATTGAAAGAATTGAAAAGATTATCATACAAGTCAAATCCACCTCAAATCAGTTAACGACTGCCACCGATGAAATTTCAGGTAGTGCGCAGCAGATTTCCGATGGAGCCCAGCAGCAGTCGGCCAGCTTCGAGCAATTATCAAGCTCGGTTCAGTCCAACTCGTCGAATTCTCAATCAGCCAATGAGTTGGCCCAGAGTGTTTCTACTAATGCGGATAGTACTGGGAAGTCTATGGAAAATACGATTGATTCTATGGAGCAGATTGAAAGAAGCTCCAAACAGATTACCGATGCAGTTGATCTTATTACGGATATTGCCGATCAGACGAATTTGCTTGCGCTTAATGCGGCTATTGAAGCGGCCCGCGCCGGTGAACATGGAAAAGGATTTGCTGTTGTGGCCGATGAAGTGCGTAAGCTGGCAGAAAGAAGTGCCGATTCGGCTAAAGATATTAAGACACTTATCGACGAGAGTTCTGGTCAGGTTCAAACGGGAGCAGAGCTTTCTAAGGATGCGGGGGACAGTTTAAAGAAGATGGTAGGCGATGTTCAACAAGTGGCTGATCAAATCCGTGCGATATCCTCAGCAACACAGGAACAAGCGGCGACAATGGAAGAAAACACATCAATTACGGAAAGTAACGCATCAGCCTCAGAGCAGCTGGCGGCGTCAGCCGCTCAGATGGCATCCCAATCACGTGAGCTTGAGCAATTGGTTAGCCAGTTTAGAGTTAGTGCAGCGGATGATACACAAGAGCGGGTAGGAGAAAAAGGCGCAGAGGTGACTGGGCAGCAGTCGGGATAAATACGTGAATAAGCTATTTCATTACAAAGTAGCCTTAGCTGTTATAACAGGGTTAACGTGTTTTATCAGCAAAGGTTTTTGTGAAGAGGCGCCAGCCGACCAACCAAACACAGAAGTTCATATTACATTTGTTAATGAACAAAAAGAGAAGCAGCCTGTAGTCGAACAAAACAATATTCCTGCGGCTATTCCGGCCCCCGCGATTGTTACCGTGCCGACAGAAAGAAATGATGATAGGCCACGCATTGGAAAAGTCTTACCCCGTGTTTCTAATGAAGAGCTTGCGCGCATTATTAATTTATCTCGACGACAAGTTATGCTCTCTCAAAAAATGTCAAAAGAGTCTTTGTTTATTTTGGCAGGAATTTCTTCTGCTCAAAATGCCCAAGAACTCGAAAAGGCAATACCTGTATTTGAGAAAATACTGAGCGGCTTAGAACAAGGAGATGCCGAGCTTAAGATTCCCCCATCAACCAATCCAAAAATCAAAGTTCAATTGCAGAAGACACAAACAATTTTTGCGCAATTAAAACCGGTTTATTACAAGATTATTGAAGGACAAGAACTTTTAGACGAGGAAGTGGATGTTTTGAAAGGACAAGATCTTGCTTTGTTAGCAGAGCTCAATACAGTTGCCCGGATGTATGAAACGCGGTATGGATTACATGTTAATCCAGTGATTGATCTTGCCGGTCAGCAAAGAATGCTTTCACAAAAAATGGCTAAAGAAATTCTTATGATTTATTTAGATATTGATCATGATCAAAACGTTAAAGAACTCCATAAAACCGGAAAACTTTTTTCTAAGACTTTAGAGGCTCTAACGGCAGGAGACCAAGAGTTGGGTATTGCTCCGGTTGACAACGATGCTGTTAAAGCACAGTTGGATGTTATTAATAACGTTTGGAGTTTTATTGCACCGACGGTTAAAAATATTGAAGCTATGGGGCGTGGAGGTCTAACGCATTTTGAAATGACAGCGGTAGATGCGTTTAATATGCCTTTATTTCAAGAAAGTAATAAAGTAGTAGCCTTGATTAAGACATCAGCGCGTAAGCATTAAACGGCCTGTTCTCTTTTCTGGATAAACATATTAATCTGATAGGTAAAAAAAATGGAAAAAATGAAAGAAAACGAAATTTTATTAGAAACAGGAACCAATGAACTTGAAATAGTTGTTTTTCGTATTGGCGAAGAATTCTATGGCATTAACGTTGCCAAGGTGCGGGAGATTATAAGAGGGGATATAAAAATTGTTCCTGTTCCGGATGGTCATTCTTCGCTGGCGGGGGTCGTTAATATAAGAGGAAAGATTATTCCGGTTGTTAATCTCGCTAAATATTTAAATATATACACAGAGTGTGAAAAAAAGGCCAGCCGTATTATTATTTCTGAGTTTAACAAAATTCATGCTGGATTTTTGGTCGATGAGGTAACACGTATTCACCGGATTTCATGGCAACAAGTTGAGCCTCCATCAGGACTAATCAATTCACAGGAAGGTAACACTGTCGGTGTTGTCAAAATTGAAGAGCATATTTTATTTTTGCTGGATTTTGAAAAGATTGCCTCCATTATCAATCCGGGATCCGGCATTGAAGGAGCGTCTTTGGCCAATATCGGAGATGTTAATTTTGATCGGGGGACCAAAAATATTCTTATTGCCGAGGACTCTGCATTTATCCGCAGTCTTTTGGTCGACTCCCTTAGACAGGCTGGTTACAAAGTCCAGGAATTTCAAGATGGCAGGGAAGCCTGGACGCATATCGAACAAATTAGTAAGGATGCAAACGCTGAAACAATGACCGATCATTGTAATTTACTCATTACAGATATTGAAATGCCGCAGATGGACGGACTACATCTTATTAAGCGTATTAAAGAAAGCGAGTCGATCAAAAAACTACCTTGTATTGTATTTTCTTCAATGATTTCACCGGAATTATCCGTAAAATGCAAGCAAATAGGCGCGGTGGATCAAATCACAAAGCCGGAACTTGATCATTTGGTGAAACTTGTTGATACGCATGTTTTGTAAACTCTTTCCATTGACCACTGATTTTGCCATACATGATTCGTATGCAACCAATCTGTGTTGATTAATCCTCCATATTCTTTTATCATTTTCTTTGTCAGGTTTAATTGATCAATGTAAAATGGAGGAAGAAGTGATCGGTTTTAGGACACCTTTTATCAGCATGAAAAATTATAATGCCAAATACCAGGTAGATGAAAAACTCCTTGCCTCGGTTGTCCATTTTTCCGAAGACTCCATCATAGTGACCAACAATCAATTGGATGAGCCAGGGCCCACTATTGTCTACGTCAATCCCGGTTTTACCAAAATGACCGGCTATGCACCGGAGGAGGCTCTAGGTAAAACGCCTCGCATGCTGCAAGGGCCCAAGACAGACCAGGAGGTCTTAAAAAGTTTAAGAAAAAAACTCGAAGCTAATGAAGTATTTTTCGGGCAAGCCATTAATTACAAAAAAGACGGCACCGAGTTTTGGAATGAGTGGCATATTGAACCAATTATAAATGAAGATGGCGAGGTGACGCACTACATAGCCATTCAACACGATGTGACTAAAAGAAAGATGCAAGAAGAGGCCATTGCCCAAAAAAATACGGCTTTAACGGAAATTCTTCAGCAAATTGAAATAGAAAAGAATAAGATCAAAGAGGGTGTTACCCTTAATGTTGAAGAAGTGTTGATTCCGGCTTTAAAAAAACTGCGTCGTAAAGGGACAAAACTCGATAAACAGTACATTGATATTCTTGAGCAAAACTTAAAAGATCTTACCTCAACCTTCGGTATTCAGGTTTCTGATAAGCATCTCAAATTATCTCCCCGTGAGGTTGAAATTGCCAACCTTATTAAAAATGGGTTAAGCAGCAAAGAGATAGTTGATATGCTTAATATTTCGTTTAAAACCGTTGAAACTCACCGCAACCGAATACGCAAAAAATTGGGCATAACTCGTCAAGATATTAACCTAACTACTTATCTCCAAACACTTTAAGAAAAATTAATACCACTTAAAATTGAATACATGATATGTAATTTATCATGCGGCGTTGAGCTTTCCTATCTGTTTGTTATGCTTAAGGTGTAGTAAGCTAAGGAGCAAAAAATGAAACGTAAAACCTGGCAAATCATTTTTTTGGTAACGATACTGAGTGGTGCGGCGAATGCTCAAGCCGCTGAGATAAATAATGTGCGCTTTGATAATGTTTATACAGATGAAGGCATTGATATGGTGCTGCAGGGCACCGGCCTTAAATCGATGATTTTTTTCAAGGCCTTTGTGGCTGGATTTTATCAAAATGGTGTGTTTGATCAAAATAATATCGGCCGCTTTCCTAAACGCATCGAGGTTGAATATTTTGTCAGTATCCCGGCCCATAGAATGCAGAACTATACCATTGACCGCATGAAAGCCAATGTTAGTAAGAGTGAATTTGAAGCCATTACATCTGAGGTTGAACGGATGCGTAATTATTTCGTTGACCTTAATCCGGGGGATCGTTTTTCTTTAACTTATATCCCAGGAGTCGGAACAAAGTTTGCTCACAACGATCAACTAACGGGGATTATCAAGGGAAGTGATTTTGCCCACGCGCTTTTTTCCGTATGGCTGGGTGAAAAACCATTTGATAAAAGATTAAAAGAGCAAATATTAGGCCCTAAATCTAATGTTAATAAAGAAGAAAGAGTTGTTTATAGGGGTAAAGATAGATTATGAAAATATTTACCTTACAACGCAAACAGGAAATTTTTGTTTCCATTGAGGAAGCCTGGGCCTTTTTCTCCAAACCACAGAATTTGTCGATGATTACACCGCGTGAATTGGATTTTAAAATAAAAGGAGACCTCGGAGAGAAAGTTTACAATGGCATGATCATCGAGTATACGGTTAAGCCTTTATTGGGTATTGAGATGTTATGGGTTAGTGAAATTAAACATGTCAAAGAACCCTATATTTTTGTCGATGAACAGAGGGTGGGGCCGTATAAACTTTGGTATCATCAGCATATTTTTAGACCCACGGACAAAGGTGTGGAGATTATTGATATCGTTCATTATGCCTTGCCGGCGGGTTTTTTAGCACCAATTATTAACAAGGTTATTGTCAGTAAACAGCTTGATAAGATATTTAGTTATCGCGTTGATGTGATTGAAAGATTATTTGGAGCAAAACGATGGGTTTAAACGTAAAACGAATACCGTTGATGGGGTTAACTATTCTGTTATGGACGGCGACAGCTGTTCATGCCAACGGCAAGGTCTATCTTAATCCTGAACAGGCTGATGTTAAGGCATCGATTGATTATGCGGTCATTGGAACATATCACTCGTTCTTTGAGGATTTTAATGGAAAGGTTAAAGTTGATTCTGAAAAAAATACTATTCAATCAGTTTATCTGGAGTTTGTGACCAAGACAATTACATCGAATTGCGGCTGGTGTGATAAAATTGTGCGCTCCAAAAGACTATTATCGTCACAGGAGTACCCGTTGATTACTTTTACAAGTGATACGATTTTTAAAGATGAGCAGGGATATAAAGTCAAAGGCGTGCTCGATTTGCACGGTGTTAAAAAAGAATATGTTCTGCCTTTTGATGCCGATATCATTATAGATGAAGCGAGTGGAGAGAAGTTGCTTGATATTAAAGGTCTATGGGAAATAAACCGTAAGGATTTTAATATTACATGGAATAAACTGCTCGATAAAGGCGGTGTATTAGTTGGAAATATTATTACCGTTGATTGGGGCATAAAGGCGCCAATCCTGTCTTAGGAGTATGTCATGAAAAATTTAATTATACTTACCATTATTTTTAGTTTAACGGGTGTTTCAAAAGTTTTTGCTGAGAGTGCAGGAAATAAACTTACAAGAGGCGTTGTTAATGTTGTCACTGCATCTGTTGAGATCCCTAAGCAGACGCGGGCCTACTGGATTGAAGGAGCACATATAACGGACCACTTTCTTGTTTGGGCAGCAAGCGGGGCAGTTTGGGGTATGGTGCAGACGGTTAAAAGGACGGCCTCGGGACTTTGGGATATTGTGAGTTTTCCATTTGCCAAACCGCAGGATTACGCGCCTTTGCTTAAACCGGATTATGTTTTTGAAGACTGGCCGAGTGATCCGGATGTTTTCATTTTTAAGAGGAAATAAACAATGGCACAGAAAGAAAAAATTATTGTTTTAGGTGCCACCGGGTATGTTGGTGAAAACTTTGTTCCTAAATTATTGGAAGAAGGTTTTAGTGTGAAAGCCGCCGGCCGCTCTGAAGATAAGTTAAAAGACAAGTCTTTTTCAAATCACCCCAATGTTGAACTTGTTCAGGTCGATGTGCGCGATCCGGATTCTCTGCGTAGTGCGCTTAATGGATGTGATATTGCATACTATTTAGTTCATTCAATGGATGTAGAGAACAAAGATTTTGAAAGAGCGGACCGGATGGCGGCCAATAATATGGTACGAGCTGCCCGGCAATGCGGTTTAAAGAGAATTATTTATTTAGGGGGGCTGGGGGATGATAGTGCGCAGTTAAGCAGGCATCTTAGATCCCGTCGGGAGGTAGAGGAGATTCTTAAATCAGGATCGGTGCCTGTTACTGTTTTAAGGGCAGCGATGATTATCGGGTCTGGCAGCGTATCTTTTGAAATACTGCGCCATCTTGTCGAGCGTCTGCCGGTTATGGTGACACCAAGATGGGTTAAGACGCCTAATCAACCGATTGCAATAGATAATGTCATTAATTATCTTTATGGATGCACCGAGGCGCAGCAAACCATAGGAACAACATATGATATCGGCGGAACGGAAGTCCTTTCCTATTTGGATTTGATGAGAATATATGCAGAAGTGGCAGGCTTTAGAAAACGGTTTGTGATCCCTGTTCCGGTTTTAACGCCGCGGCTCAGTTCTTTGTGGATTCATTTAGTAACACCTATTCCAAGCTATATCGCAATGCCGCTGACCGAAGGTTTGAAAAATCCGGTTGTGTGTAAGAACAATAAGATTACCACAATTATCCCGCAGGAACTTTTTGACTGCCGCCAGGCTATTCAAAAAGCTTTAAATCCTCTCTAAAACAATTCATTGGCAGACGTATGTAAAAGGGGTTGCGGTTAAGTAAGCAGCTGATACAATCGTTCTGTAGTTAAATTAATATATCTTTGATACACATTAAGGAGAGGTGATGAAAAAATTAATATTAGGTTTACTTTTAACGTTTGCTTTATCGACAACTGCTTTTGCTGAAGTTGAGTCAAGTGTAGTAAGTTATGAGGCTTATGGCATTGTCCTTAAAGGATACATTGCCTATGATAAAGATGTTGCCGGCGCGCGTCCGGGTGTTTTGATTGTGCATGAATGGTGGGGGCATAATGATTACGTACAAAAACGTGCACGACAATTAGCCGAGCTTGGCTATGTTGCCTTTGCTATTGATATGTATGGCGGGGGTAAGTCGACCAAACATCCGGATCAAGCCGGAGAGTTTGCAAGTCAATCCATGGCTAATATGGATTTGTATAAAGCGAAGTTTGTGGCCGCACATGATTTTTTAAAAACACATGAAGCGGTTGATCCTGAAAAGATTGCGGCCATCGGTTACTGTTTTGGCGGCTCAACTGTTTTAAACATGGCGCGTATGGGTGTTGACCTTGACGGGGTTGTAAGTTTTCACGGGAGTTTGGCTTCATCGGTTGTGCCCGAGCCCGGCGCTATCAAAGCCAAAATTCTTGTTTGTCACGGCGCGGATGATTCTATGATACCGGCGGAACACGTTGCTGCCTTTAAAAAAGAAATGGACGTAGCCGGTGCTGATTACACATTTATGAGTTACGCGGGGGCGACGCACAGTTTTACAAATCCCGATGCCGATAGGATTGGTAAGGAGTTCGGCATTCCTTTAGGGTATAGTGAAGAGGCAGATAAGAAATCCTGGCAGGACATGCAGGATTTTTTTGATAAAATTTTTAAGGATTAGTCTGCGTGTTATTTAATGTCGATTCAATCTTTTGAAAGAGTTCTTTAATCTCCGGCTGCTGGAGCATTTCGTACGTCTTTTCATTATTTTTGATTGCTTCAGGGTCCATGCTCATAACCGCGTTAATAAACTCGGGGTCCTGCATAATTTCTCTTATCTTTGGATTATTCATCGTTTCTTGAATTTCTTGCATGAGTGCGGGGTTTGCGATGACCTGTCCTTGCACAGCTTCCACTTCGTTTCTAAGAAGATCTTGCGTAAGCGGTTGGACGACATGATCGCTTATCGTTTCAATATCTTCTTCATTAATTGCAATTTCATTCAGATAAGGTGTGCGGATGGTATAGACGCCGTCTTCCATACTAATGACACGTCCTTTTAAGATGGTGCCGTCTTTGAGCTTAATGTTTTTTTTGGCTTCTGGTGTTTGGGCTGAAGTGTTACTAATTAAGAGAAAAGAAAAAATAAGGGTTAAGAAAATTTTAAGTTTCATATAGGCTCCTTAAGTAATGGCTTGTTCTGCGAAGCTCTAATCAAAATAGGTAAGAGCGAAGCAGAATGCCGGGGGAGGGAATCGCTTGTCCCGAGAAAAAATTTATGCTGGAGGAGGGAATCGAACCCTCATGACCTCGCGGTCGCTGGATTTTGAATCCAGTGCGTCTACCAGTTTCACCACTCCAGCAGAAATTTTTTCGAGGGGAACCCTCACTGTTTTAGATTTTTCCCTCGCTGTCGCTCGGGACTTCACTCACTAACGTTCGTTTCGGAATCCAGTGCGTCTACCAATTTCACCACCCCGGCTGGTTTTTCTGGATGTATTATGTGGAATCCAGCCGGGGTGCGCCACCCAGACGGGCTTTCCAAAATTTGGTGGAGCCAAGGGGGATCGAACCCCTGACCTCTTGCATGCCATGCAAGCGCTCTCCCAAACTGAGCTATGGCCCCATTTATATTCTTTTAAAAAAGATCGATCGGAAGTACGGGACAATATAGCAAAGCGTTTATCCATTGTCAACAATCGGTCACGGTAAGCGGTAACGATAGACGAAATTCATTGTAAACCTAAAAAATTCACGTGGTTGACAATTGCTTTAATCGACTGTAATATGATGGGCTATGAACAAGATTTACTTCGACTACGCCTCCACCACGCCAACCGATCCGGCTGCGATCGAGGCAATGGCTCCCTATTTTTACGAAAAGTTCGGTAATGCGTCGAGTCCCCATGCCATTGGCCAAGAGGCTTTGGCGGCATTGGAAGAAGCGCGCGAAACCTTGGCCCGGTTTATTAATGCCAAACCTCAGGAAATTGTTTTTAACAGCGGAGCAACCGAAGGCAATAATCATGCGATCAGCGGCATTGCTTATAGGGCGATGGATCGCGGGTGTGATCATATTATTGTCAGCAGCGTTGAACATCATTCCGTGATCGAACCGGTTGAGCTTCTGCGCGACAGCGGTTTTAAAATAACTTTTGTCCCGGTTGATGCCGACGGCCTTGTTAATCCTGAAAAAATCGAAGAAGCGATTACAGATAAAACTATGCTCATCTGCGTTATGCACGCCAGCAATGAAATCGGAACAATACAACCTATTCAAGATATCAGTGCAGTAACCAAAAAATATAATATTCCTTTTCTCGTCGATGCTTGTCAAACGGTCGGCCATATTCCTGTTGATGTGGCTGAACTTGGTTGTGATCTTTTATCTTTATCGGCGCATAAATTTTACGGACCGAAAGGCATCGGCGCTCTTTATATAAGAGAAGGAACGGATGTGTCTTCTTTTCTGTTGGGCGGTGATCAGGAAAGATCCAGGCGTGCGTCCACGCAAAATGTAAGCGGCGCCGTTGGTCTTTGTGAAGCAATTAAGATTTCTCAAAAAAAGATGGATGAAGAGGCCGTCTATCAAAGTAAACTGCGCGACCGGCTTTTAAAAGAAGTACCGACGCTTATTGACGGAACAAAGATTAACGGGCATTTAACCAAGCGTCTGCCGAATAATGCGCATTTTTCTTTTGACGGTGTTACCGGTGAGTCTGTTTTGATGCGTTTGGATATGGAAGGGATTTGTGCATCGATGGGCTCTGCCTGCACCGCTGGTTCGATGGAAGCATCGCATGTTTTGCGTGCCATCGGGCTTAATGATGATCAAGCCTTTGCCGCACTGCGTATCACGCTTGGCCGCTGGACGACGGATGAGCATATAGATTATTTGTTGGAGAAGCTGCCCGGGATTGTGAAGGAGCTTAGGGTCTAAAAATGGTACAAGAAAAGATAATAACTATCTTGAAGCAAAATGATGATTACCTTTCCGGCGAGGAAATTAGCCGGAAACTTAAAATCAGCCGGGCCGGGATCTGGAAGAATATGCAGGAATTGCGCAAGAAGGGTTACCAGATAGAAGCTGTGCCGCATAAAGGCTATGTTCTAAAATCCACTCCTGATAAACTCTTGGCTCACGAAATTACCGCTCAACTTAATACACGTATTATCGGTCAAAAAGTCATTCATTTTGATTCGCTTCCGTCAACCATGGACGAAGCCTTTAAACAGGCCATGGAAGGTTGCGTTGAAGGAACGGTGATCTGTTCTGAGCAGCAATCGGCCGGACGCGGGCGTTTGGGACGCGAATGGTCCTCGGTTACCTCGCGTGGTATTTACACGTCGGTGGTGCTTAAACCTAATCTTATGGCGACAGATGTCGCGAAATTAACACTGCTTGCCGGTGTTGCTGTCTATGAAGCAGTTAAAAAAATGAGTGATATTAATTGTTCGATCAAATGGCCGAATGATGTAATGGTGGAAGGTAAAAAATTGTGCGGCATCCTAACGGAGATGAATGCGCAAATGGAGCAGGTTAAGTTTGTGATTGTCGGTATTGGTATTAATGTTAATCATGACGCAAATGAACTTTTAGACGAAGCAACATCGATTCAAGCCGAAATTGGGCAACCGGTTTCACGTGTTACGATGTTAAAGGAAATTTTACGTTCGTTTGATCATTGGTATCAAACGATGCAGCAAAAAGGTTTTGATCCGATTATTAATCGGTGGAAGAAGTATTCATCGACACTTAATAAACGTATCCGCATTAATGATATCGAAGGATATGCCCAAGATTTAGATGAGTTTGGCGGGCTTGTTGTACGCACGGATAACGGAACAGTTGTTAAGCGTATGTCGGGAGACGTGGTGGAAATGGAAATGTAGTAAGGTAGTAATGTGGTAATGTAGTTGTGTAATTTTAAAAAATACAACATTACCATCGCACCACATTTCTACATTACCATATTACCATTTTTAAAATTATGATTGATGCTTACATAACAAACACACTTGAAGATTTACAGCGAGGTAATCGCTTACGTTCAATGCGGACGATCAATGGCGCACAAAGCACGCGCGTATCGATCGATGGTAAGGAGTACCTTAATTTTTGTTCCAATAATTACCTGGGACTTGCTGATGATCCGCGTATCCGTCGGGCTGCGTTCCATTCGATTGAAGCAAGCGGCTTTGGTGCGGGTGCGTCCCGTTTGGTTTGCGGTAATTTAGATGAGCACACAGCGCTTGAACAATATATGGCTGCATTTAAGGGAACGGAAAGTTGTGTCGTTTTTTCAACCGGTTATATGGCGAATGTCGGCATCATTTCGTCACTGGTGGGGCGAGGGGATATTGTCTTCTGTGATAAGCTTAATCATGCATCGATCATCGACGGGATCATATTAAGCGGTGCGACCATGAAACGATATAAACATCGCGACATGCAGGATCTAGAACGTCAACTTCAAACTAATCAAGATTATAAAAAGAAGATCATCATAACCGACACCGTTTTTAGCATGGATGGGGGTATTGCGCCGCTTGACCAAATTGTCAAATTAGCTAAACAATATAATTGTATGACTTATGTGGATGAGGCGCACGGTCTTGGAGTGATCGGCAAAAACGGCAAAGGGGTTGTTGAGCATTTTGATGTTGCGGATGACATTGATATTCAAATGGGAACCTTTTCCAAAGCTGTTGGCTCATTCGGGGCGTATTGCTGCGGAAAAAAGGAATTGATTGATCTGGTGATCAACAAAGCGCGCAGTTTTGTTTACACAACCGGCATGCCCCCGTCGACAGCCGCGGCATCGCTTGCGGGAGTCAAAATTATTGAAAATCATCCCGAACTCCGCCAAAAGTTATGGGATAATGTACAGCATATCTATACAGGACTTAAAGGAGTCGGTTTTAATCCCGGTTATTGTATGACGCCGATTATACCGATTATTGTGAAAGATTCACAAATGGCCCTCGCATTTTCTAAGGAACTTTTTGAGAGAAACATTTTAATCAGTGCGATCAGGCCACCGACGGTACCGGTCAATACGGCCCGGCTAAGATTAACAGTTATGGCAACACACCAGGAAAAAGAAATCGATTATTTATTAAACCATTTAGAAGACATTGGCAAAAAGCTCGGACTAATATAGAAAGGGAATAATGGAATACTTTGAAGCGCCAAGTACAATCAAGTGGCATTATAGTGTACACGGAGAAGGTGAATGTTTATTGTTTCTCCATGGTTGGGGAATGGATAAACGCATTTGGAAGCAGCAAGAAAAATATTTTAGTGAAAAATATAATGTGCTCATGATTGATTTGCCAGGGCATGGCAAAAGCAGTTTTGTTAAGACAGATTTAGAAACTCTAGCCGATGATATTATTCAATTACTTGATCTTTTAGAAATTCAAGAATGCACCTTAATAGGGAGCTCCTTGGGTGGTTTGTTTTCCCTGAAACTGTATGAAAAATATCCGGGGAGGATTAAGCGTATGATCTTTGTCGGGTCAATGCCTAAATTTGTCAAAGATGAACATTATCCTTTCGGTTTAGATATGGCCCAGTTTAATAAGCTGGAAGGGCAACTGGAAACAGCCTATCCTGTTATCATTGAGATATTTTTCCGCTCGCTTTTTAGCCGTGAGGATAAGAAAACCCGTCGCTATAAGTGGATACAGAAGTTTAGGGTTGTGGGTGACGTTCCGATTAAACCGGCCTTGGTTGAGTATCTTGATGTGCTTGAAACCGAGGATTTGCGCGAGGTGCTTAAAGCGGTTGAGGTCCCCATGCAGTTTATCAACGGACGATGCGATGAAATTTGTACACAAGACACAGTTAAGTATATTCAAAAACTCGCTCCTAACGCGCAGTATGATTGGTTTGAAAAAAGCGGTCATTTTCCGTTTTTAATCAGTCCGCATGAATTTAATGATGTTCTTGAGAAATTTTTAGATGAGACAAAATGATATGGCGATAGATCTTCTTGACGATAAAGTGCAGCATAAATTTTCAGAAAGTTCCATACATTATGATGCGCTGGCATCTCTGCACCGGGAAATCGGACGCGAACTTTACGGGAAAATGCATCATGTCGAGGCGTGCGATAATATTTTAGACATCGGTATGGGGACAGGTTGGATGACCAATCGTCTGACCCATATTTTTCCCGATTCCAAAGTGATTGGCCTTGATTTTGCGCACGGCATGATCGATGTTGCCAAAAAGCGTGAAGGCGACTTTTCGATTCTTCAGGCGGATGCCCGCAGACTTCCGTTTCAAGACAACAGTTTTAATATCATCACATCAAATCTTGCTTATCAATGGATTGGGGACTTAACACAAACATTTAAAGAGTGCCGACGTGTTTTAACCGAAGGTGGCCAGATTTATATGACGATGTTTGGGTTTAATACATTTCAAGAGCTTTTTGAGTCGCTCCGGTTTGCTTATGGGGCAGCCGGCGCGCTTCCTATAGACCGTCTTTATTCATTGGAAGAGATCAAATCCGCTTTAAAAACCGGAGCGTTTAATGACGCGGAAGTTAAAGTGGAGAATATCCAGGTGCGTTTTCCGGATATGCTTGCGCTTATTAAATGGATTAAGGGGATCGGCGCTAACGGACTTAAAAAGGATATTTATATTGGGAAAGACCTTCTTCAGCGTGCGGAAAATTACTATAAACAAAAATACACTGACCGCTTTGGCATTTATGCTACTTTCGAAATAATCTGGATCGTTGGATAAATAATGTAGGGGCGGCTCGCGAGCCGCCCTAGATATGTGATGAATTAGGGTCTCACGATCGACCCCTACTACTATGAAAAGTCTATTCATAACAGGAACCGACACGGATGTCGGTAAAACGGTCGCAACATTTACCATCGCTTCTCTATTAAAAAATAAAGGGATTGATGTCGGCGTGATGAAACCGGTGCAATGCGCAGGGGATGATGCCGAGTTTCTTGCCAATGGTCTTGATTTAAAAGACGACTTTAATGACGTTAACCCGTTTTATGCCGATGAGCCGCTCTCGCCCAATGTTGCCTTTGCCCGCGCCAAAAAGACAATCAACATATCTAAAATCTTTGACAGCTATAAACGTTTAAGTGCTAGTCATGATCTCATTCTTGTCGAAGGTGCCGGCGGCTGGATGGTGCCGCTTAAGAAAGATTACCTTGTTTCTGACTTAGCCCGGCAGATGGGGCTTGATGTTATTATTGTGTCTCGCCTCGGGCTTGGCACAATTAATCATACGCTTTTAACAATCGAGCAAGTCCGTCAGTCGGGACTTAATGTCGTCGGCATTATCTTTTCTGAAACCACTAAAACAAAAAAAGGTGTACCCGAGCTGACCAACCCTGATGTGATTAAACAATTTGGCGATGTGCCGGTTTTGGGAATTATCCCTTATTTATCCAAAGTTGATCAAAAGACTGTTTTGGCGAAGTGCAAAGACATTAAATTATCTAACATCGTTTCACCGAAAAAGAAAAGTGCGACCAAAACGATGATTGCCGATGATAAAAAATACCTTTGGCATCCGTTTACGCAGATGAAAGATTGGCTTGAAGAAGATCCGCTTGTCATCAAGTACGCGATGGATAATTATCTGATTGATACCGATGGGAATAAATACCTCGACGGTGTGTCATCGCTTTGGGTGACGGTCCACGGGCATTGCCATCCAACGATTAATAAGGCACTGTGCACGCAGCTCGCTCAGCTTGATCATTCCACCACGCTCGGTTTGGCGAACACACCATCCATTGAGCTGGCAAAGAAGCTGGTTGAGATTACACCGAAAGGACTCGATAAAGTTTTTTACTCTGACAGCGGATCAACATCGGTTGAGATTGCGGTTAAACTGGCTTATCAGTATTGGCAAAATATTGGCAAAACAAAAAAGACAAAGATTGTGCATTTAGCGAATTCGTATCATGGGGATACCCTTGGAAGCGTTAGTATTGGTGGCATTGATTTATTTCATAAGGTCTATCGCAATTTGATTTTTAAGGCCGAGAAACTGAACTTTCCGGATTGTTACCGCGCACCAAAGGGTAAAGAGTATCCTGAATATGCGTTCGCCTGTCTTGAGGATTTTGAGCATATGCTCAAAAAGAAAAGTGATACTATTGCGGCCTTTGTTGTCGAACCTTTAGTTCAAGGAGCAGCCGGTATGATCATGTGGCCGGATGGGATCCTCACAAAAATGGCAGAGCTTTGCACAAAGTATGATGTCCTTTTTATCTGCGATGAGGTGGCCACCGGATTTGGGCGGACAGGCAAGATGTTTGCGGTTGAGCATGAGGGTGTTGTGCCGGATATTATGTGTTTGGCTAAAGGAATCACCGGCGGCTATCTGCCGCTTGCCGCGACGTTGACATCCAACCGGATTTATGAAGGGTTTTTGCATGATTATAAGGATATGAAAACATTTTTTCACGGGCATACCTATACAGGCAATCCTCTGGCATGCCGGGCGGCCCTGGCGAGTCTGAAAGTATTTGAGGAAGAAAAAACATTGAATAAGCTTCAACCCAAAATTAAATATCTTAAAGAACTGCTGGCTCCCTTGAAAAAAAATAAATATGTTGGAAGCATTCGTCAAAAGGGTTTTATGGTGGGGATTGAATTAGTAAAAAATAAACAAACCAAACAACCGTTTGACTGGCAAGATCAGATAGGGGTTAAAGTTTGCCGGCAAGCACGCGAATATGGTGTGATCATTAGGTCATTAGGCAATGTGATTGTGCTCATGCCGCCTCTTTCTATGAGTAAAAAAGAGCTTAAAACACTTACCGATGCGGTTTCAAAAGCATTGAGCGTAGTTCTTCCCACACCTGTCTAAAATTTCTCCCAAATTCTAAAATTTTAGCCGTCCAGGACTGTCCAGGACACCCGTTTGCAATAATCAACATTGCCGTATATACTTAGCAAACACCTTCTAGATTAATTATGAGTAAATTATGTTTAAATATATAAATAAAAATCAATCAGCTTTTTTGTATAGGGCTGCCTCTTTATTGTTTGTTGGGGTGTTTGCTTTTACATTAATGTTTCCACCACAGATAGCCCATGCTGTCACACTTCCTCAGACGGTTTTAAATCTGCCTGTGCCTGGGGCAATGATTACTCCTTCTGAAGTTTACAATCCGCCATTAATCAAGGCTCTAACGCTCTATCCAAATGATCCGCTAAAATTTGATTTTATTATAGATCAAGGTGATGCTGATCTTAATGAAACAGAGTTTAATCAAGAGTCTAAAAAATTGGTTAAATATTTTCTTGCGGCCCTTACTGTCCCGGAAGAGCACATGTGGGTTAATTTGTCTCCGTATGAAAAGGATCGTATCATTCCAAATGCATTTGGTACAACGGAAATGGGAAGGGATATGCTTGCCCAGGATTACATGTTGAAACAGCTAACAGCGTCTCTAATGTATCCGGAAGATGAGTTAGGAGATAGCTTCTGGCAAAGGGTTCGTTCTAAGGCTCAAGATCAATTTGGGACAACGGACATTCCTTTGAATACATTTAATAAAGTTTGGATTGTTCCTGAAAAATCTTCTGTTTATGAGCATGAAAAGGGTGCCTTTGTTGTTGATAGTCATCTAAAGGTTATGCTTGAAGAGGATTATATGGCTCTTGAAGCAAATGTGGGTAGTACCGAACATGGGCTTGGGAGCACCTCCTTTGATAAACTAACTCCAATTAATGAATTACAATCACAAATTTTAAAAGAAATCATCATTCCGGAAATTGAACGGGAAGTGAATGAAGGAAAAACATTTGCTAATTTGCGACAAATTTTTAATTCAGTTATTTTAGCTACGTGGTATAAGCAGACATTAAAAGAGAGTTTATTGGGGCAGGTATATGTAGACCAAAATAGAACCAAAGGTGTTGATGTTAATGATCCAACAATTAACCAAAAGATCTATGAGCAATATATAGCAGCATTTAAGAAGGGGGTATATGAATATATTAGAGAAGATTACAATCAGTCGACACAAGAAATTGTATCCAGAAAATATTTTTCGGGTGGAGTACGGGCGCGGGTTACTGGCACGATGGAGAAGATTACAGGTGACAGCGCAAGCTTAAACCGGGCATACGATCAAGCTGTGCAGGCCGATTTAAACGATAAAAATGTGACGGTAGCATTAAAAAGTGCGAGTGGCGGCGGATCATCTGTAAATAGTGATGCCGCAAGGTTGAGTGATGGTGAGAGAGGAGTCATGTTAGCTAGTATATTAGCTGGGGTGCTTTACATGTTCTTCTCGTTGATAATGTTTAATACAGACTATGAGGAAACGGTTGAAGACGCGTTAGGTGATGAAAAAGAAGAATTCAAAAAGGCGGTAAGCGATAGGGGTCTAGCAGAAGAGTTAGTTGGTTGGTCATTTCTTTGGGAGTTTGAGCAAAATGTATTAGATGACGATGCTAACCCTTGGAACAAAGACAATAGTATAGAAGATGAACTTACGGCATTACTTACAGTCGCAGAAGCCGTTAAAAGTAAACAATTTCGAGAAGAAGGCTATTTAGATGTCATAAAAGCTGTGAGCCGTAATGCCGAAGAATTTACTGATGAGGTCTTAGAAGATTTAATTGTATTGGAGGCGTATATCCGCGATAAAAATTTAGGAGAAGATATGCCGACTAGCTTAATTATAGAAGCGGTGCAATCTCATGAGGAAGTCGCCTTAAAGCAATTTTTCAGAATGGTAGCACATGAAGCGCGTATGGACCGTCTAACAAGTGAAGAAATGAGACGCTATATTGGTTTGGATCAACAGGAATTATATGAGATAAGATTGAGTCAAGTTCAAGAAGCGTATATTGCACGGACTGCTAACTATGATGCTTACCCAGACGGATTATTAGAAGAAAATTTTTTGGACGGTTTTACTAGAAACGTTAGTGCAGATTTTTTACAAATTGATTATATTGCTAGTGCGCTGGCAGGACTGGAAAAAATCGGACTGGGCATAAGTGACGGCAGCGTGCGAGAAGATATGGAATTAATTATAGCTATTAGCCACGCGGGTATATCAACGACCGACGCAGTGAGTGCTTTCTTGGAGAGTGAAACTATTATTTTAGATGGTCGTCACAGGGAAATGATCACGATAGAAGATTTAAGAGGCATTGTTGAGGTAAATGAAGGTGATCGTATTGTTTCTGCTTTGAATCGGTTGAATTATTATATGTCTTTTTTAAGGTATAGTGAGATTGTTTTTTATAATGCAATTAAGCGAGAGCTTACTTTAACCGACGAAGAACGCACTATACAACGTATTGAGAATGAGAAAACAGTTTTTAAACGACTAGCTCATGAGCAGGGCATTGCAGGGGAGTTTACAGCATCACCGTTTTTGGATAATTTTGCAGCTAATGCGCAGCTGCATAATCCAGAAGAGGGTGCTGAAAGCACCAAACATGATAGTGTTGAGGGGGATTTG
>JANQMA010000029.1 GCA_028280285.1 Candidatus Omnitrophota bacterium | reverse complement strand
TACAGCGAAGCGTTTAACAGGAATTGTTTCTCGCGGCGGTTCGATTCTCGCTAAATGGTGTCTGGCGCATCACAAAGAAAATTTTCTGTATACACACTTTGAAGAAATTTGTGAAATTATGAAGGCCTATGATGTGTCTTTTTCCCTGGGAGATGGGCTTCGTCCGGGCAGTATTGCCGATGCCAATGATGCCGCCCAGTTCGGCGAATTGGAAACGCTCGGCGAACTCACCAAAATCGCCTGGAAGCATGATTGTCAGGTTATGATCGAAGGTCCCGGTCATGTGCCGATGAATCTCATCAAAGAAAATATGGATAAACAGCTTGCGATCTGCCACGAAGCGCCGTTCTATACATTAGGGCCACTGACAACAGACATTGCGCCCGGTTATGATCACATTACTTCAGGCATCGGTGCCGCCATGATCGGCTGGTTCGGAACAGCGATGCTGTGTTATGTCACACCCAAAGAGCATTTAGGGTTGCCCAATAAAAAAGATGTTAAAGACGGTATCATTGCTTATAAAATCGCCGCGCACGCTGCTGATCTCGCCAAAGGACATCCTCATGCCAAAGAGTGGGATGATGCGCTTTCCAAAGCACGTTTTGAATTCCGCTGGTGTGATCAATTCAATTTAAGTCTCGATCCTGAAACAGCTGAGAGCTTTCATGATGAAACACTGCCTGCCGAAGGTGCGAAGACGGCTCACTTCTGCTCAATGTGCGGACCAAACTTCTGCTCGATGAAAATCACCCAAGATGTGCGTGATTATGCCGCCCAGCAAGGCGTTACAGAAGATGAAGCCATCGCCAAAGGAATGAAAGAGAAGGCGGCCGAGTTTAAACAACGCGGCGCTGAGATTTATCAATAACGGTTGTTTGTTGCTCGTTGTTAGGTGCTAACAACAAACAACTAACAACCAACAACTATTCTAAAAAGTCCTGCGAAGCAACGTAATTTTCAAAGTCTTGCCGAAAAGCTTCCAATTGATCTAAAGCACGCGTTTGATATTCTTTAGATTCTTGATCCATCGTAGGAAAGAGATTTTTGTAGTAATCCATACCATCACGCATGTTCGCGCAAAATTCTTTTAAATAGGAAATATCTTTATCTGTCGGCTCAACACTAACCTTTTCAACCTCAGCTTTAAAGTATTTAACATAGAGTTCAAGCTCTTTAATAAACATATTGGGTCGGTCTTCACGCACCACAACACTCTTGCCATTATTCCCATAAACATAATCAACCATATCTTTAAGCGACACAACATGAGAAAAATAGGCCAAATTCGGCCCCGGACAAATCGCAGGAAAACGCTTAATTTCACGTCCGTTTTTCTTAATCTCATTTTTAATGAGCACGGCTTCACCGAGATCATGACAAATACATGATTTAACCAAAACCTTGACCTTTTCCTGATTATATTTTTCTTCCGATAGTTCAAGGCCTTCGAGTTGTTCCAATTTAAGTTTTTGATATTGGCGGGAGGCTGTGCAGATCGGAATATCAGTAAATTCGGTATTGGAAACCAAGTGCCCCTTAGGGCAAGCACTGCCTGGGCGATCAGCTGCAATACGATCATCACGTGATAAATCACTAAAATTGTCTCTCAAATTGTTAAACGGAACACCGAGAGGAGAAATAGGACTTAAGTACAAGTCCTTTTCACGGGCCTGACAAAGCTTATCAAGTGTCGGCAGATCAACATTCGTTGCTTCCGGAACAAGAAGCATGAGCGTTCCCCAGCCGGTCCCGTCGACTTTATAATGATCGCGGATAAACGCATCTTCATTTGCCGTTCCAATGCCGCCTTGCGCCGTAATTTTAGTCTCATGTGGCTTGGATGGAATAAAGTGCTCTTTAGCTTCAAGCGCTGCAACATACACTTTATGTAGACTTTCAATCAACTCATCTTTTTTACGACGAAATTCATCGAGGATCGGCCCCATCAAAAATCCGTCGCTCGCAAACGCATGCCCGCCGCAATTAAGACCCGATTCAATACGGTATTCAGAAACCCACAACCCTTTTTTGGCAAAAAACCGTCCTTGAATAAAAGAAGAGCGGTAGTCACTCACCTTAAGCACAATGCGCTTTTTTAAATAACCGCTCGCATTGGCATAAAAATCTTCAAATTTTTCTACATAACTATAAAGACGGCGATTAATGCCGGCCGAGAAAATAATGGCGGAATCAAGGGTGCTTTGCGCATAGCCACGCAAAGCAGCTAATGCATCGGAAAACTCAGAAGGGAGTTCTTCTTTTTTACTGTCAAAATTAATCCGGTCAAGTTTTGTCATGATATTGACATTAATATCGCCGGGCTTCATTAATTGACGTAGGTTATCCTGTAATTTCTTTTTAATATCCGGATTTTCTTCGGCCAACATTTCTTCATATAACTTTTTGAGGGGGGAATTAGCCGCCAGCATTTCAAAGTATTTCGTAATCTCACTGCCGATTTCAAAACAGGAGTTACGGACTTCTTCAAACTTTTGTTTCACAATACGATCCACAAGATTCAGATATTCGGTAATACGCCGCGCGCGGTAATCTTCTTCGTACTTGCTGATTTCAGTGTATTGCTCCCCAAAGAGGGCAGAATAATGTGCACGCATTTGCTCGATCAGAGTGTCATCAACCAAGGAAATAACCGAAGAAATGCCGTAATGGGCCACACGAATAGGTGTGTCGATCGTGAAGGCAGTTCCCATAACCGGGATATGAAGAGTGTGTACTTGTGACATTTTTTAAATACTTCCTGCTAATTTGGCTAGATTATAACACAGGTTTATCTTCTGCCAAGTAAATCTATTGATTTCTTAAATTTATTATACTAGAATACAGCCTATTATTAATGGAAATCAAACAATTTTATGGACCGCACATTCTACAACAAATTAGCTGAAATTGGACTCAACCAACAACCCTTGGATCAGGATATCGCCCAAGAAATTCTGACATCTAAAAAAATTGACATTTTACCGCTGTTAAACGCCGCCTTTGAAGTGCGCAAAAAGTACCGTGGTATGGATGTTTCTGTGCACATTATCAATAATGCCCAAAACGGCAAATGCCAGGAAGATTGTCATTATTGTGCTCAAGCAAAAACGTCTGAAGCCGGCATAGAAGAATATCCACTCAAATCCAATAGTGAATTTTTGACCGAAGCGAAAAATGCCCACGATAAAGGAGCCCACCGGTATTGCATGGTGTTTGCCGGACGCGGGCCATCGATGTCACGGACGCTAAAACTTGCCAGTCTCATTAAACAGATCAAAGATAACTATCCGATTCAAATCTGTGTCTCAGCCGGACTGCTCGATCAGGAAAAGGCGCAAATATTAAAAGAGGCAGGACTCGATCGACTCAACCACAACCTTAATACATCCGAACGGCATTATCCGAAAATTTGCACAACACACAGTTATGAAGACCGGCTTAATACACTACGCGCTGCCAAATCCGTTGGCCTTGATGTATGTTCCGGGCTTATTGTCGGTATGCAAGAAACCTTTGAAGATATTATTGAATGTGCTTATCGTCTACGGGAGATTGGTTCTAAATCAATCCCTGTTAATTTCTTTATGCCGATCAAAGGCAATCAATTAAACCAAGAACCAAATTTAACGCCGCAACAATGTTTACGTATACTGGCCTTGTTTCGGTTAGTTAATCCAACAGCGGAGATCCGGGCTGCCGCTGGGCGTGAAATGCATTTACGGGATATGGAAGTTTTAGCATTTTATGCCGCCGATTCCTTATTTTTGGACGGCTATTTAAATACGAAGGGCAGCTCTCGCGTCAAAACACTTCAGATGTTGCAAGACGCAGGCTTTACGCTTAAGTCTGATGTAGACTTAACCGAACTATTAGCCAAGGAAAAAGCCCAGGGCCCGCAAGATCAAAACACCTCAGACAGATTGATCATGAAAGAATTATCCGATCTCAGACCGGAAATCCACCCCTCGTCGCTAAAATAGGCAATAATTTTTTAATTTAATATTGCCTTATGCCATTATCCTGCTATAGTTAAATTGTTATTAAGCAACACTTTAAGAAAGAATCCCATGTCAGCCAAACAAATTCATGTCTCCCGCTTTGAGATCCTGATGGACGCAGGTAGCGGTGCCCAAAAAGCCGGAGATATTCTTATCACCGCTTTTGCGCACACCGGGCGTTACGTTTTTATCGAACCGATGATCCCGGCCGAGATTTCACCACCGGCCCGGACCAAACCGGCCCTTTCCGGGAGTATTGTCCGTTTAGCCGATTTTGATCTTAAGAATATTGGAAACAATACCGATATTATTATTGCCCAACATGAAATCGTGCTTGATCGCCGTCTTGATGATGGAGAGCATAACACCAATGTTGAAATTCTTCTTGATATGGGCGATCAAAAAGCCAATGAAACATCCTATGAACAGGTTCTTAAGCGCTGCACCAAAGAAAATTTATCGGTTCATCCATTTCATATCGTTGATGAAGCCAAGGCCATTATTAAAACACTCGCCGGGCGTGGTAAAAATATGTACTACATCGGTGTGATTAGCGCCATCTACACGCTGCCGGAAGAGTTTGTCATCGAAGAAATCAAGGCCACCTTCGGTAAAAAATTAAAACCGGAAATCCTTGAAAAAAACATCGAAATCTTTCATCTTGGGTATGTCTATGCGTCTGACAATATTGAATATAGTTATACATTTAAGGGTTCGGCGTCAGCGACAGGAAAGAAAGTCCTTATTGACGGCAATTCCGCGCTTTCCGCCGGCATCATCGACGCTGGCTTTAAGATGCTAAGCGGTTATCCGATTACGCCGGCTTCATCGATCATGCATAATCTCGCCAAGACATTCCCGGCACACGGAGGTCTTGTCCACCAGGCTGAGGATGAAATCGCGGCCATTGGTGCTGCCGTCGGCGCTTATTTTGGTGGTGTTCCGGCGGTAACCGCAACATCAGGACCAGGTATTTCCCTTAAACAAGAGTTCATTGGATATGCCGCCGTTGCCGAAATCCCGGTTGTTATTGTTGACGTTCAGCGGGGAGGACCATCCACGGGACTTCCTACAAAAACAGAACAGTCGGATTTACCAGCGGTTATATTTGGTTCGCATGGGGATCACACTAAAATCGTTCTTAGTGTTGGCAATATCCTCGACTGTTTCTATGCACCACTTATGGCGCGCTACCTAGCCGAAAAATTACGATTACCAGTTTTTATCATGAGCGATTTTCAGATGGCCAACAGTTATAAAGTCATCGATAAACCACAAATTAATGCAGTTGATAATATTGATGATATCCCGGATTATATCCTTGATCATTTTTGGATTAGTCGTCTGCCGGAGAATATCGAAATGGTGCGCACCAATCAAGCGGCACCGGGCACAGAAGACGGTATGCGCCGTGTCACCGGTCTTAATACCGATGAGACAGGCAAAGTCAATTATTTTGCCGGAACAAATCAACGGTCCCATACTGTCCGTAATAACAAAGTCCATGCCGTTCAGCATGCGCTGAAAGAACCAGAATTATTTGGCAGCTGCCAAGAAGGCGATCTTTTGGTTGTCGGCTGGGGCAGCACACGCGGCGCCATCGCTGAAGCAGTGCACGACTGTCAGGATGAAGGCCTTAAGGTTGGTGGTATGTGTTTTCGCATCGTTTATCCGTTACCGCTTATGCTCAAAGATATATTCGCACGATTTAAACGTGTTGTAACCGTTGAAGGGGCTTATGGGGATGACCTTAAACGCACACCTTTGGCGATGTTTTTGCGTTCCAAAACATTGGTCGACATTAACCCAATGCTTTCACGGGCCACAGGCCGTCCGATAGCCCCGGGCCCAATCAAGGAAGGTATCAAGAAAACCTTAGAGGAAATGACATGAGCGCTGAAGCCCCTGAAAATAAAATCACAATGAAAGACCTGGCAACAGAGAATCCACGCTGGTGCGCCGGCTGTGGCGACTTTGGAATCGTCGCCGGGCTTAAACGCTTTATCATTGACGAACAACTTGAGCTGAGCAACATTGTCAATGTTTCCGGAATCGGCTGCTCTGGCCGGGCGCCGTTTTATTTTAACACGTATGGAGCGCACACAATCCATGGTCGTGCCATTCCATTTGCCACCGGACTTGCACTGACACGGCCGGATTTAAAAATCTTTGTTCATTCCGGTGATGGTGATTCACTATCCATCGGAGGGAATCACCTGATCCATGGAATCAATAAAAATATCAACTGTGTATATGTTATGTATGACAATGAACTTTATGCCTTGACCAAAAGCCAAACGTCACCAACCACACGGCAAGGGCATAAAACAAATACACAGCCGGCAGGAAGTTACCTAAGCCCGATTTTTCCACTGAAATTTGCTATCGGCTTAGGCGTATCATTCGCGGCTTCAACAGCTGACTGGATGCCTGATCATTTTGTTAACACACTCAAAGCCGCTTATAATCATAAAGGTTTTTCGTTTGTGCATGTCTTGCAGCGTTGTCCTCATTTTGATCCACTTAACTTTGATCATAAATCATCGGATTGGTTTACGTTTTTAACCCATGATGATGGCATTCCTGTTGATCGCCGCCTCAAAGACAAAGCAGAGGTCGCCCAGCACGACCCGACCAACAAGACGGAGGCATTCAACTATGCAACAAACGATCGCACGTATTTTGGACTCTTTTTCAAAGATGATCAAAAACCTCGGTATGATGAAATTCTCCAAAGCCAAATCCAAGCCGCAGGAGAGCAAAGTCGTACGTCCATACTAGACGCATACGAAATTTGATTTCATAATTAAACTGTGATAAAGTAGTACACTTCCAATAAGGGACGCTAATATAGCGTTCCTTTTTAATGAGCGTTTGATTTACACGATTGAAAAGAGTGTAAATCATCTACGCGAATTAATCCCGAGCAGACATTATTGTGTAATCCGCTGCGAGGGATAAATTTACATTAAAACCCCTCGTGTCTGAAAATCTTATCGAAAGCCACTCGGGGTCAATTCGGCTTAACATTTTACGTCGCTGCACTTCCGTAAAATGTAGCCTCATTGAGGACTAATTACATGAGAAACGTCGTGATTATCGGTTCTGGGCCCGCCGCCCACACAGCAGCCATCTACACCGGGCGCGCTAATCTCGAACCGCTTATGTTTGAAGGGCTTATGGCGGCAGGAGTCGCCGCTGGCGGACAATTAACCACCACAACAGACGTTGAAAACTATCCAGGCTTTCCCAAAGGCATTGGCGGACCGGAACTCATGGATTTAATGCGCGAACAATCCACCAACTGCGGGGCCGAGATTAAAACTGTCACGGTCGATAAACTTGATTTGAGCAGTAATCCTTTCAAAGTCTTTGCCGGCTCAGAAGAGATAGAAACCAAGGCGATTATCCTGGCAACAGGGGCCACAGCCAAGAGATTAGATGTGCCGGGAGATAAAACATTATGGCAAAAGGGTATTTCCGCCTGTGCAGTCTGTGACGGCGCGCTTCCGATATTTCGTAATCAACCGCTTTTTGTTGTCGGCGGAGGAGACACTGCGTGTGAAGAGGCAACATTTTTGACCAAATTTGCCAGCAAAGTCACTATGCTTGTCCGCCGCGATGTCTTAAGAGCTTCAAAGACTATGCAAAAACGCGTCATAGACAATGCAAAGATTGAAATTATGTGGAATACAGAATTAGTCGATGTCTTAGGCGAAAATAAAGTTGAGCAAGTTAAAGTTATCAATAATAAAAACAATGAAGAAATACTGCTTGATTCCGGAGGACTATTTTACGCGATTGGACACACGCCAAACACGACATTTCTCGATGGTCAAATCAAACTGGATGAAACCGGTTATGTGCTAACAGAAGCGGGTACAACCAAAACAAATGTCCCGGGTGTTTTTGCCGCCGGTGATGTTCAAGATAAAGTATATCGACAAGCTGTCACCGCGGCCGGGTCAGGCTGCATGGCCGCTCTGGAGGCCGAAGCTTATTTAAACGAATAAACCGCCTCCCGCACCGGGTGCGCAAGCACCCGGTGCTTGTAACGGTTAACTACAATGACAAATACCCAAACCCATATCCCCAAATCACAATCATGGCAGATGTTTAATAGTATTAGCAAACGCTATGATTTACTTAACCGATTATTGTCTTTCGGTCTCGATATTCAATGGCGTAATAAATTATCCGACCAATTGGCTAAACGCGACAATATGAAAGTCCTGGACTTAGCTACAGGCACAGGGGATGTGCTTATTACCTTCGTGAAACGGCACACAAGCATTGTTCAAGCCATTGGTTTAGATATGGCGCAAGGCATGCTTGATGTGGGCAATGATAAATTAGCACGGCTGGGGCTATCCAATACAATTACGCTCCAGCACGGCGATGCTAATCATATTCTTTTCGCCGAAAATACCTTTGATAATATTTCGATGTCATTCGGCATTCGTAATGTGGAAGAACCTGTTCAGGTTTTAAAAGAAATGAATAGGACTCTTAAATCGGGCGGACACGGACTGATCCTTGAATTTTCTATGCCGGATAATGCCCTGATTCGATTTTTTCATATCTTTTATTTACGTTACTGTGTACCGGTTATCGGATGGGTTTTCTCCGGCAACTATAAAGCTTATAAATATCTCAATCAAACAATTGAAGATTTTCCTTATGGTGATGATTTTTGCACCTTGATGCAGACGGCTGGCTTTACTAACATTAAACGTACACCGCTTTTATTTGGAACAGCAACGATTTATCAGGGAGAGAAGGAGTAGATAGTAAATACAAACACAATTATTGCATCTGGTCATTGGTCGTTAGTCATTCGCTAACCAATGACTAATGACCAACGACAAACGACTTTTATATATTATTTTAAATTAAACAATGCTTAGTCTATTTAAAACAGATACGGTTTATCCGCTTGAAGATTTGTACGATGCGGTAGCCGCCCAAATTCATCGTATCCCTGAAATTGTCAGCCCCCAAGGGGAGACGCGCGGTGTGCTTCGTTTCGAATTTCCGACTGAACCAATTAACGGCTTCGTTTGGCTGCATAATCAAAAAGCCGGCCGAAAGTTCTACTGGGCCAATCGGGATCAATCTTTTTCCATGGCTGGTATTGGTATCGCCGACGAGATTTCAAGCAGTGATTTTGAACACATCCATGATATTTTTGCAACGATGGAGGATAACTTATCCTCCGAAAACCCGCTGCAACGATATTACGGCGGGGTGTCGTTTCAACCACAAATCCACAGCCGCGAGTGGCAAGCCTACCACAGCATTTATTTTGCTATTCCACAATTTGAAATAGTTAATACCAATGATCAATCCATATTTGCGTTTAACATCGCCCTCAAAGATATTACGCACGATTATATTCAACAAGTCCTTAAAAATTTATCTACCGTTAACTTTGATGCGTTGACTGTTTATCGCAACGTCCCACAAGTGCTTAAACGGATAGACGAACCAAATAAAGAGCAGTGGCATAAAATGTTTGCGGCGATCAAAGACAATAAAAATGCACTGAAATACGATAAAATTGTTCTCGCCCGTAAATCTCAATTTCAATTCGATATTCCCATTAAACCGGAAGCATTGCTCAAACATTTAGCGGATATTACACCAAACTGTTATCATTTCGATCTTCAAATTGAACCTTTCCGCGGATTTATCGGCGCATCACCTGAGCAGCTTTTCAGTCTAAGCCATCGGACCTTAACCACCGAAGCCGTGGCCGGCACTTGCCCGCGTGGCACAACAGAAGAAGAGGATAATCAACTTGCCGCCGAACTGCTTGTCTGTGAAAAAAATTCCAATGAACATAAATTTGTTGTGGATCAAATCCAAAGTCATCTCAATCCACTGTGTGAAAATTTAACACGCGATACTGACTCAAGCCTGATCAAATTACAAAATAATCAACATCTGGTTACTCATTTCAAGGGAACAATCAAACCCGATATAAACGCAGCCGATGTGTTGAAAACTCTGCATCCGACACCTGCGGTGGGAGGTGTTCCTTACGAAGGAATTTCCGAAGCAATTCGAAACATTGAACCATTTGATCGCGGTTGGTATGCCGCCCCAATCGGCTATGTTGGATATGAGAACTCTGAATTTGCCGTTGGTATCCGTTCAGCCTTAATTGAACAAGAAATGCTCTCACTGTATGCCGGGGCTGGTGTTGTTCAGGGCTCTACAGAAGAAGATGAGTGGGATGAGATTGAAACCAAAATCGGAAACTTTCTTAAAGTATTCAGCCAATGAAATTTAACCGCGCACCACACATCAATCAACTTTGGGCCGATTTAATGGTTGAGGAATTGACCCGCCTTGGTGTGGATTATTTTTGTCTTTCCTCAGGATCACGTTCCGCACCGCTCGCCGTTGCGGTCGCTGAAAATAAAAAAGCACACACAACAATTCACTGTGATGAACGCGCTTCCGGGTTTCATGCCATTGGTTATGCAAGCGCAACCCAAAAACCAGCAACAATCATTACAACATCCGGAACAGCCGTGGCCAACTTGTTGCCCGCCGTTGTCGAAGCCTCAAAAAAGAAAATTCCTTTAATTATTTTAACTGCCGACCGCCCGCCGGAATTACGCTTCACAGGAGCTAATCAGACCATTGACCAGGTTAAAATATTCGGCGCCTATGCCCGTTGGTTTTTTGATATGCCGACACCGACAAAAAATATTGAGCCGAACTTTATTCTAACAACTATTGATCAAGCGGTTTTTCAGGCGCAGGGAGAGCTAAAAGGCCCTGTCCATCTTAATTGCATGTTTCGCGAACCGCTGGCACCAATCAAAACAAAAACGGCCTTCACAGATTATTTAAACCCGATTGCCGCGTGGGCCAAAACCAAAGATCCATTGACTAAACACCATAAAAGCGCTCAAGCTTTTCTCCCAAACGATCTATCCAATATCATTGCTAAAATTAATCAATCGAAAAACGGTATTATTGTCGTCGGTAAAATCGCCAACCAAGAAGAGGAGAAGGCCGTTGTCAAACTATCGGAAAAACTCAAGTGGCCGATTTTTGCCGATATTGCCTCAGGCTTACGTCTGGGACAAACACATCCAAATGTTATCACCTATTTCGACCAAATACTGTTATCCAAAAAAATAACGAAATCTTTAAAACCGGAAACAATTATTCATTTAGGCGGACGCATGACATCCAAACGCTTCTATGAATACATGGAAACGGCAAAACCAAAAAATTATATCACTGTCCTTAATCATCCGCTACGTAACGATCCTTTGCATTGTGTCACTGAACGCGTGCAATCCAGCATCGGCACTTTTTGTAAAACAGTTTTGCCAAAAATTAAAATCAAAAAATCAAATCAGTCTCTCAAAGCACTAACAAAAGCCAATGCCTTAACCCACACATTGATCGGTGATTTTTTAAACAAAACAGACGATACAACGGAAATCGCGTTAGCCCGAACGATTTCTCAAACTATTAACAAAAACCATAATCTTTTTATGTCAAACAGTCTTATTATTCGTGAAATGGATAGCTTTGCCGATGGCTATAGTGCACCGGTTGCAACTAATGCCAACAGAGGGGCAAACGGTATTGACGGCATTATTGCCAGTGCTTGCGGGTATACAAACGGTTCCGATAAGCGGACAACACTTGTGATCGGCGATTTGGCCGCGCTTTACGACCTCAATGCCTTAACGATGGTTGCGGCAACAAAAAAACCGATGACGATTATCATTTTCAATAATAATGGCGGAGGAATATTTTCGTTTCTGCCGATCGGCGCATATAAACAATTTGAAAAATACTTCGGAACACCGCATAATCTGGACTTTAAAAATGCAGCCAAAATGTTTAAGATAAATTACAGTCAACCAAAAACAAACGATGATTTTTATATGTCTTACAAAAAGGCTTTAAAAAGTAATCGATCAACAATGATTGAAGTTCAAACAGACCGGACCAATAATGTCCAAGTGTTTGAAAAATGGAAGAGATATTTAACTAAGGTAATTTAATGACAGGAGTGATAGTAGTGATAGGGTGCTAAAGTGATAGTTTGTGATATAGAAATGTCGTGATATCGTACTACTGTAGTACTAATGTACGATACTTTTACATAACGATAATACTATATTTCCAATAAAAACATTATTATCACCTACCACCAATCATCACTCTACTTATGAATATCACTCTATCACTTTTACAAAGGAGCATGTTATGAGCAAGACATTTGTCGATGTAGAAAACAACCCAATCGAATGGAAAACCGTTCGTGACTTTAGCGATATCAAATACGAAAAGCTCGAGGAGGGAATTGCTAAAATTACCATTAACCGTCCGGAAGTGCGCAACGCGTTTCGTCCGCAAACAGTCCATCAAATGCGCGAGGCCCTACAAGAGGCTCGTAACGATGAGACCATCGGCGTTATTATTTTAACGGGCGAAGGAGAGAAGGCCTTTTGCTCAGGCGGTGATCAAAAAATCCGTGGGGATGCCGGCTATAAAGATAGTGACGGTACAAATAGACTCAATGTGCTTGATTTCCAACGTGAAATAAGAAGCTGCCCTAAACCGATTATTGCGATGGTAGCAGGCTATGCTGTCGGCGGCGGACATATTTTGCATATGCTATGTGATATCACCATTGCCGCCGATAATGCAATTTTTGGTCAGACAGGACCGAAGGTCGGATCTTTTGATGCAGGATACGGCTCGACC
>JANQMA010000024.1 GCA_028280285.1 Candidatus Omnitrophota bacterium | reverse complement strand
ATTATAGGGAAAATTATCTTTATCTGACAAAATCTTGCGTATTTTATCCTTCAGTTTACCGGCGTGGAAACGATCAATGGATCCGCCTTCAAGTTGATCTAATTCTAAATCAAATAGTTCTTTAACCACTTCTTCCATCGTTGCCAATGTTTCTTTACCGCGTTTATTGATGTAGATAAGATCAAAGTTGGTATCCGCAATAAATATGTTAGTCCCCAGCTGGTCGGTGCACTGAAAAAGAAAATTTGGATCTTCTAATAAGTCTGACTTCTTGTTTGATTCTGCCATTTGAGTTCTCCTTATATTTATATCAACTACTAACTGTTAACATTTCCTCTCTTATATTTTTGACATCATCTTTAACCCACTCGATCAATGGATTTTTATCAATGATGGCTAACATGTGATTATTAATATGATGAATACCAAAACAACACTTCACCCACTGTTTGGCCAGGTTTGTCGGTGGTGGTGCTAGCGACTCCTTTGCAATGGTCACAACATCGCCTACGGCATCAACCTGAAAACTATACAACTCTGTTTCTCCCTGTACAATAACATGCATATATTCTTTTTCTTCATCCCCGGCCGCATCCTTACTTTCAATTTCAAGTAAGTGATGCATATTAAATACCGTGACAATTTGGCCGCGCAAATTAATGATCCCCGCAATATTTTTTGACGACGAGGGAACCGGACATATTGTCTGCGCTGTTAAAACTTCCTGGACATCATAGATCGGCACACCTATAAACTGATCTCCGACATAAAAGGTAATATACTCATTGTTATTGGCGCGCCTTCTGTCAACCGTAGAACGCCGGTTTATCTGCTCTGTGGAAGGTTCCTTGTCTGCTTTCCTGCGGTCTTCACCCGATCTCATTGTTTCACCTCATCCCGGATAAGTTCATTAATGGCGCCTAATAACTCTTCTTGATTATACTTAACCAGATATTTATCAAAGCCCGCTTCCATGGCTTTGTCACGATCCTCATCACCCATAAGCGATGTTAGGGCGATAAGTTTTATGTCACGCAAAGCTGAGCTTTTGCGGATTTTCTCAGCCAGGCCCAAACCATCTAAGTTCGGCATAACAATATCACTGATAATTAAATCCGGTTTAAAATTCGATTGGATCAGTTTTAACGCCTCTTCGCCGTCTTTGGCATTACGTACAATAAACCCGACCGTCTCAAGTGTTGGTTTAACGAGTTCCCGGAAAAACTGCGAGCTGTCGACAAGAAGTATCTTTGTTTCTCTATTCTGCTGAATATCAGATCTTTCTAAGTCAAACCAGTCCGGATAGGCTTGTTTCAAATAATAATTCATGTCGATCACTTCCATCGCCTGATCATTAATCATCGAGACACCGAGAACACCGTCTCTTTTACCGCCAACTGATGTGATATTAAGAACGCCTTCAACAACATCATCAATGGCCTTGACCATAAGACCCATTTGACGTTTTCCATCAGAAAAAACGATAATCGGCTGAATGGGATTACCATTAAGCGTTGCATCATCATACGGCACAAGCGGCAAAACCGAATCTCTATATTTCAACATATATCCTTCGCCGCGCTCTTGAATCTGTTCACGCTCAATTTCTTCTAACCGGGCAATGAGAGAAAGCTGAACGGTTTGTGGGTGCTGGTCGCTGCCGCGGAAAACAAGAAAATGCGTTTTCTCTTGTTCGATAACCTCTTCCTGTGTCTGTTCTTGCGTATCTTCCTGTTCGTGATCCATCTTCTCAAGCAATTTAGACATACCGGCCAACTGAACCTTATCTAAAATACCGGCAGGGTCAATGATAAGAATGACCCGGCCGTCCCCAAGAATCGTCGCTCCGGAATAATAACCGATTTTCTCAACAATACTCCCGCACGGTTTAACGGCAATCTCTTGCGTATTTTGAACATCATCGACCATAATCCCAAAACGTGTTTCACCCACATGCGCAACTAAAATAAAAAAATCTTCCTTCGATTCATAATAATACTTCTTGGTCATGTTGAGCACCGAGGTCAAGTTGACCAAAGGCAAATACGTATCTCTTAAACGCAGTATTTTGGTATTTTGCACGTGGCCTAAAAGTTCTCTATTGTGTTCATCAATACGAACCAATTCAGACACGGACGTCTGCGGTATGGCAAAAGACTGCCCATCGGCACTAAAGGTAAGAGCGGAAAGGATAGCCAAGGTTAAAGGTATTTTGACACGAATCGTTGTCCCTTTGCCCGGTTGAGAATAAACATCGACGGAACCGCCTATCTTTTCAATTTCCGTCATAACAATATTCATACCGATACCACGTCCGGAAATGTTGGATACTTCCTCCGATGTGCTAAAGCCGGATTCAAAAAGAAATTTAACGAGTTCCCGGTCCGTCGCTTCCTGGGCATCCTGTGCACTGATCAAATTTTTATCGATTGCCTTTTGCTTAACACGCTCAAAGTCTATACCGGCTCCATCATCTTCAACTTCCAAAATAATATGTCCGCCTTCATGATATGCCTTAAGCGAAATAGTTCCTTCGGCCGGCTTTTGCGCTTCGACTCTCTCGTCAGGCAATTCTATTCCGTGATCGATCGCATTACGGATAATATGAATGAACGGATCATGAATCGCCTGAAGGACCTGACGGTCGACTTCGGTTTCCTGTCCGCTTGTTTTAAGGGTTATCTTTTTATTTTGCTTTTTGCAGCCATCGCGGATAATACTGGGGAGCTTATCCCAAATATTACTGATCGACTGCATGCGTGTTTTGAGAGATTCGTTTTGTAGATTAGATGTGACAAAATCGAGTTTTTGAATAGCAGATAAATATGGAGAATCCCAATCATCCTGAATGCGTTCTAAAAATTCATTACGCGTTAAAACAAGCTCGCCGACCATGTTGATGATTTTATCAAGCGTTTCAACATCAATCTTAAGCGAACGATCCTTTAAAGAAGAATCATTATCGACAACTTGGGGCTGCGTTTGGTCGCTTTCCTGTCTTTCCACTTGGTCCGCCTCCCGGCTATAAGCCTCTTCAAGACGGGCCAGAAGCTCAGTATCATCGCCCTCTGGCTCACTTCCTTCAGCTTCAAGCCCTTTTAAAATGTCTCTGGCGTGATGCACGCCGTCTAACATCACAGTTGCGCTCGATGAAATACCACTGGGTTCATCGCGCATTTTTTCAAGCAGACTCTCAAGATGATGGAAAATGTTCTCAAGTCTCTCTAACTCGAGAAAACCACACGTACCTTTAATGGTATGTGCTTTACTAAAAATTTCTTTAACTAAATGCGTACGCGAAGGGTCATTTTCAAGAACAATTAATGACCGCTCCAACTCCTCCAAACTTTCTGTTGTCGTAATAATAAAATCTTTAACTTTGTTATCCATAACAGGCAAACCAGAACATTCTTAAATTAATAACACTTACGCCTTAGTAATTCGCTCCTTCGATCATCGTTGTTTTAATAACGCCGTAGGCCTCGACCCATGTTTCTTCCATCTCTTTGGTCCAAAGCTCACCTGCCGTCTCAGAAAGCGCGGCGATTAAACATTCGCCTACTGCGTCATAATGTTCCGGTTTGGTGCCGTAAGCCACATGTGTCTTGCCTAATCCTTGCAGATAAGGAACAAGATACTCCGTATCATCAACCTTGCGGACAATCAGTGCAATTGATCTGAGTAACATCTTTCGCTGCTCTTCCATGCGTGCTGTGGCAAAAAGTGGTTGCACGTCGGGATAACGTTCAAACAAAATCTCATAAAATCTTTCGATCAGCCTTTCGGCTTTGTGAGACACAGCTTTGAAACTTGATCTGAGTAATTCAATATTTAACGCCATGGAAACACCCCTTTTTTATCGCTTGCCTACTTTACTGCCGCTGTTTGAACACTGTGTCTATTATCCAATGCAGTTAATTTATTCATTTTTTGATAAAATTCTTTTTGTTTGGCCGCAATAATAGCTTTCACATCTTCGACGGCTTTTAACCGTTTGGCCATATTAGCTTCAATCACCTTATTTAAATCATCAATAGAATAGAGAAAGATATCTTTGAATTTGCCAATGCGCGGATCGATGTTACGTGGCATAGATATATCGATTAAAACAAGTTTTCTTCCCTCACGCTCAGCAACAATATTTTGCATAATATCTTTTTCGATGACAAAATGCGGGGCGCCGGTCGAGCAAATACAAGCATCAACATTGATGAGCACTTCACGCAGGTTAAAAAACGGGCATGCCTTGGCCGAAAGCTTTTTCGCAAGCCTTTTGGCCTTATCCAAACTTCTATTCATCACAAATACTTCATTAAGCCCCTTATCAGCCAGACGGTCTGCCGCCAACTCACTCATCTTCCCCGCCCCAAGAATAAGGACAGATTTACCGTTTAACGATTGCATTTCCTCCTCGAGCATTTTCACCGCCACGCCACTCACCGATGAGCCGCCATAACTGATATTCGTTTCTGTTTGTGCCTTTTTACCGGCACGTACGGCAATATTCGACAAAACATTAAACCTTTTATGAAACATCTGTTTGCTTTGCGCTCTTTCCACGGTCTTTTTTAGCTGGCCTAAAATTTGTTTCTCACCTATAACCAGCGAGTCTAAACCAGTCGCAACATGAAGTAAATGATCGACGGCTTTTTCCTGTTGGTACACATAAAATTTCTTGCATAAATTCTCACTATAAGGAATCTTTTTAATATTAAAAAGAATCTTAAGAACCGGCTCACAATATTCATACCCTTCTAAAAAGTTGATATAGATTTCCGTTCTATTGCACGTCGAGAGGACAAATGTTTCTAAGACAAAAGGCGAGCTTTTGAGTTCACTTAAAAGATAATCTTGTTCAATGGTTCTTAAATAAAATTTTTCGCGGATTTGAATGGGAGCTGTTTTGTGGTTAATGCCGATAACAAAAAGATTCATACACATGATCTCTTTTCTGTCTTTTAATGAGCGTTTAATTTACACAACTGATAAGGCGTGTAAATTAAATACGCGAATTAATCCCGAGTCACTTTAATTTACTGGTGGTGACGAGGGACCTTAGGTTAATTATTTTTCACAATGCAACCTGACATTTTTCTATCCAATTACAATTAAATGGGTTACATTATTTTCCATATACTATTACAATTTATGCAAAAAGAAAAGACATAATTTGTTTTTCAAAAAAATTAAGGTTAAATAAGTCACTAAATAACGCATTTAAAACGCGAACAGCAAGTTCACACTGGTCCGGTGATCAATGAGATCATCACGCGCAAGCGCCTTTTCCCAGGCCGCCCCAACCTGCCAATTATCATCCAATACATAACGGAAACCCACACCGGCTGTAAGGGTTGTGCCAGAGTCGCCTGATCCAAGATTTAAGACATCATGCCCCTCAATTTTGAGCGTATTTTTATCCCCTCTTTTAATTGTCGTAATGCCGTTGAACTCCAAAACCGGGAAAAAGTTTGAAAAAAGTTCATAATCCGCATGAATCGAATAATGCATTTGCGTGGTATTATCCTCTTCAATAGCAATATTGGTCCCTAGATTACCCTGAAGTCCGAATTTATCCCAATGTTTGGCTGAACTTAAGAATATATCAAGTAACCCTGAACCATGCCCCTGAAAATCAAAACCCGTTGTATCAATATCCCCCATAGGAATTTCATAGCGCACACCGCCGGTTAGAATATAATTCTCTTCCGGCTTAGTCACCAAGGCATATTTGAGTCCTGCGGCAATATTGGCAAAGCCATGAGTATCAGTAAGTAAAGTGCCAAAGTTAAAATCGGCATAGCCGTCTTTGGTCGCAATAAATGCCAGACGGTCTGTCAAAGCCAGGCGGGCCTGCGCAGCACCTAAATTGATGTGACCACCGGCCGTAATACTATCATCGGGAATTTCCTGATACCAATACCAGAGACTCACTTCTGTGGTTATGTAAGGAGATTCATTAAAAAGGATGTTGGTTAAAGGCGGGATGTAGCGGCGCTCAAATCCTCCTTCTTCACTAAACGAACCGCGTGTCAAAAAACCTGCATGCACCGAAGATGCCGAAACAAACAAAAATACCATAATCCATGCCGTTAATCGTCGCATTTTCTTCATTCCTCCCAATTAATAATTAAAGTTAAACGCCTCAAACAACCTTTATTTACTTAACTGACCCTATTCGATCCACAGCTGATTTTTTTCTATCATGTTTATTTTCAATAATTTGCGTAAAATTATAAAATTATTATTACTGGAAAAAAATAAAAAACAAGAATATTTTCATTTTTTTAAATTTAAATTAAGGGGACACATTACTTAATTATTTTCTAAGCGAAGGAGCTGCCCGTTACGGCTATCGGTAAGAATATAGATAAGACCATCGGGTCCTTGGCGGACATCGCGGATGCGCTCTCTAAGTTCTTCTAAGAGAAGTTCTTGCTGTAAAACTTGACCATCGGCGTCAAATTCAATACGTCGCAAATGCCGTTTGGCAAGCGCCCCGACAAACAAACTGCCTTTCCACTCAGGAAATTGATTACCCGTATAAAACATCATGCCGCATGGGGCAATGGAAGGTGTCCAATGGAGTACAGGCTGCTCCATACCTTCTTTGCGGGTTTCATTGGAGATAACACTACCATCATAATCAATCCCATAAGTAATGATAGGCCAGCCATAATTAGCACCGCGTTTAAGAATATTGACCTCGTCACCACCACGGGGCCCATGCTCATGCGTCCAAATGGCGCGTGTCTTTGGATGCAACGCAATCCCCTGCACATTACGATGACCATAGGAATAAATCGCCGGCTTTTCTCCTTTTTGTCCATGAACGAAGGGATTATCCTGTGGAATAGCACCATCATCATGCAGGCGGATAACAGCGCCTTGATGATTGGTCAAGTCTTGCGATCCTTCTTTACGACCCCGTTCACCCAAAGTAATATACAAATACCCTGCGTCATCGAACAACAAACGCGAACCAAAATGATAAGGACTATAAAGCTTAGGCTGCATGGTGAAAACAACCTGAACATCATCCAGGCGGTGTTCCTTAAGATTCAACCGTGCGCGGGCAACCTCTGTCCCAATAGCCATAGGATTGCCGGCGGAGTAAGAAATATAAATCAAATTATTCTCGGAATAGTCAGGATGAAGGATAATATCCAAAAGCCCACCTTGGCCAAGCACATAAACATCGGGTAAACCTTGGAGCGGACGCGGGTCAAGCGATCCGTCTTTGACCAAACGCAGTTGTCCGGATTTTTCCGTAATAAGCATCTCACCCGTCGGTAAAAAGGCCAAACCCCACGGCTGATCCAAATCTTCCACAAGGGTTGTAACCTTAAACGATACCTGTGCCGGCGCCAAAGAGGCGTGGGCCGTCAAGAGCAAAAAAGCCAAACTAAACCGGCTTAATAGTTGCCCCAAAGAACCACTTACCGTCGATTTTTTCCGCAATAATGAAGTGCTCTGCATCAAATTCTTCATTATTCTTATTTACCGCCTTAAGGGTTAATGTTTTTCCGAGTAATGTCGGAGTCTCTGTCGAAAGAAAACGCGATAAACCCAGGTTATGCGCATCGCGCAAATTCTGTGGAATGATCATCGCCATGGGCTTTCCAACCGCTTCATCATAACTCCATCCAAAATGTTTTTCAAATGTTGCATTAACAAAGGTCAGCACACCTTCCTCATCGGTGACAACAACTGTCTTATCTTCCATCTTTTTCATCTCTTCTATTGTCATATGAACCTCCTTTATGCAAACGCCTTATTAACCGCATCCAACAGCTCATCCGGATTAACATATTCAACACATCCAAGAATACTTTTTTTCTCACCCATCTTTTCTAAAATATGGGGATCGTGATCTCCATTGCGATGGACATAAAGAATAAATTTAATGTCCTCTGTCTTAGGCATACGTAATAACTTCTCAATAACAATGTCACCGGAAATATCCTCGAGGCTGAGATTAACCAAGGCCAGTGCCGGCGGATCCATCATCATTTTTTCAATGGCACGGGCGCCGGTCTGCGCCGAATTGACTTTGTATCCCGAATTTAAAAAAGTTAAACCGACTTTGTTAAAAGATTCCTGATCATTATCGACAAAGAAAATGCCCCGCGCTTCAAGGGCTTTAAGTTTCTCTTTAGAAACACCTGTGTTTGACTTTTTTTCGATTATAATACCCGCTTCTTTAATCACGTCATCAATTTCAAACGGCTTTGTGATAAATCCATCAATATTAAAATTTTCAAATAACTCTTTTGTATTCGCCCTCGCAGTAAGAATAAGCACAGGATGTTTGGGCGATCCGGTCTCCTCGGAAATTTTATGATAGAGTTCAATGCCGCCCATATTCGGCATGTTCAAATCCAGAATCATAAGATCCGGTGAAAAATTGTTTAACTTTTCAAGCCCGTCCAATCCATCATTGGCCGTTACAACTTCATAGTCTCTAGCCGCAAACTGATATTGAAGATTGCTTCTTAGATCTTGATCGTCATCGACAACCATAATTTTTTTCTTTTTTTCCATTTTAACTGCCCTCCCTTTCACCAACAGGAAGGACAAAAAAGATTGATGTTCCTTCCCCTAATTCAGATTCGACCCATATCTTCCCCCCATGCCGTTTAATAATTTCTTTGCATATGGCAAGCCCTAAACCGGTCCCTTCAATTTGATCCGCGGCCTCGCCGATTTGTTGAAATTTTTCAAACAACTTTGCTTGATTCTCCTCTGTAATACCTAAACCTGTGTCACTCACACAGAATTGTATAACTTTCTCATCTTTCATATGATTAAGTGACAACTTGATAGAACCTGCGTCTGTAAACTTGATCGCATTATTGATTAAATTGTTAAGCACTTGTATCATCTTATCGGGATCAAGAGAAATACGGGGCAACCCTGCCTCGATTTGCATTTCCAGGCTCAAACTCTTATCCTTAGCCACAGGCGCATGCCCCTCCATAACCTCACCAACAAGTTGACTTACATCCGTCATGGCAAAATTCATATCAATTTTACCGGATTCCATTTTGGACAGATCTAAAATGTCATTGATTAAACGGTTTAACCGGTCGACATTGGACTTGGCCCTGCCTAAAAACATTTTCTGATCATCTGTCAACGCCCCCGGAGTCTCACTATTAATAATATCAATCGAGGATTTAATGGATGCCAACGGTGTACGCAGCTCATGCGACACCGTTGAGGTAAACTCAGTTTGAATAGCAACCTTAGCCTCCATGAGTTCTGTTTCCATAGTCGCCCGGCCTAGCTTGGCCATCATTTGTTTACGTTTAGTAATATCCTGAATCGTTAAGATCACACATTGTTCTTCTTCAGAAAAATTCAAATAAGATGCTGATACATTTAACTCAAACATTTTATTATCATTCAAAAATAAGTACGTCTCTTCATAATCTTCCTGGCTTTGAAAAACATTATGAATAGGATGCTCTTCTTGCGGTAAATCATTACCCCCAACCGTATAAAGCGGAAAAATTTCATAAAAGCTTGCATTTAATACATAGATATGTTCTTTCCCGATAAAATTATCGAATGAGGTATTGCTCCACTGAATCACCCCTTCCCGGTTGACCCAAACAATCGCTTCCTTAATAGAGCCTAAAGCCACCTCCATCTTGGCCAGCGTCGTTCTTAAATTTTTTGATACTTCTGCTTTCATACCACAGTCTCCATCAGTTCACTAATCGTTGCCATCAATACATCATGATCAAACGGCTTACTGAATACCGCATTGGCACCCAGCCTTTCAATCGCCTTTTTTTCTTGCTCTTCAACAACACCGGAAATCACAATAATTTTGACATGTTTATTTTTGTAACCTTCTCTTATTTGCTTTAAAACAGCAAATCCATCCATTTTCGGCATCCGGATATCAAGCGTTATCAAATTAGGCTTAAATTCGGCAAATTTTGTCCCGGCCGAAAAACCGTCATAGGCTGTCTCTGTTTCAAAGTCACCGTTTTGCCCTAATATTTTCTTGATCATTTTGACCGTGTCTTGATCATCATCCACAATCAGAACCCTGTTTTGTTTAAGTCCGTAAATATCCTTTGGAAAAGGCATATCGTATTGGTTCAAAAAGGTAAGAAAATCCTCCACACTCACCCGGCTGTGCTTACCTGGAGTCCGGTAGGATTTCAGTTTCCCATCCGAAATCCATTGCCGCACGGTCCTGTGGGTCACATTGCAGTGTTTAGCAATATCAAATGTGGTTAATGCCTTTGGGTTGCTTTGATCGGACATCCGTTATCTCCTCTATTTCCGTTTTTTCCACTTTATTCAAATATGCACTATATTTCGGGGTTTGTCAAGAGCGTCCACAAAAGTAATCATAAACCAAATATTTTCAATAATTTAGAAAATATGATGCTTGAAATGAAGGTTATTTTATGAGGGTGGTCATTTTAGCCAGTAAATCGTCAGAACTGACCGGTTTAAGAAGATAATCGTCACATCCAGCCGATACAGCATCATCGACCTTTTCTTTGTGGGCTGTGATGACTAAAATAGGTAGTTTTTCTTTTTTCTCAAAATTCTCAAATTCGCGGATCAAGGTCAAAAGCTTGACCCCATCCATCCGCGGCATGGCAATATCGAGCAGAACAATATCATAGGGCGCGGCCTCACCATGCATAGTCTTATTATAAAGTTTCCATGCCTTAAGGCCGTCCTCGGCCTCTTCACACTCAGCCTTGCCATGAATAAATTCTTTAATTAACTGCCGGTTTGTTTCACTGTCATCAACAACCAGGGTTCTCCATAATTTACTCATAGCTCAATCTCCTTTTTGAATGTCTCAAACCCGGTCCTAAGGTGTTCATATTTTTCTTTTATCTCTCCCATATCCGCCTGGTTGGTGGCAAGCGTATCGACCTCATCAGCTAATCCGCCTAATGCATCAATTTTCAAATTTAATAAATACCCCTTTATACGATGAGCTAAGCTTTTTATGCCATTATAATCACTTTTCGAAACGGCATTATTTAAATGTAATAACTGTTCTTCTGTCTCTTTCAAGGCACTGGTCATAACACGCACCAACCCCGCCTCAGGAATCTTTAACTGCGCACTTTTTTCTTTGATAAAATCTTCTTTCATCTTAACCTTGCTCTTTTATTCGATATTTGAATTGTACAATATTAAATGCTTTTGTCTTTTACTTTTTTAATTTTATTAATAGTCAGCTCTTTTTTACGTATTCAAGAATTTTTTCTCTTAAACTATCAATATCTATCGGCTTGGCCAGAAAATCATTCATCCCGGACTTCCTCACTCTGTCCTGATCCGATTGCAGGACAGATGCCGTTAAAGCAATAACAGGTAAATCCTTACTAATATCTTTGCGGATAATCTCTGCCGCTTCAATCCCGCCCATTTCCGGCATCTGTAAATCCATCAGACATAAATCATAGTTGTTATCATTTTTAAGCATTTCAACCGCTATTTTCCCATTTTCCGCATAATCCCCTTCAAATCCTAACTCTTCAAAATAGGCCTTAATTAACTCCTGATTGGATATTGAATCTTCGGCAACCAATACTTTAATACCGGTATCATGCGTATTACCTTTTTCCTCTTTTTCTTGATTGTCTTCCTTTTTCCCCATCAAGCCTGTTATAACTTTACTCATTTCTTTGACATTCACCGGCTTGTTGACAAAGGCATCAAAAACCTTAGCCTCAGCTTCTTCTGACGATTCTGCCTCCAGGTCGGCTGTCACCGCAATAAATTTTGTATGTTTATATTCTTTATTCTCTTTAATTTTTTGAGCGAGTTCAAAACCATCCATACCTTCCATAATAATATCACACAAGATAAAATCAGGAATAATCCCCCGCCCCTCGGCAAGATTATCCAGCTTATGCAATGCCGATTGAGGCGAATCTGCCTCACCAAATATTTTTAGGCCCATTGTATCACAACATTTGTGCATCACTTTGCGTGCTATTTTGTTATCATCAACAATAAAAACAGTCATGCCTTCTAAGGCCTTAATTGACAAATCCGTCTTATCTGATTTAGCGGCATCATTAACTTTAAGACTTGCCGTAAACAAGAACGTACTGCCTTTACCCTCTTCTGATTCAATCCATATCTTACCGTCCATTGCTTCGACGAGGGATTTACAGATCGCAAGGCCTAAACCTGTTCCGCCAAATTGCCGTGTGGTAGACTCATCCGCCTGGCTGAAGGCATCAAAAATAAGTTCTGTCTTATCTTTCGGGATACCGATGCCCGTATCCTTAACTTTAACTAAAAGGTTTACTGTAGATGAATCCTGAGATTTTTGCCTTGCATCCAAGCTAACTTCAACACCAATACTGCCTTCTTGTGTAAACTTAACCGCATTACCCAATAAGTTAACAAGAATTTGTTTAAATCGCGTCGGATCACCCTGAACATTGACCGGGACATCATCATCAATATCCACATAAGTATCGAAAGGTTTATCTTTCATTCGTGTAACAATCATGGCAAAAACTTCGTGAATCAAATCTTCTAAATTAAAATCAACTGTCTCTAGTTTGATTTTGCCGGACTCAAGCTTGGAAACATCCAGAATATCATCAATAATACCGATCAGCAGTTTCCCGCTTGATTCGACCATCTTAAGATAACCTTCTTGTTTTTCATCCAGTTTGGTTTTCCTGAGCAAATCGCTAAATCCCAGAATGGAGTTCATCGGTGTACGGATTTCATGCGACATGTTGGCTAAAAAATTGCTTTTCGCTTTAGCGGCCGACTGGGCTTCATCCTTCAATCTCTCGGCCAGACTCTTTTCCTCTTTTAAGTCCTGAACAATACTCAGCGTTGCCAGATGCGCCCCATGCAATTTTCCGGAACTTTGAACCAACTCTTTTTCAACACTCTTTTGATCCGTAATATCTATCGCATACATAGCTACATAACCATATTCAGCCAAAGGTACTACATAAAACATATACACTTTATCCGCCGCTTTAAATTCAATATTCCGCGTCCGGTTCTCCGCAAATGTCTCATAGGCCAACACCTGTACATCCCCAAAAGCCATTTCACCGATTTGAGAAGACCACATATCTAAAAGAGCATGTCCTGCGCCATTGGCGTACAATAAAATACCATCTTTAGAAATACGCATAATTGGATTAGGATTCTCCGCTGGGATCCTAGCAATTTCAGCTAAATCCGCCTCTGTTTTTTTCCTTTGGGTAATTTCCTCATTCAACCTGTCGACAGATGTTGTGGTTTTCTCAAGCCCTTGCGCCATTTCATTAAAAGAATTGGCCAACTGACCGATTTCATCATTTGATCGGACAGTAACACGGGCGCTGACATCACCCCGTCCGATTCTAAATGCGGCATCCACCAATTGCGCTAAAGGTGTTGCAATTGATCGGTAAAGAAAAAGCCCGGCAAAAAATACAGTCGCCATTAATAATATTAATAAAGTCACCAAAAAATATTCCAACCGCTTGATAGGCTCCCACAAAGCCCTCTTTTCATTTTCTACGATTAAAATCCAGCCAAGCCCTTTATAATCTTTAAAACCATATGACTTAACGGCAGCGAGTAACTCCTCATCTTCATCTTCCGCATCACCCTCTGCCGTCCAATGCGTATCCTCTTGAACAGTAACATTTTTAAGGATAAGTATAAATTCATCCGCTACCTTATCTCCAAACTGATACGGTTCTTCGGTGGAGTAGATATACTTAAGATCCTGATCAATGAGCTTTAAATCTAATGTTACGCCATGCAGCTTTTCATTATTGACTTCCTCTGCAATGTCTTCCAATATTTCAAAAACATACTGGACGTTTAAAACAGCCTTCATAATACCCAGAAAATTTCCTTGGGTATCATCAATACGCACACAAACTTCAATGGAGTACATATCAGCACTGTTGTCATATTCAACCTGTGAAATAAAAAGCCCCTCTTCTTTGGCCTTTTGCCACCACTGTTCATCATCCTGACGGTAATCCGTTGTCTTACTTGTTAAAGCAATATTGGCACCGAATTTGTTTGTGATAAAAATTTCTCCAAACAAAGGGTAAGCATAACGCTTGTTATAAGATTTTATTTTCTGGCGTAACTCTTCCGACAACTCATTATCAATTAATGTCTGCATAAAAGGTGACACTTCATCTTGGCCGTAAGAGCGCCACTCCTGTTCTTTTTGATCAATAAAGTCCTGAGCATCGTCCATGGGTGCAAATATCTGATTTGACTGTCTAACTGCTTTTTGTAAAACCAGCTCACTCGTATAAACTTGAAAATCTTCAATACGATGATACACCGAACGGTCAATGCTTTTCATGGTTTCATGGGCAAAAACCTCAAGATCGTTGCCAATGGAATCGAGTAAAAAATTTTCTGTCCGCTCGAAGGCAAAGTACCCCGAAAAAAACAGAAAAATACCGATAATCAAAAATCCAATAATTAATTTATGTCTGATTTTCATCTAATTCATCCACTTCATCTGATAAGAAACTTAAATCATAAGGTTCAGACCGTCCAAGCTCTTTAAATAAACTATTAGCCTCCTGCTTAAGCTCAATAATCTTTTTCTCCCGGTCGACCGCCGCATCATAAAAAAGTTCCATTTCTTTATTAGTTGCAATTAACTTTGCTTCATTGGCTTTGAGCTCCTGATTTGCCTTTTTTAATTGCTGCTCATTAGCAGTCATCTGCTTATTGCTTTCTTGCAGCTTGGCTTCATTAGTTCTTAACTGATCTAACAAATTATTTAATTCCTCGTTACGTTCCGTAAGCTCATGCCGACTTTGATTTAAATGTTTAATCGAATCATCAAGCGGAATAATCGTTTTCCGGTGCACGAAACCGGCCATAAGAAAAATAAAGACAAACACAAAAAATAGGATATAAAACTGCACCGTTCTTAACCGATCCATTTGGCTGTCAACAATTTTAGACCATTCATATAAAATCTCTGCCTGGGCTTTTTTTAATTCTTCTGCATTCTTTTGAAATTTTAATAAAGACATATTGCCCTTGATCTCCCAATTGGACGAGCGAAGAATTACGACCGCCGTTCTTTTTAACTCACGCCAAATAAGTCTGTTTCGTTGTATTTTTTTTATTAACTCTTCATCTTCGATCATTTCTAAATTTTTATAATGATCATGCCCTTCAGTTTCATGATCATGCTCATCCATTAAAATATCAAAACTATGTTCAATCGCTTCAATGATTTCTTCACTCTCTTCTCTTTGATTTAAAAGCCTGCTCCAGTCGGACATGGCTAAAGCAGCGACAGCATGATAGGTGGCCCGTTCAAACTGTTGAATTTGCAGAGTTTGTTCTTTGAGCAAAAACAAGGTGCCGCGGCTTGTCACATTAAACTTTTCAACCGTATTAACCGTAAAAAGCATAACAACCTGGAGAATAAAAATAATAAATAACAAGCCAGCAAAAGTCATAATAAGCTGGCGTTTGATATTTTTAGGTTCGGTTGCTTTCATTGAATGATAAGGTACCCTGCCGTCTCGGCTGTTTGCTTAAAATGACGTATATTGTCATAATTAGTGTCGGAAACGACAACAAACCGATCAACAAGCGCCTGATCCAAAATGGCCCGACCTTGTTCGTCTTTATGCATATTGATTAAAATGTTTTGAAGTTTATCGCGTAATTCCTGCGGAGCTTGAGAAGAAATGACAACCGGAGGAATGCCTGCCGGGCCGACAGATTCAATGACACGTACCTGATCGGCATAGCCGTAGCCCATTTCCCGGTCAAAATCAATGACAAGACTATCGACAAAACTCACATCCGCCGCGCCTTCGGCGACCATACGGATCGATTCCTCATGAGAGCCGGACCTTAGAACATTTTCAAAGTAACCACCCGCTAGTCCGTTTTTAACTAAGTAGTACCGCGGCATATTGTACCCAGAGTTGGAAATCTCTTCATTATAGACAAATGTTTTGCCCTTAAGATCAGCAAAGGACTGGTACGGACTGTCTTTACGAACAATAATATCCGAAAAGTAAATAGGCTTGCCCTGGTAACGCTCGGCCTTCATGACAGGGGCGGCAATCAGATGAACTTCCGGCCGATCCTTATCATGCGCCAAGATATAAGGCAGGCCACAGACAAATCCGGACGCTACCACACCTTCTTTAAGCATTTCATTAATCGTTGAATAGGCCAAACCCGTGACAAATTTCGTTGGCGCATCCAGACGCTGACCAATATAATCAACAATTTTTTGGTAGACATTGACACCGTTTTCAGAAACAAAGGCGGCGGACATCGCTAAACGCAGAGGTTGGTTTTGTTTTTGAGCATGAAGTGGGGAAACGATTGAAATTAGAAAAAAAGAAACAACGAAGAGGACCTTTAATTTTTTCATCTATTTTCTCCTGTTAGTTATTAAACGGCGGATGACAGGAAAATTTCCTATAATATTGATATATTATAACTTAAGGTTTAAATAGTAACAGATACTTTTTAAATAAATAGTGCCAGGTACTATTTATTTATAATCTGCCAGCCGCCGCCGAGCGCTTTGTAGATAGCAATTAGATTGAGTGCCGTCTGGGTCTCGCCTTGCGCTAAGGCATCCTCGGCCTCAAGTTGAGTCCGCTCGGCATCCAAGACATCCAAAAAGCTGTCCATGCCTTCTTCGAAACGGACTTTGGCAAGCTCTGCCGCCGTTGCACTGGAACTTGCTGCCTGGATCAGACTTTGCCGGCGGGCCTCTTCTTTGGTGAAATTGACAAGCGCCGTCTCCACTTCTTCAAGCGCTTCAAGGATAGTTTTATCAAAAGAAGCAATCCGGGCTTTGGTTTCGCCGCCCGCCTGATCAATTTCAGCACGCACACGCACGCGGTCCAATATACGCCAACTCATTGTCGGCCCGATGGACGTATTAAAGGCGCCTGCCGAAGCCCAATCACCAAACGATGCTGAGGCAAAACCCAAGGCACCGGAAATACTGATCTCAGGATATAAATCCGCAACGGCCAAATTATACGAAGCAATGGCTTGCTCAACCTGCTGTTCTGCCCGGCGGATATCAGGCCGGCGGCTGAGTAAACTCTGCGGATCACCAATGGCCACTGTCGATGGAACACTCGGAAGCGGCTTAACACTCTTAAGCTCGCGATCCAAGGCGTCCGGTGTTTGTCCTGTAAGGACACCTAAACGATGAATATGGGAAGAAACTTCTGCCTCCAAAGGCGGAATGGTCGAGCGCGTCTGCTCCAACAGTGTCTGCGCCCGGGCAATGTCAAGATTGGTGCTGCGCCCGCCTTCAGCCATTTCTTGGATAAGGTTATACGTCTTTTCTTGATTGGCTTCATTGCGATTGGCAATATTAAGTCTGTACTGCGCCCCGCGCAGTTCAATATAAGTCCGCGCCACTTCAGCCGTCACAATCACATAAACGGATCTAAGCTCAGCCAGAGATTCCTCGGCAGCGGCCTTTTCCCGCGCGATACGCTCACTGACCCGGCCGAATACATCCAATTCCCAAAACGCGTCAAACCCCGCTTCATAATTGTTAACCGTGCGGTCGGCGGGTCTTCCGGTAATCCCTTCTTCGCTTAATCTTTCCCGCGCGTAAGAAACATTTGTGTCAACCGTCGGAAAGCTATCAGCGCCTGTTGCTCTTAATAAAGCACGCGCCTTCTGGACATTGGCTATGGCAATCTTGACATCCAGGTTATGGTCAACCGCTTCCTGTATTAAAATCGTCAATTGCGGATCATTTAATTGCTTCCACCATTCGGCAACAGGTTGTGCCGCATTGAAACGTTCAGTCGTACCCTTTGTAAAACTAGTTGCCTCAACCGACGGCTTTGGCGGTCCTGCTAATTTTTCAAGTGATGCGCATGATGATAAAACAAAAATCATCGGCAACAGCATTGCCAGTTTTATAAATTGTATGTTCATTGTGTTTCCTTGATTATCATTTAATAACATAATAAAAATATTGTAGGGGCGGGGCTTGACCCCGCCCTAAAATATCGCTTAAAAATTAGTGCTAGCACTAATTTTTATAGGGCGACCACAAGGGTCGCCCCTACTATTTAATTCTAAACACCTCCGTCAACTTCCGGCATAAAATATAAAAAACAGGTGTCAGAAAAAGTCCGAAGAACGTCACACCTAACATCCCGCTAAAAACAACTGTCCCCAGCACCCGCCGCATCTCGGCGCCAGCCCCAGTGGCAATGACCAAAGGAATCACACCAAAAATAAAAGAAAATGATGTCATAAGTATCGGCCTTAACCGCAAACGCGATGCCTCAATCGCCGCCGCCCATCTGTCTTTGCCTTGATCTTCCAACTGTTTGGCAAACTCGACGATAAGAATAGCATTTTTGCTCGCAAGGGCAATCAAAACAACCAAACCAATTTGCGTTAAAATATTATTATCCTGACCAGCAAACGAGACTCCCAACATCGCCGGCAAAAGCGACATCGGAACAATAAGAATAATTGATAAAGGCAGCATCCAACTTTCATATTGAGCGGCAAGCAGAAGAAAAACAAATAAAACCGCTAAGGCAAAAGCAATGGCACCTGTATTTTTCGTTTGTTTTTGTTCATAGGCAAGCTCGGTCCATTCATACGAAAATCCATTCGGCAAAACTTCATCCGCCAACCGTTCCATCGTGGCTAAAGCCTCACCTGAACTATAACCGGGAGCGGCATTACCGAGGAGTGATGCGGCCGGGTACAAATTATAACGCGGAACCCGCGCCGGACCGGATATATCTCTAAACGTTCCGAGTGACCCGAGCGGCACCATCTCGCCTTCATCATTACGCACGCGTATGCGCACAATATCTTCGGATGTTAGACGGTAGGGCGCGTCAGCCTGCGCGGTAACGCGAAACGTTCTTCCTAAATAATTAAAATCATTCACAAACGCAGAGCCCAGATAAAGCTCCATAGCACTAAAAACATCGGAGACAGGAACGCCTAAACGTTCAGCACGCTGGCGGTTAATATCAAAATAAAGCTGCGGTGTATCGGTACTGAAAAAAGTAAAGACGTTTCTTACCGCCGGTTCGCCTCCGGCCGCAAACATCATGTCATAGGTGGCATTTTTAAGCGCATGCACGCCCCGCCCCCGACGATCCTGAATCATCATACGGAATCCGCCGGCATTTCCCATTCCTCTTACCGATGGCGGCGGAATGACCACAATAAACGCTTCTTCAATGGACGCCATTTGCGCGCGCATCTCATCTAAAATACCTTGATGGGTTATGCCTTTTTTAGCGCGCTCCTCAAATGGGGCTAAAACAGGAAAGATCGCTCCTCCATTTGATGCATTAGTAAAACTCGCCCCATCAAACCCGGTAAACCCAGCCGTATGCACGACGCCATCGATACTTAACAGCTTCTGTGTTGCTTCCTGCACAACCGCATCGGTTCTGGACAGTGACGCACCGGCAGGCAATTGAATCGCGACGATAAAGTATCCTTTGTCTTGGGCCGGAATAAACCCGGTCGGTACGCGGGCAAATTGAAAGGCGGTTAAAGCAATCAAACCGAAATAAATAACAAGAACAATCACGGCCTTTCTTAACAACTTGCCGATAAAAGACGCATACTTCGGTGTAATAAAGTTCATACCGCGATTAAACCAATCAAAAAATAATTTAACCGGCTTCATCCACCATGCACATTGCTCCGGACAATCATCCGATGATTTAGGCTTAAGTAACAAAGAAGCCATCGCCGGGGCAAAAGTCAAGGCGGAGACCGAAGACATAATGGTCGCCACCGTAATTGTTATACCGAATTGACGATAAAACTGTCCTGCGATGCCCTCCATAAAGATCGTCGGTAAAAATACCGCAACCAAAACAAGCGTCGTTGCAATAATAGCCCCGCCAACCTCATCCATTGATTTTTTAGCTGCCTCCTTTGGCGCCATTCCTTTAGCAAGGTTACGTTCAATGTTTTCCACAACAACGATCGCATCATCGACCACAATCCCGATTGCAAGCACAAGCCCGAAGAGCGTCAATGTGTTAAGTGAGAAACCAAAAACCTCCATCACCGCAAAGGTTCCAATAAGAGAAACCGGAATGGCACTAATCGGAATGATCGCAGCCCGCAACGACTGAAGAAAAACAACAATCACAAGAACAATCAAAAGTGCCGCTTTAAAAATTGTTTGAATAACTTCGACAATGGATTCTTCGACATATTCCGTCGGATCATAAATAATATCGTAAGCAAGGCCCTTAGGAAAACTCTGCTCAAGGTCCTTCATCGCCTCTCTAATTTGATGAGATGTTTCAATCGCATTAGTTCCCGGACGTTGAAAAATCGGTAAGGCCACGGCCGCTTTATCATCTAAATAACCAAGCGTGGCATAACTCTGCGCACCCAATTCAACACGACCGATATCTTTGATGCGCACAATACGCCCGTTACTTGATTTAACAATAATGTTGCCGAATTCTTCCGGCTCTTTCAGACGCCCTTGCGTTTGCACACTCACCTCAAAGGCATGTTGTTGTGCAACAGGCGGTTGATTTAACACACCGCTGGCCACTTGAATGTTCTGACTTCTAAGCGCGGCTAAAACCTCATCGGCCGTTAAATCAAGAGACGCAATCCTGTCCGGATCAAGCCAAATACGCATCGAATATTCACTCGCGCCAAACATACGAATCGCCCCAACACCTTTAATACGCGACAAAACATCTTTAATTTGAAGCGTGACATAGTTGGCAATATATGTTTGATCATAGGTATTGTCCGGCGAATACATATGAACAACCATCATTAAATTAGGAGAACTCTTTTGCGTGACAACCCCGAGACGGCGGGCCTCCTCCGGCAACCGCGCTTCGGCGATGGCCACACGATTTTGAACAAGGACTTGCGCGGCATCCAAATCCGTTCCCAATTTAAATGTGATACGGATGGAAGAGCTTCCATCATTGGTTGACTGCGAGAACATATACATCATGTTCTCAACACCGTTGATCTCTTGCTCAAGCGGTGTGGTGACTGTCTCGGCGACAATCTCAGCGCTTGCACCGGGGTAGGTGGCTGTTACTTCAATGGTTGGTGGAGCAACCTCAGGATATTCGGTGACCGGAAGAACAAAATAAGAAATTCCTCCAACAATGATGATAATAATAGAAATGACCGTTGCAAAAATCGGTCTATTGATAAAAAAGTGGCTTAGTTTCATAGCTGTCTATTTTCCTTAAGGTGTCTCTTCTATCGTTTCAGGGGCAACCGGTTCAACAACCGCGCCAGGCCTGACCTTTTGAATATTGCCAAAAACTATCCGGTCTTCGGCACCGATACCTTCGCGGACAATGCGTAAGTTATCATCATGTAATGGTCCTAATTTGACCATACGCGGCTCAACGGCATTGTCCTTCCCAACCACATAAACAAATTTATTAGACTGATCTGTTCCGATAATGGCATCAGGAATGAGAATTGCTTCATACTCGCCGCTACCAAGCAGACGTGCACGACCAAACATGCCGGGCTCAATAACTCTGTCTTCATTTCTAAAGATGGCTCGTCCCTGCATGGTCCCTGTCCCTAAATCGACTTCATTGTCGACAAAGTCCATTTTTCCTTCATGCACATACCCTTCTTCATCAAGGAGCTTAACAAAAACAGGATTAGCCACTTCACGTGAAGCGGTTCGCTGACCACTTTTATCAAGACGAATATATTTAAGCAGTTCTGCTTCACTGGCTTCGAAATAAAAATGAATCGGGCTTAACGAAACAACCGTCGTTAAAAGTGTCGCATCCGATGCACCACCACTGATTAAGTTACCGGGTGTAACAAGATCACGACTGACACGTCCGTTGATAGGTGACTTTACTTCTGTAAACTCAAGATTGAGTTTGGCTTGATTAACCGCTGCCTGCGCTGATTCGACACGCGCGGTGACCGCACGCATAGTTTGTCGCCTTTGATCAAATTCTTCTTCGGACACGGCCAGCTTTTCTCTTAAACGCTTGGATCTTTCAAAATCATTCTGTGCTTGTTTTAATTCGGCTTGGGTTTGTTTAAGCTCGGCATTGGCTTGATCGTGCGCGATTTGAAACGGACGTTGATCAATGATAAAAAGGACATCTCCTTTTTCGACCATTTGTCCGTCTTCGAAATTCACCTGATCAATATACCCGCTTACACGTGCACGAACCTCAACCCGTTCGGTCGCTTGAAACCGGCCGGTGTATTCATCCCATTCGATAATCTTCTTCTGTACAGGATGAGACACAGGCACTTGAAGCGGTGGCATAGCCATTTGTTCTTCTTTTTCACCGCAGCCAATAACGGTTAATATTAAAAAAAGGGCCAAAGCCCAATACCTGGTTTGATTAATCATTTCTACTCTCATAAGTTGACCTCAGTTTAACTGTATTAATATTTTCACAACGGCGCCTATTATAGAAAGATATTAGTATTTATACTAGTAAATAATCCCCTGCTCCTATAAAGCCTCAACCGGGACAATATCGGCATCATGCAACTCATCGTTTCTGATAATTGTCAGTGTGAACGGTCTGCCGAGCGGCCATTGCGACAGAAATCGATGAAGATCATCGACGTCATTGATGGCCTCGCCCTCAGCCGCAACGATTAAGTCGTATTCCCTTAAACCGATCCGGTCCGCCGGTGAATTGCCTTCCACATGTTCGATATGGACGGCAGATTTATTTTCCAATGTGTAGAATTGATTTAAACGTTGATCCACCGGAACTTTCCGGCCGGCGATCCCTAAATAACCGCGTTTGACACGGCCGTGCAAAAGAATCTGCGAAACAACCCATTTCGCCGTGTTGGCCGGAATGGCAAAACTCAAACCCTGCGCCATATGAATGATCGCCACATTGATCCCGATCACCTGCCCCTTGGAATCAACCAAAGGCCCGCCGGAATTACCCGGATTAAGCGGAGCCGTATGCTGGACAATATTTTCGATCAGCCGGCCTTGCTGTGATCTTAAGTGACGGCCTGTCGCGCTGACAACCCCGGTTGAAACCGTTGATTGAAAACCTAAAGGGTTTCCGATAGCAATCGCCAGCTGTCCAACCCGCAAGGAATCGGAATCCCCGATGCGCGCAAACGGCAAATTATTGGCCTGCACACGAATGACCGCCAAGTCTGTCGCCGGATCATCACCGACTAATTCGGCTTCATATGTTTTGCCATTATTAAGGACAACGGACAGCTGCGTCGCATTATGGACCACATGACTGTTGGTTAAGATATAGCCGTCCGGCGCGAAGATAACGCCTGAACCGGCACCACCGCGCTGCATGCCGTGTTCTTCAATACGCCAGCCTACATTAATACTGACAACGGCCGGACCGATCTTATCAACCACATCAACCACAGCTTTTGAATACGCATCCAAAAGATTATTATCTTCGTTTGCTGTTTTTTCTTTAGTGCTATTCAGTTGATCTTCTTGTTTTATTTTTTTATCAATATCGGATAGAAACTTGTGTATTCTTTGCATCATGTACCTCTTCTCTATTAAATTAAGTTAAGCTCATTAAAAGCCGATAATAACTGATCCTTTGATTGAACACCGACGAACCGGTGCACAACTTCGCCTCCTTGAAACACAGACATCGTTGGAATACTTGTGATATCGTGCTGTTCGGCTAATTGTTGATTGTCATCCACATTCACTTTGGCAACCGTTAGCTTTCCTTGCAGTTCATCGGCCAGCTCTTCCAATATAGGATTCTGAGCACGGCAAGGAGCGCACCACTCAGCCCAGAAATCGACAAGGACCGGAATGTTTGATTCTTTTACGTCTGTATTAAAATTATTATGATTAACTGTTTGTATGAGTGCGTTCATGATTAACCTCCTTACTGTCTTGAACAAGCTGATGATTTAAAATCAATTTCTTCTTTTGTTTCGTTTGCTTCGTTTGTTTTTTATTTTCGCTCAGGCGTTGTTCACGCAAAAGCTCAACAATGAACCGGTTTACATTGGCATCTCCCTTAAATGTCACATCCTGCATCATGGCAAAACTGTTGGAAGCCGCAGCTGTTGCCAATATGAATATAACAATTAAAAACCGCTTTATATTTTTCATCGTCTGTATTCTCCCTTAATATATTCAGGGTCAAACGCACTCATGGTGCTTATTAGGATTTCATAATCCTTGGCCCCGAATTCACGGGCATATTTAACAATTTCGCCCATTTTCTCATAGTCTTCTTTTTCGCTGACCTCTTTCAGGTATTGCAAGGCTGTTATTTTCAAAGTGGTTAAATCAAAGCCGGCTGTTTGTGTTTCGTTTAGCTGTGTTTGGTTTAATGTTTGTGTATTCATTGCTCTTCTCCTTGATTTTTATTGACCGATCGGTCAAATTTTTGGTTAAAAAAATTTATGCCTTTGCTGTTTCTTTGGTAATACCGAGTAAATCCTTAAATTCTTGTTTTAAATTCGACACAATCTGTAAATCATTGGTTATCCTGGCCTGGGTTAAGGCCCCCAAGTAAAAGGTATAGAGTTCATTCGTTTTTTTGGGAACACTTTTAACGCTGATCATCCCTTCATCCGCCGCATCTTTAATCGCGCTGGCAAAGTATTTCTTCATCTGTCCGAACAGCTTCTCAACGGTTTGCCGGATCGCTTCGCTTTGCCCGCATTTTTCCATGCCGACTGTGGTAAATGGGCAGCCGCAGACATAGCCAAGCTCTTCCTTTTTTTCTATCTGCTTTTGCAGGCTATGATCGCAATAATCCATCAGCCGCTCAACCGGATCTTTCTGCGGTGAGAAAACCTGGTCCAACATGGGCTGGACGCATTTCCAGTGTTCCTCCATCGCCTCAATCGCCAGGACCTCTTTGGAAGGGAAAAAGTGGTAAAAGCTTCCCTTATTAACCTTGGCCTTTTTGCAGATATCACTGACGCCTACCCCGTCGTAGCTGCTTTGCCAAATGAGCTCTATCGCCGTTTCCATGATCCTGTATTTTGTTTGGCAATCTTTCATCATGGTTTTAGAATAACACCATTTGACCGATCGGTCAAGTATTTTTTAAAAAATTTTTCTTCCTTAATTTTCGGAAGCATGGACTCTGTTTTTGCCGATCTTTTTGGCCTCATATAAAGCTTCATCCGCCTTTTGAACCAGGGCATGGCGGTCCATTTCTTTGGTGCAACCCGCAATACCGATACTCAGCGTTACCTTCCTTTTGAGTTTAAGCTCTTCTACTTTGCGTTTAATTTTCTGAGCAACAATCTTGGCCTGGGCCACATTGGTCTCCGGTAATATCACCACAAATTCATCTCCGGCATAGCGGCAGGCAATATCGATCTGGCGTGTATTCTCTTTAAAAACCCTGCTTAAATTTTGCAGCAAGGCATCCCCCGATAAATGCCCATATGTATCATTATAAGTTTTAAAATCATCCACATCGATAAGTAACAGACACAATGGCCGTCCATGACGTCGTAAGCGGTGAATCTCTTGATCAAGTGTTTTAGAAAAATGACGAAAATTATACATATCCGTCAAAGGATCAGTGATCGTCAAATAATTGAGCTCCTTATAAAGCTTAGCGTTTTCCATGGCCACCGCCACCTGACGGGCAATCATAATAAGCACTTTTAAATCAACTTTCGTAAAAACGTTTACTTCTTCCAAATTGTTATCAGCGACATTCAAAACGCCCAGAATATCGTCGCCTAATTTGATCGGCACACTCATAAATGATTTACCACTGTAAGAACGTCTATTTTTTCTTAAAAAACGCAAATCAGTCTCTATATCCGCCACAAGAACCGGAAGCCCCTCTTCGACCACAAGACCTGTGATCGAATCTTGCATATTTAAAGTATTATTGTTGACTACCTGTTGTTCCAAACCTATAGAACCTTTAATGACCAATTCTTTTGTTGCCTCATTAATAAAAATCAGTGAACATTTATTCGCGTTAAGGACTTCACTAGTCTTTTTAACAACAAAATTAATAAGTTTATCCAAATGAACAATGCCGTTTAGTCCTTGCTCGATATCCAGGATCTCTTCCAGTTTAACCTTTTCGATGTGCAGTTGGTCCTTCGATTCTTTAAGCCGCTCGACCATTTTTTTCCGTTCAATCGCATAACGTAATGTCCGGGAAAGCATTGTTCCATCTAATTGATTTTTTGTTAAAAAATCCTGAGCGCCTAAGTTAACCGCCTCAATGCCGAGTGATTCATCCGCATTACCCGTTAAAACAACCACCGGTAAAGATGGCGCTTCGGCGATTAATGTCTTGACCGTATTCATCCCGTGGCTATCCGGAACAGAAAGATCAACCAGGGCCACATCAAAACGTTTGATGCTCAGTTTCTCAAGCGCCTGCTTAAGCCGCTCAACATGGGTGATATGATTATCCATCTGATCATTCACTTCATTTAAAGCAGCTTGAAGTAATGCCACATCACCAAGGTCATCTTCTAAGAGTAATGTTTCCATAATGTATTGTACTTAGTTATCGCCGTTTGGCAGTTTAACAACCGTAAACCAAAAATCAGCAATCTCATTAACCACTTTTTTAAATTGTTCAAAATCAATAGGCTTTTTAATGTAACAATTAGCCCCCAGGTCATACGTTTGATTAACATCGGCCTCGGCTCCGGATGTTGTCAAAATAACAGTCGGGATTTTTTTTAAATATTGATCTTTTTTCATTTCTTCCAATACCTGTCGGCCATCTTTACGGGGCATGTTGAGATCAAGTAAGACCATATCCGGCTTTCTCGCTTCTTCATATTTCCCCGTCCGTCTTAAATACTCCATACATTCCTGCCCATCGGAAACATGACTCAAATGCACATGTAATTTTGAATTCTTAAGCGATTCGCGTGTCATCTCAACATCACCCGCATCATCATCAACGAGCAAAATTTCAACCGGATTTCCAGTAGCCATTATTTATCTCTCCTTTACTTTTTCACTTTTCAAACTATTTCAAAAGGTATTGTAAATTTAAATGTTGAGCCGTGTCGATCACTTGATGTATCCAGCCACATTTTACCATTATGCCGCTCCACCATTCTTCGGCACACGGCCAGTCCAATGCCTGTCCCTGAATATTCGCTTTTACCGTGCAGACGCTGAAAAATGATAAAAATACGCTGCGCGTGCTCCGGGTCAATACCCAACCCATTATCAGCCACAACAAACTCCCACTCCCTTGTCTTTTGATTAGCATAAATTTCAATATGCGGCGCTGCATCCGAACGGTATTTGAGTGAATTATTAATCAGATTTTGAAACAACCGGACCATAAAACTTTTATGGGCTTTAATCACCGGTAGCTTGTTGTACCGAATTTCAGCATTGGTTTCTTTAATACTCAACTCAAGGTTCTCTTCGACCTCCTGTAAAACAACATTCAGATCAACATCTTGAAAATCCAATTCTGTTGTTCCTGCCCGGGAATATTGCAATAAATCTTCGATTAAGACCTGCATCCTTTTGGCTCCATCAATAACATAATCCATATATTCTTCTGACTTGCCTTCAATAGGCGCATCAAAAGATTTGGCAAAAAGCTGTGTAAAGCCAACGATTTTGCGGACAGGTTCGAGCAAGTCATGCGAGGCAACGTAGGCAAATTGTTCAAGCTCCTGATTGGATCTGATAATCTCTTCTTCAGCTTTTTTACGTTCCGTAATATCAACAATAGACGCCAAAACAAAAAATCCATCTTCTGTTTTAACCGGACTAAGCCCGATCTCAATCGGCACCTCCGTACCATCTTTCCTTAATCCATACAAATCCCTGCCGGCCCCCATAGACCGCGTTGCGGGATTATGCAAAAAATTATCACGGTGTTGCGGATGCTTGTCACGAAATTGCACAGGGACAAGCTTATCAACACGCTCTGAAATAAGTTCGTTGCGTGTGTAACCGAATAAATTTTCTGTTTGTTTATTGATAAGGATGATGATGCCTTCAGCATCAACCATGATCATGGCATTGGGAGCAGATTCCACGGCATGCTCAAAAAGCCGCGGATCGGTATGGAAGTCTACATTTTTCATAAAAGAAAAATGGTCAAGCTAATATGTCTCCTACCCTAGTTGAATTTTTTTCATAGCTTCGACCAAAAGGCCGTAGTCAGGTGTTTTGACAACGGAGTCAAACCCTCCTGCTGCATTAACACCTTTGATATCGACCGCGTCAACATCTCCTGTAATGACAATAACAATTGTTTTTGTATCAGATAAATTTTTAACACTCTGGCAAAGCTCCAAACCGCTTATATCAGGTAAAATGGTATCAACAATTGCAATATCCGGTCTCTCGCGTCTTATCTTTTCAATTCCTTCCTCTCCATTTGAAGCCAAAGAAAGGTTGCGGAAGCCTTCTCTCTGAAGAACTTCCTTGATTAAAAACTGATCACCATGATCATCGTCAATAATTAATACTTTGGTCGCCTCGCGGTTGGATATATGAAAGTCTTTTTGTTTCTGATAAGAAGACGACTCGACGGCTTCAAATATAACATCGAGGTCACACGGTTTTTGAAGATAACAATCAACTTCTAAAGAATTTGTTTTATGTTTAAAAGTCTCTGCATCGTGACCGGAGACAACAATGACGCGAGGAGGGATGCTGTGTGGATATTCCTGTTTTAATTTTTCTAAAAGGCTTATTCCATCGATTTCGGGAATCTCAAGATCCATAATAATGACGGCCGGATGATCACTTTGAATTTTCTGCCATGCTTCTTCACCATTTGTTGCGGTAACAACCTGGTATTTTCTTTCCTCAGCCTTTTGCGACATTATCTCTAAGACTAGTTCTTCATCCTCAACAATCAGCAGCTTCGCATTACTCATTTCTTACTCTCCGTCGGTCACATAACAGAGTGACTTTATTCTTTTTGAAACTGATTTTTTTCTATCTTGTTTGTTTTCAGTAATTTATGATCCTATACAGTTATTATTCCTTTTTAAATCTAAAACACAAGCAATTTCGTAAAAAAAATACCGCACTACCGGCTTCACTCAACAGATGAGGCATTATAGTCTTATCATAAATGAAAGGAGGAATTAAACAACCCAGATTGGTTATGTACGGATCATGTACTAATTTGTAAGTGGCGCTGTTTACAGGCACTATCTGTACTTCAAAATAATATCTTTGAGTTTTTCGATATCGATAGGTTTGGCTAAAAACCCGTTCATGCCGGACTCTTCGGCTTTTTCTTTGTCTTCTTCCAGCACAGCCGCGGTTAACGCAATAATCGGCAAATCTTTGGAGATTTCTTTGCGGATAATTTTTGTCGCCTCCACCCCACCCATAACCGGCATTTGCAGATCCATGAGACACAAATTATAATCGGTGCTTTCTTTTAATTGATCAATAGCTTGTTGGCCATTCTCCGCAAATTTTCCTTCACAACCTAATTGATGAAAATATTCTTCTATAAGAATCTGATTAGTCATAACATCCTCTACAACTAAAACTTTTATGCCTTTACATGAACCGGATAGATCATTATCTTCTGTGTCATCGATTTGCCCCTGAACACTTGGCCCTAAAACACTACGAAAAGCATTCGTCAAGGCCTTAGCCGAAACCGGTTTTATCACATAGGCGTTAAATAATTGATTATTGGGATCATAATGTGTTTCGGCATTAATGTCTGCCGTCACCGCAATAAAGACTGTATTGTTAAAACGGTCATTGGCCTTGATCTTTGCAACCATTTGAAAACCGCTCATGCCTTCCATAATAATGTCACTAAGGATAATGTCGGGCACAATGCCTTTAGTATTGATGATTTTATCCAGCTTATGTAAGGCCTCTTGTGGAGAAGCACTGATTCCAATAACTTTTAAGTCTAATACCACACAACACCGTTCGATTATTTTGAGCGCAGTCTGATTATCATCGACGATAAATACTGTCTTATCTTTAACTATCCCCGGACACTCTAATGGCTGTATCGTGCTTTCAGACTTTTCGAGCGGCAATGTAAAAATAAACTCACTCCCTTGATCCACTTCAGACTCAACCCAAATTTGACCACCCATTGCTTCAACCAATGCCTTTGTAATCGTCAGCCCTAAACCAGTGCCCCCAAATTTTCTTGTGGTTGACTCATCGGCTTGCGAGAAGGATTCGAAAATTTTAGCTTGTTTGTCCTTGGCAATCCCCACACCCGTGTCCTTGACGGTAAAATGTAGATTTAATTTATCGTCGAATGGTTGGTGTCCGGCCTTTTTAACCAGTACCCCTATTTCTCCGTCGGTTGTAAATTTAATGGCATTACCTAATAAATTCACAAAGACTTGCTTAATCCGCGTTGGATCACCCTTTAAAAATGCAGGTACATCTTCTGCAATATCCACATAGGTATCGAATGGATTATCCTTCATTCTTGTTACAACCATCTGAAAGACATCATGGATCGTCTCCTCGAGGTTAAAATCCACAATTTCTAAATTTATTTTTCCCGATTCTAGTTTAGAAATATCTAATATGTCATCAATAATCCCGATCAAAAGTTTGCCGCTGCTTTGAACAGAATGAATATAACTTTTCTGTTTTTCACTCAGAGGTGTTTTTTCAAGCAAATGACTAAAACCTAAAATAGCATTCATGGGTGTGCGGATTTCATGGGACATATTCGCTAAAAAATCACTCTTCGCCTTAGCGGCCGTCTCAGCCTTCTTTCTCATCGTATCATACTCATCTCTCGACGCTGTGATAGTTTTCAATTGGTCCAACATATTGTTAAATTCCTTACCCAAATCAGTGACCTCATCTTCATCACCGGTGACAGGGACTTTCCGGTCAAACTCCCCTTTCGCCAAACTCTTGATCCGGCCGGTCAATTGGATAAGAGGATCCGCTAGATTTCTAGAGGCAATAAAAGACAAGAGTACTGCCAAAAGCACTATCACCAAGAATACAATAAAAATATAAAAAATAATATCTGTAATCGATGCGTAAATTTCGCTTAAATCAATCTTGATAATCATTCCCCACTCTTGTTTGGGAAAGTACCTGGCATACACCATGACATGATTACCTCTATAATCTACAACATCTTCCGTTAATCCCTCTTGCCCACGCAATGCCCGCATTAAGGGTTTATCTTTCACTTTTTCAATGGCTAAAAGCTTAGACTTCTTCTTTTTACTGAAACGCCGTGGGGATATAATTTGAATATTTTTCTCATCAAAACGCTTGGCTAAAATAATTTCACCAGTCCTCCCAACGTCTTCGGCATGGGCAGTCAAAATATCAGTGATATTATTCTTTAATTCAATGACCACGCCCCCGATAATCTCATTGTTAAAAATTAAAGGGCCGGCTAAATATGTTTTGAGCACCCCATCTTGATTGATAATAATATCGAGAAGATTTTTTTCTTTTGAGCGAGGCAAAAAATCCGCGAGATGCTTCATGGGCTTATAGTCTTGATTGGTACTATAAATGATCTTGCCGTCTAAACTACATATTTTAATGTACGCGAAATCCTCAATGGATCTGTTCGCGTCATCTAAAATCTTAGCCACTTTCTTAAGCGTCGCCTCATCGCCCTCTTTTAAAAATTTGTCTAAACTAATGCGCAGTTGTGTGCGACTGCTCACCCCTTTTAAACGTTCTATATTCTGCTCAATAAGCAAATTCATATACTCATACTCAAATTCGGCCGTATGAGACAAACGCTCAAATGCCCCCTCAAATAGATTCTTTTTAATCTGGAATGAAAAGATAATAGAAATAATAACAACGGAAAGGACCGCAACAATAAGGTGACTTATAGTAAGTTTTGCTTTAAGTTTCATTTGAAGTTAGCAAGCTATAATTAGAAAGGATTATTTTATAATTGTAACAAAACTTACCTAAATCAATTATATAAAAATAACTTTTTTCGCTTTTCTACTATGGTTTATCTACCGGTCCATGTGCGGCAAAACAAAAATAATTGTCTTATTTTCCATTTTCTTGACAGATCAATCATGTTACCATAGCCACATGAAAACACGTTTGGTGATATTACTCAGTATCTTTATCGTTTTATTAGGATACTTTTCATTCTTCTCACTGCGTTCACCCTTTAAAAATGCACTATATCCTATCGTCTATCAAAAAGAAGCACGGGAAATACTCCCGGACCCCAAACCATCGCCTAACACACACCAGATTATTTTAATGTCGGGAAGCAATATTAATGGAGAAATACTTACTCGTGATGAGGAAAAAATTATTGTCCGTGAGCATTTAACCCAAGGATCTTTTAAAGATCATACAATCAACAGGCAGGATGTCTTTGATCTGACCGTTAATGCCCAAACATTCCCTGTCGGAGCGTCCGAAATTATCGCACGACGTCTTTTCCCCAACATGACTTTTGCGCGCTATGAAAATTACACAGTGTTTACATCAGGTGGGCAAAGCTTAAGCGGACCTGTCGCCGGCACGCTTAAACAACTTTACAAAAATATCAAAAACACTTTTCCTGAAATCGTTACCTTTAAAGAAAAGAAAAACCGTATATGCGCCGTGGTCTTTTCTGAATCAGACGATTACAAAAACTTCATTCAAACAATAAACCCAAACTTTGTTGACAGCATCGGTGTCTACTCAAGCACACATGATATCCTTTTTGTCAATTATAGCTATGATGTCCGTCGAAAAACCGAATACCCGGATGACACCATCCGTCATGAAGGGGCCCATCAAATATTCTATACATCGAAATTACACTTTGGCTATAACATTGACCGGTTGTGGCTGGTGGAGGGGCTCGCGACCTACGCCGAGACAGCACGCCTCGGTGAGAAATCAGCCAGGCGCATTAGCACCGTTCAAATGCAGAAAAATAAATTTTTTGCTCTAGAAAATTTTCTTATAATGAAATCCGTTAAGAATGATGATATAAAAACATTTTATACACAAGTGTGGGCTTTCACACAATTTTTGATGAGTGAATATAAAGAGCCCTTCCTCGACTACCTGCTTTACGTCAAGAAGCACCCTTTCTTAAGCCTTTTTAAAGGGGATGTCAAACTGTTAGAACGCTTTATTCAAAAGGATATAAAAACAATCGAAATAGAGTTTTACCGATTTTGGCAACAATAATGCTTACCCGTCGGAAACTTGTGGCCTCTATAACTTTTTAAACCCTTGCGTAATTTCCTGCAGTTTTTTACTGTCTTCTTTAGACCATTCTGTTTCCGGTAACATAAAAGATATATGGACGGTCGCGCCATCATAAATATAAAAATAATCGCGGATTTGGGCCGAATCACTAAATGTTGATAAGGCTTTAACCAGCACCGCTTTATGTCCGGCAAAAACAACATTTTCCGTCCTAAATCCATCTTTATATAGGCCTGTTTTCTCAAAAAAGATTTTATTTAACTGACTCAAAAAACGATGTTTTTTATCCAGTTTGGTAATACCCATTGTGATCAGCGGATCCCTTTCAATCACAATACGGTCAACGCCTGAAGCAGAAGATATCACCGGCCATAAAGGATCACAAAGAAACTGAAGGCCCAGCTGTTTGAGTTGGCACATTGGCTTATCACCTACGGCTGGCGGAGTAGGCGTTGTAAATGCTGTCTGGTGCGTTTTCATCTTATACACATCTTCGATCAACTTTGAATTAAATGAATCCTTCTCTTGAACTTCCTCTACAACTGCTTCTTCTACAATTTCGGCAACCATTTCGATCTCTTCTACCTTTGCCTCTGCCTCAGGTACGATTTCCTCGCCAATTGCATCAGCGATTGCAACCTCCTCAGGAATAACTTCCTCTACAACTTCGGCAACAGTTTCAACCTCCTCAAGCACAATTTCCTCTGCGATGTCTTCGGCAACAGTGTCAACCTCGATCTCAACCTCTTGCACCTTTGCTTCTACAACCTCTTCAATCTCAGGAATAATCGCCTCTTCTGCAGTCTCAAGAACAGTCTCAGCCTTTTCCACAGCCGCCTCAGACACAATGTCCTGCTCAGTTTCTTCGACAACAATCTCTTCCATTTCCACCGATGCCGATGATGGGTCGGTTTCATAAAACTCATATTCAACATCAGCGTTCGCGATTAGCTCTGTTTCAGCATTATTGAGACTCTCATCTGCGTGATGTTCTGCAATATCCCGGGTTGCCCCGATCACAGCAATCAATAATATCATCCCAAATAACAAAATACCGCTTTTACGGCCCAAGTCTTCATTTTCTTCTATACATGACATACTACGATCTCCTTTTATTCCTTGTACCCATCCACACAAAAAAACCCAAGTAATCCATTATCCTTCATTGGATTGCTTGGGTGAATTGGGCACTTTGATTAAACCCTGTCCCGACATCTGTGCCGGTAATTAGTCATAAAGCATCACGACTCCCCTTATACTAACCTCCGGCATTTATTTTGTCAATATTTAAGGATCCGCTAAACGACTTAAAATTTCAAAGTCGTCTGAACATAAGCAAAATCGGCATCATCCTTCTCTCCGGTATCATCAAGATAGTCTCCGGCAAAAAAGTGAGAATAACCGACTAAAAGATCTGCAAAAGAGCTGACTTTATATTTCGCTGTCAAATCTAGCTCATTACCCACATGGCGGCTAAAACTGGCCCCGGTTGTCGAACGGATTTTTTTGCGGGCCGAATCATACAAATAATCATTCGGTGTATCCAAAAAGATAAAGTGCAGATTACCCTGAAGCTTTAACTTATCCATTGGCTTGGCGGATGATTGCAAGCTGTAAATCTTAACGTTTTGCAAGCTGACGCGATCCATATACCCATAGAATTTATGATTCGTTGGATGCAGATTATCGAATGTATTACGTTTATCATCCGTTTTATCAGAATCCCCTGAGGCGTAATCTACTTCCACCGCTAAACGTGGCGACCACGCGTGATCAAATGTGTACCCTAGTATCGCCGCCATCATCCAGGCGGAAATATCCAAGCTTTCCATATCACCCCACTGATACGCCGCTTCAAAGTCATAATCAAAACCCGTATCACTCAGTTGACCCGCGATACGGCCCCCTAACGTATATTCCTCTAACTCCCCGGACGCGGAAGGCCCGAAAGATTTGTTTTTATTTGTTTTACGTTCAATCAAATATTGTTCAATCATTGTATCTTCATTATGTTGATAGGAAGCGTAGTATCCGCTAATCCGGTCTTTCGCTCCGCCCTCGTATAAATCGTCAAACTCTCGCGGTATCTTTTTATCTGATTTGTCACCACTAAAGACATCAATTTGCAAGTTGTTGTCAAATTTAAAAATAGCTTTACCGGCATCAAATGATTGGCCAACATTGCCCCAGTTTGGATCACCAAGGAGTCTTTCATTACCATATTTAAACCCTTGGCGACCTAAAACAAATGAGACCCCTTTAAGCCCGATTTCATCTATTTTGAATATATCTTTGTACTTTATATATAATTTTTTGATATCGGCCCAATTCTCGTATTTTGATTTATCCGAAAAAACCGAATCATCAAATATCCGAGAATCCTGAAAAAGAGAGTATAATTTTATGTGTTTGGTCGGTTTGAGTGTAACACCCACACGGGTGCGCATAAGCTTAAATGCGTCTTCATCATCAACCGTGCTGTCAAAATCAAAATCATCACGAAACTCAATGCGCTTACGAAACTCAACATCCACATCGATCCAGTCTGGCAAATGTTCGTTTATATAACTCTCTTCTTTATCATATCCGCCCTTTTTAGCCTCCTTATACCCTTCTTTGGAGATTTCCTTATATCCTTCTGCTGACCATGCGACAGAAGTCGACAATAGGCAAACAAATACTAGCAATAAAACCCTTTTCATCATAATCCCTCCTATAGATTTCGTACTTCAGGCACACTAAGACAACTGTCAAAACTCTACTTTAAGCTAACATTTTTATCTTGTTTATTTTCAAATGTTTACGCAAATTATAATTTTATTATAGGGATAATCGGCTTGATTCAAAGCCATTTCTTGTTTTTTTGAGAATGTAAGAATTGGTGTCAGAACTCGGCAAGGTTATTGCTGACAATTACTTACAAATTAATTGCTTTCTTGGCCTTCCAACCTTCTTTTTTTGTGGCAACATGTCTTGCATCTTCTTTTGGAATTTTTCTGAAATAAAATGGGTGTTTCCTTTCATGCTTTTTTTGATTTGCGTGACAGACCATTGTTCAATTCCTTCTTTCATGGCTTGTTTATATATACGTATTTGCTCCTCCACATTCTGGCCAAGATCAGTAAACACGTGATTATCCTTCCTATCGATCAGTTTGGAATCTTTTCTTCTTACCTGCAGCTTATAACTGGACCATTTATACGCGCCAATTTCCCTGACGATTTTTGCCCGCAATGGATTTTGCTCAATATACTGCATAACCCTTAACATGTATACATCATCACTAACAATCGGACTACTAAAACGCCCCTGCCATACATGCCCCCCGGTTTCATATTTAAAATGATAATGCCTTGTATGCGCCACTGTAATGCATTGCATAATTTTACTTATCGTTGCCTTATTGTTAACCTGAATTAATAAATGAATATGATTATTCATTAAGCAATAAGAATACAATTTAAATCCGTATTTCTTTTTATACCTGTAAATTATACCTAGATATTTCTCATAATCTTCCTCCTCGAGAAATATCGCTTGGCGATTATTACCTCGGTTGATCACATGATAAATTAAACCTGGATGGTGTATGCGGATTGGTCTAGCCACTTTCTTCTCCTTTCTTATGGTAAATCGGAAAATCAAGCAGCTTTTAAAACAGAGGGGGAATGTATTATTATTTTATTATACTTACTTTAATCGTAATTGCAACTATATCTAATTCATCTGTAAGTTATTTATTTACAAATATTTATCGAGTTCTGACACTATTTAATGCAATGCGAAGACGAAGGGGATTATTTGCGTTTTCTTTTGCCCAAAATAATCGCATCGCGGATGGCCTGTTCATTTTTGGCTGCCAGCCATCTTTCATTAAATTGATGATCACTGACAATCTGGGCAATCGCGGATAAGGCGCGCAGATGGAAATTACGTTCATCCATGGTCCCGTAAAGGATAAAAACAGCATTGATATCCGGATGGTCTTCATTAAACACAATGCCCCCCTTACAGCGGACGAGTAAAATATCAAATTTATTTTCCCCCTCAATGATCACATGCGGGATGGCCACCTCGTCATTAAGTGCGGTCGAGTTCTCTCTTTCACGCTTTAGAAGCGCAAGTTCAATACTTTCAGGGGAGCATTCCACTTTTTCGGCAATAATACCAGAAGCTATTTCAAATAATTGATCAACAGTAATTTTATGATCAACATCAAACACTTCGCAGTCCTCAATCATGTGATCAAAACGATCCTTAACAATCTCGTCTCTCTCCTGAACAATTTCTTTCAGCTCTTTTTCCAGCTCACCTGTCACTAGCTCTTTGGCCGTTAAACGTTCGATGATATGAAGCAAGGCAAACTTCTGCTCGGTTCTGATTCTACCGTAAAACCAATACACAAATAAAGCCGATACGACCAGAACGATTTTAACGAAAAAGACTTCCCTACTCATCTCAAAGAGAATGAAAAGAAAAATAACAGTCCCGATAATTTGTATCCAGGGATAAAGGGGTGACGTAAATGTCGGCCTGTAATTCTGCACTTTACTTTCACGTAATATCAAAACAGACAAGTGGGATAATATAAATGTAAGAATAAGAACGGTTGAAGCCAGCTCAACTAAAAGATCAAGTTTGAGGAATAAACATAACACCAAAACCACACCGGAGAAAATAATAGCCAAAAACGGTGTTTGGTATTTCGTGTGGATCTTACTTAAGAAGCCCGGCAATAATTTGTCCCGGCTTAACGCCAAAGGATAACGGGACGCCGCCATAAGCCCGGCATTGGCCGTTGTCACAAAAGACATAATCGCCGCCAAACTCAAAACCACAACACCCCACTGCCCCATCGCCACTTCGGCACCGAGCGACAATGGCGTTAAAGACCCGTCCAGTTGTTCTGCACCTAAAACACCCGTGGTTACAAAAACGACGATCGAATAAAAAAGCATAACAACAGCCAAAGAGGCAATCATCGCCTGGGGCACAACCTTCTCGGCCCGTCTGACCTCTTCGGCAACACTGGCCACATTAAGCAACCCCCCATAAGCGATAAAAACAAAACCGGTCATAATAAAAATCGGTTCGATCCCGAGCGGCGTAAACGGAACGAGATTATCCACTTTTATGGATTGCATACCAAAGAAAACATACAAAAGCAAAGAAATCAGAAGAAACACAACAAGATAAACCTGCAGCCTTCCGGCCTTCTTGGCGCCCACTAAATTAAGCAAAATAAAAAATAGGGCTAATAAAATCCCAACCCATGGTATGGCCACCATGGACTCTCCTAACTGCGGGAATATTAATTTTATAAAAGCCGCCATACCGACGAGTGCAAAGGCTGCCTTAAGAATCAAAGAAAACCAGGTAAGCAAACCCTGTATCGTCCCGACGGCAGGCCCCAAACTGCGCGTCACAAAAAAATACGCGCCGCCTGACTTCGGCATAGCCGAGACAAGTTCAGCCTGGCTGAAAAGGCCCGTCATAGCCAAAAGGCCGGCCAAAAGATAAGAAATAAATAATGCGGGACCGACATGGGTGTGGGCGATTCCCGGAAGGACAAAAAGCCCGGAGCTGATCATCGCTCCTGTGGCAAGACAAAATATATCAATAAAGGTGAGTTCTTTTTTTAGGCTTTTCTTATGCTTCATACTCTACTTTTTCGAATTTTTTATACCGGATAACGTTCGCGTTTTGTTCAAAGACAATGACTTTCTCTTTATCAAAGTACTCTTGAGCAATGACATCCATCAGTGTAATGGCAAGCAGATGATGGACCAAGACGGCAAACTGAACGTTTTCTTTTTCTCCGGCTTCTGTCCCTTTTAAGCGGCTCTCTCCGCCGCCGAAGACATAACCGTATGTATATCCGCTGATACCGGCCGCTTTGAATAAAGCGATAATGTCATCCTTTATCGTTTTGGGACCGATAATTGTCACTAACTTTATAGCATTAAGTTCCATAATAGTCCTTTCTTTTATAGAAATTCTCAATCGTAATGACAACAACCCAAAGAACAATAAAAGCCAAACTGTGGTTGGTTAAATTCTCCACAAATTCGCCTTCATAGGATAAAACAACCACTTCGAAAACCATGTAAACGGAGGCCAGCCAGGCAAACAGAAGGCTCTTTTTGGGATCGGTGCTGAAGATTGCCAAAGGCAGTACAGTCAAATAGAGAAACCCGCTGAATATCCCCCAATCAACAACCATATCAATGGCAAAAACAATGTTGATGAGAAATAATCCGGCATAAAAAATAAACTTATTTTTATCTTTCTCACCTATTCTTTCCATCACTACTCCTCGGTTAATTTTTGAGAGCCATTTTCTCCTCCATACACAATAACAAGCCAATAACCAACGCTGAGCGCCAAGACTACCGCCGCGGTGGCATAGATATAATTGGCGCTAAGTTCTGTATAATCAAAGATAATGACTTTCCGGGCAATGGCCATAAGCGCGGTCGCGAGGACAATCTTTACATGAATCACTTCTTCTTTAAGGTACACAGTAATGTTAATGAAGATTTCTATCGCAATCAGCACCGCCAGAAACGCGCCGAACGTCGCGAGGATATCGCTTATATCAAGCAGCATAAACGGCGGCTCGCGCAACCTTTGATAGAGCTCCCAGATAACATCAAACACACCCCAAAAGATCACAAATGTCATTAATATCGCCAAAAGTCTGACGGAAAAATGAATGATCTTTTGTAAAAAAAGAATCAATGGTTCATCAACCGGCTTCATGGTTTTTCCCTCCATACACTACTCTGCCTTTATCAATTCTAAATAATCATTCAACGTACCATCCCGCATACAACACCCAATGATTTCCCGGCCGAGCGGATCCAAGTCCGGCTCATTGAGATAAAAGGCGAGTTCTTGCTTAAAGAAATCGGACAGAATTTTTGCGCCCTTATCATACGTTTCTTCACCGACTTCCGGTTGGGAGTCAACTTGCAAAAATTCTTTGCTGATAAAGAACCCTTCGATCTGCATGGAATGTATCGCATAACCGAGTAGCGGACAGCGCGCCGCCTCTATCTGGCTTTGTTTGAATCTTGCACTGCCCCGTCGGGATAAATATTCCCGGGCAATCCACTGCGGCATAAATCCGACTTTCCATGCGCCGATATATTGATTCGGAGACAAGGTAAACCTTGTCTTCGGTGTTTTTAAAATCTGACGAAGAAGCAGATTCGCCTGATCGACACGACGTCCGGTCGCAAACGGCCAGTACGAACCTACTCCTTCACTTGTCATTCCACCTGTTTCGGTGATACTCGGGTTGGCGTGTCCACGCGGAGCCACGAGTCTCCACAACCAGGCAAGTGCCGGTGGCAGGATATGAAGCAGACCGATAATCCCGTATGTAGGTACCTCTTGGGTACAAGGCGGCGTTCTGACACCAAAACTTCTTACATTGACCTCAACCGGGTCATTGATGATGCCGGGGACAATATGCCGGGGAAGGATAACGCGTGGGTTAGGGCAGGGTTCACCGGGTTTATCTTCAGTATGCTCCCAAATAAGGCAGGTGGCATTGGCTACCGAATAAAGATTTAAAAAGACGAGCGGCTCCGGAGGATTGGTGCACAATTCTTCCAGATACCGGTCGATACCGTAATGATCAATATGGTTAACGCGAACAAACCATCCTTCTTCCGCGTCTTGAATGACGAGCCGTCCGCTTTCATTTTGAATACCGTGATGACATAAAGCCATGTCATCTGTAATCGGATTAAGCGTGCACCCTTGAAACAGCGGAACATAACGGCGCTTGTGTGTTTGAACATTCTCACCGATCAATAAACGCCCGTCGGGTTCACGGTGCGGGTATTGCAACATCTCGCTTTTACCCCCGCCGCTGGCGCCTTCATGCATAATAACAAATTCATTATCATACGGCGTTGTGACGCGCACCGACGAACCGTGTGCGGTCACCCACTCTTGCTTCTCACCAAGATTAAGCAACACACCATAAATACCTTTTTTGGCACTCGGTCCCGGATAAAGGTTGAGAGAAAAGATTTCATGGCATTGTTCGCTACGATTGTGAATCACAACTTGCCGGCCGTCACAATGCGTATGGCGAAAGGTCGGCGCAAGACAAATAACGGCCTTAGGAGAAAACCCGGGTTCTATTTGATCAACCGGCACCATTCCCTGCAGCTCCGCCAGGGCCGCGGCAAAAAACGCAGCATTGGCAGGACCGATCAATAACGCCGCATAACCTAAATCTTTGCTGCCCGCATAAAAGGGAAGCGCAACCAATTCCTGTGTTTTAAGCCAATCGAATATTTCCTCTCTTAATTCAGCAAAAGGTTTTTTAAAACGCTTATCATAATGCGGTTTATTTGTCGGATTACCGTCGGCAATCACCATACAATCCGGATCACGTCGTCGCATATAACTTTCCGTATAATTAACCGCCACGCCGTTAAGGCAGCGGTGAACATGCGCCTCGACGAATTTTCCTTGCTGCGGGATATTATACGCGACTTCAAATGTGCTCTCTCCCGTTTGGCCCATAGCAAGCTCAACAAGCTCGGCTTTATTTTTTGGCATATGCACTTTTTTGGCCAAAGATAAAATGCTGTTTAATTCTTCCGATAAACCCAGATTTTCCCATGATGTAATTGTTTGATTTGACATGATTTGTCCCTTCTCTTTCTATCTAAAAAGTTCTTCGTATATTTTCTTATTTCCTGTTTTAAGCTCAAAGATCATAGCATCGATCTTTTTGGTTTCTTTCGGGATAACACCGCGAACATATTTTTTGAGATATTTGGCCTGGTCATAATATTTAATATCAATCCCGGCGATTTTGCCGTTTGCCTCTTTGACCTCATCGATCACTTGTGTATACATCTTGGCCACAAAATACGCATCATCCAGATAACCGAACAACCCCCACTCTTTGGTCGATAAAAAATCCTCGGGTGTATAAAGGTAGGTTAAAAGATAACCACCCATTTTTTTAACCTCCGATTGATTTTCACTTTTATTCCAGTGCGTATAAATACGGCTGACCAAGTCCGGCATCAGAACAATGATTTCTTTAAGCTTTTCCTCGAGTATCGCTGTTGCCTTTTTCCCAACCCTTCCTCTTAAATGAACATGGAAGTTTTGAGCGTCGTCTTCTGATAAGAATTTCAACTGTTCTTTCATGGCTTTAAGCATGTTATACCCCCGTTTGTTTTTCATCCCTTGACTTACAACCAGTGAGAGTATAGACTTATCTTAGTCATTTGTAAAATAGATAAAAATTATATAATACATTTATTTAATCTATGATTCCTTTTAACTACCATCATCTCTATTATTTCTACGTGATTGCCCAGGAAGGCTCAATTGCCCGGGCCACCGAAGAGCTCAGGCTGGCCCAGCCGACTTTAAGCGCGCAGCTCAAGCAGTTTGAAGATTTTTTGGATGTAAAGCTCTTTACACGCGAAAACAGGAAACTGATCCTAACCGAAGAAGGCCACAAGGTCCTCTCTTACGCCAAAATGATCTTTGATATCGGCCAAGAGCTTAAGGACCGCATGGTGGACCTATCTTATAAAGGAAGGCCTCACATACGTATCGGGGTAAGCAATTATGTTCCTAAAACCATGATAGACTTATTTCTGGACTTTATTCTCAAAAACAATCTGCAAACATATATTCATCTACAAAAAGACAAAATGGAAAAACTCATTCAAGATCTGGAGGACCATCTTCTTGATATCGTTCTAACAGATACTCCGTTTGAGGCCTCACTGGGAGGCGACATCCAGCATAAATTTGTCGGGAAGATTCCTATTGTATTTTGTGCGCATCCTAAATTGGCCCGGAAAATCAAAAGATTTCCTAAAGACTTAGATAATCATCCATTGATCCTACCGGCCGCCCCACGGCAAATTGCTTATACGCTCAAAGAATTTCTGTATGAGCATCATATTGAACCAAAGATTCTCGGGGAAATACAAGATATCGAAACGGTAAGACGACTTGCGCTGCGCGGATACGGTATTGCCGCGATTAATGCTTTAACGGTTAAGGAGGCGCCGGCCAAACAAAAGCTCGAAATCCTCGGCAAAAATTTCAAACATACGATTTATGAAAAGGTCTACATCATCACCAAGCAAAGAAAACAAGTGAATCCCATCGTTGAAACAGTTCTCAAACAGTTTAGCTTCGACAAATAATAAATTGGAATAAATTGGTGTCAGAACTCGCTAACGTGTTGTTAGGTTTAAAGTTGCATAAAAATTAATAATTAACACATAACATATGATGGTACAAATACTTAGCGAGTTCTGACACCAATTTATTTATGGACACTATTTATTGACTGTGACTGTATTAACTAAAGACAGCTCACCCTGCTCAAAGTCAGCGATGTTTTGCAGTGTTGTCTCAGCGATATTCTTAAGTGCCGTGTGCGTGAAAAACGCCTGGTGCCCGGTGATCACAACATTAGGAAATGTTAATAGCCGCGCAAAGGTATCATCTTGCAAAATATCTCCGGAAAGATCCTCAAAGAAGATTTCCTCCTCTTCTTCATAGACGTCCAGCCCTAAATAACCGACCTTGCCCGATTTGAGTCCCTCAACAACAGCCGCAGTATTAATCAACCCGCCGCGGCTGGTGTTGATCAACATCACACCCGGTTTCATTTTGGCTAATGCCGATGCATCAATAATGTGATAAGTATCTTTTACAAGCGGCAAATGCAACGAGATAATATCGGATTGCGCGAACAGCTCATCTAAGGAAGAATATTTAACTCCTATCTTTTGACAATCGGGATTTTCGACAGGATCATAGGCCAGAATATTGCATCCGAATCCCTGCATAATGCGCGCCAAATTAGTACCAATCTTACCGGTTCCGATAACACCGACATTTTTGCCGTAGAGTTCAAAACCTAACAGCCCGTCGATCGAAAAATTTCCTTCGCGCACACGATGATGGGCCCGGTAAATCTTGCGGTTAAGCGCAAGGATAAGCGCCACGGCATGTTCGGCCACCCCATGCGGTGAATAGGCCGGCACCCGGGCAATAGTAAGACCCAACTCACCGGCCGCTTTAATATCGATATTATTAAATCCTGCGCAACGCAGGGCAATCAATCGCGTGCCATGCTCGGCAAGTAAAGTTAAAATATTTTTATCCAGACGATCGTTGACAAACACACATATTGCCTCAAACCCGAACGCAAGCTTGCATGTCTCAGGCGTTAAATGCGGCTCGAAGAATACCAGTTCATGTCCGAAACTTTTGTTGGCCTCTTCAAGAAATTTCCTATCATAAGGTTTTGTATTAAAGACAGCTGTTTTCATGATTTACTTCTTTCATTGATAAGATAATATTTTTTTGCCTACTATTATTATAACGCATTTTCGGCATCATTTTGTTTAAATATATATACCAAACCAAGTGCCATGGCAGCGCTCACCGCATTTAGAATCACATCATTGTCATCATAATACCGGTCCGGCAATACCCCTTGAATAAGTTCATCGCCATAACCGATCAAAGCAGTGAGAATAAAAGCGCCTATATAGGGAAGCACGCCTTTAAGATCACAGGCAAATGCGCGGAAGGCAAAATAGGCAAGCACACCGTATTGCACAAAGTGGATTTTCTCAATCGGGTATTTAACCGTAAATATCCCGTACACATATCCGACGGTAACCGCAAAAAGAAGCACATAACGGAAAACCGAAAGCCTGCCGGCGTGTTGTAAAAAAAATATCACCGTGGCGCCGAGTATTAAACAAACAATGATCGTTAAGACCGTCTCAAACGGCAGACGCTCTTCGAGATAACTGCTAATGGTCCGCATGATGGACAATGTTGAATAAATGGCAAGCGTCCAGCCAAGAGTCAAACCCCAATAAAGTAAGCGCTTATTGTTGTTCATAACCTATGTCTGTCATCCATCCGTTAGTTTCAACAACAATATGACCGTGGTCGGTCCGGTAGACTTCCCCATCGAGTTGTGACAATCTTTCCTCATCCAGCGGCAAGGGCTCATAAAAACCGGTTGAAGCAACAAATTTTTTATTGCGGAATGTTTTAATAAAAAGATCGCTGATATCGCGCCCGTGATGAGGAATGGTGATGACATCGGCGTTTTTGATCTCTGGATATTTTTCAATCAACATGTCCTGTTCTTTTAAGAGCACATCGGAAAAGAGCACCATATCAAACCAGCGATATTTAAGCTGCACAACAAGTGATGCCCCGTTGACACTATACTTTAAATGATCGGGATGCAGCACATCGATTGTGATATCATCATCCTCCACATCAATCGTGTCTCCGGTTTTTAGTTCACGGACGGGAATGCCTTTTTCTTTTAAAGAATCGAGCCACTCTACGTAGCCTTCATCAGCGCGTTTATCGGGATTAATCGCCACCTTTTCAATCGGTACCGCATCGTTAAATCCTAAAAATCCACCGAAGTGATTGGTGTGCGGATGTGTGGCAATCGCCCAATCGATCTTTTCAATCCCGCGATCACGCAAGTATTGCCGGATCATCGGGGCGGCCTCAGGTATACCGGCATCGATGAGGGCCACGGTGCCACCCGGAAATTCAATCAGCGTGCTGTCACCATAGCCGACATTAAGAAAAGTAACACGCAAAGGTTTTTTATCTAAGGAACAACTGATAACAAAACCGATTAAGAGAATAATACTTAAAAGAGTGATCTTTCGCATAGTAATTCCGGAATAGAAATGTTCAACGGTTCTGAGACTAATTTTTGCTGCTTAACTTAAACCACTCCATTAAGCTTTTGAACGTGTGCGTGGCGCTGTCAAGGGTTTGTTGCTGTTGTACATCATTCATCGGATACTCATTGAGAAAATTTTTAAAAATCTCCCACATCCGTTTGGAATCTTTCCCATACGCTTTAAAGAAAAGATTGCCTTTGTCTTCTTCAAAATCAAAAACGGTTTTGACCTTCCGGGACATGATTTGTCCACCCATGGTTGATCCTTCAAGTACATATAAACAGCCCAGAGCCTCATAAATATTATTTAATTCAGGATATGCCTCACACCGCGGCGCTTGGGTAAGCGCATCTTGATCAACGCCCAAATAATTTAAGTCGTTCTCCAATAAAGGCAGTTTTACCCGCTCCGGAAAATTGACAGGCTCAGCAGCGAGTTCGGCAAAATGGTTAAATTGTGCTTCTACAGGTATGTAAAACCCGTAAAACTTCAAGAGCCAATTTTTGTAGCTTTCCTTAGTGGGTTCAGAAGAGAACAAATCTTTGACAAACATATTTTGTTCGATCTTATCATGCAATGGTTGTGTTGATTGTTTGATTCGCGCAGCGAGCGAATTAGTTTCTGTTGTCATGTTATATCTGCATTTCTTTTAGTGTTTTCAACCGGGGAACATATACACTAGCACATAATATAGTAATAATCAAAACAGCCTTGTAATAAATGGTGTCAGAACAGATTTATGTAAGAATTATCTCATAACTACTTGTAAAATATAATGTTCAGCAGTTCTGACACTAATTTTTCGATACAATTTCAGGCTGGGTGAGATCAATGGAGAGTTTTGTGGTCATAAAGCTGGAGGCAAATCCGCGGTAGGCCCCGGTAACGGGCAGGGTCATCAGCGGATCGCGCGACGCACACAAGGCCAAATGCAGATGGCCGCAGGCAATCCCATGCGACGGGTCAAAGCCCCGCCAGCCGGCCCCCGGCAAATACACCTCAAGCCAGGCATGCAGATCACTGGGCTCATCACTCGACTCACTGATATAATATCCGCTCACATAGCGCGACGCAATGCCCATGGCCCGGCAGGCCGCCATAGCCAGCACCGCAAAATCCCGGCAGGACCCTCGTTTTAATTTTAATGTCTCCTCGGGGTTATGCGGCTTGCCGTGCTCGCGCTTTTCATAGGTAAATGTTTCATAAATCGCGGTGCACAAATTGACCAAAAAAGTCGTCGTCTCAAAATTGCTTTGCTGGGCAATATCGGTCGCGAATTTTTTGATTTCATAACCGGGTTGTTGTTCTGCCCTGTACGGCTCGACAATATTTTTCCAGTCATTGGGATAGACCAGCGGCAGACGCAAACAACTCGCCGGATAAATTAAAAAATCAAACGGATTAAACGGCGTCGTTTCGACCACGGCGTCCATGATAATATCCAACTCTTTGGTCATGCCTTGAAACCACACAAAGAGCGCATGCGCCCCCTCGGGGAGCTCAATGTTAGCGCGGCCCTCAGGACGTGGCGCGACCGTCACCTTATGCCGGATGACTTTGATATGATTATCGGGACGCAAAAATAACCGCAGTGTATGCGGCTCTAAAAAAATCGTGTCCATGTAATTATAATGCGTGTTGTGTTTGATTTTAACTTGCATCGTCACTGTTGCTGCACTTGTTGATAGGTTTGAATCAGTTCTTTGGCCCAATCTTCCGGGAACTCGTCGATGGCTTTGGCAATTTTCGATTGCCACCAGCCGGAGTATTTCATCATCTGCTCTTGGGTTAATCTCTGCTCGACCATGGAAAAACTATCCTTCCGATACAAAATAATATCAATCGGATAGTCCACATCATTGGAGCTGACCTGTGTTGCATTAAACGAAAGAAAACTCACCTTGAGGGCAAAATTCAAATCCGATTCATAACGCAGAACCCTGTCTAAAATAGGCTTGCCGTGGCTTGTGTTGCCGATAATAAAATAAGGATTAGCCTTACCTACCTCGACCCAGTTTCCTTCCGGAAAAATCATAAACAGTTTATGCTCGCTGTCGTCCTGCAATTGTCCGGCGATCAGCGCGTGAATATTAAAATCATAATTGGATTCCTGCAAGGCTTTGCGGTCTTCTTGGCTGACCCGGCGGATTTGCGCGCCAAAGGCATTGACGAGCTTATACATTTTTTTATATTCAAACCCGCTCTCCTCGATAATTTCATTAAAATAGGTCATGGCCTTGTCACGCAACGCGCGCAGGCCCGAGGTCATCAGAAACACACTATGCTGGGACGTCTGCTGTTCAATAATCACTTTTTTGGCGGTCAGCGTTTGATTGCCCGAGGAAATGCGCGTATCGGCCAATCCAACAATGCCCTCCTTCACTTTAATGCCCAAACAATAGGTCATAAACGGACTCCATTTAAAAGATTCGATTGAGAAAAAAACGTATTAAATATTTCTTCGTTTAAAATATTAAGCTTCACTTGAAAATCGTCCAAGTATTCATGAAGCCCATAATTGATCACGTCCTGCACATCATTAAAACTGAGTTGTGAGATAATCTTGCCCATTTCCTTTTCGGCATAATTGTTAAATGTGGCCAGTTGCGTATTGGTGATCGCGTGGAGTGATTTATCCGACTCAAGCAGGCAAAAGTAAATGGCGCGCGGAAACTCGCGGTCAAAAATAAGAAACTCAATGATATGACGATAATCCATCTTGCCGTATTTTTTCCGGTACACCTCGTAGGACGAAGTTGACTTAAGCAGCGCCGACCATTGCAGATAATCGAGTGTCGTTCCGACATCCTCGATGCGCGGCAGCAAATAAAAATACTTCATGTCCAAAATCCTGTCTGTTTTATCGGCCCTTTCCAGCAAGCGGCCCAAATTGGCAAAATGATACGCTTCATTGTGAATGAGCGTCGAGTCCATAATGCCGTTAAATAAATGCGTTCCGCTTTTGATTTGCGCGTAAAAAACCGACAGGTCGCTGTTTTCGGTGAGCGTGGCGTCTTTCACCGCCAAATACAGTTCATTGATTTGCTGCCACATCTCGCTTGAAATGATCTCGCGGATGGTCCGCGCGCTTTCACGGGCCTGGATTAAACAACTGAGAATGGAGTTGGGATTATTTTTATTGAATGTTAAAAATTCAATCACATTATCACGGGAAAAATTGCCGTAAATGGTTTCATACAGCACATCGTCCCCTGTAACGCGCACGAGCGGCTGCCATTGCTCGGACATGTTTTTAGGCAAGTCCATAATAAGCGACAGATTGACATCGATAAACCGTGCATAATTTTCGGCCCGTTCTATGTAGCGGCTCATCCAATAAATAGATTCGGCAACGCGGCTAAGCATAATGCAACTCACTTTCGGGTTGGGACAAGACCCATGTATCTTTCGATCCGCCGCCTTGCGAGGAATTAACGACGAGTGATCCTTTTTTTAACGCGACCCGGCTTAAGCCACCCGGCATCACCGTCGGAGAATTGCCGTATAACACAAACGGCCTTAAATCAACGTGGCGACCTTCCAAGTGATCACCCACTAAGGTGGGCACCCGCGATAAATACATAACCGGTTGCGCGATATAATTGCGCTTATTGGCTTTGATTTGTTTGATAAATGTTTTTCTTTCTTCTTCGGTGGATGAGGGTCCCATCAGCATGCCGTAGCCGCCTGATTGGTTAGCTGTTTTGACAACCATTTTATGAATATTGTTGATGACATAATTAAAATCTTTGTCGCGCCAGCACAAATAGGTCGGGACGTTGGGCAAAATCGGATCTTCTTGGAGATAATACTTAATAATGTCCGGCATATAGGCATAAATCACTTTATCGTCGGCCACACCGGTGCCCGGCGCATTGGCAATCGCCACATGGCCTTTACGAAACGCATTAAACAAACCCGGCACACCCAAAACCGAATCCTTGCGAAAAACCTTAGGATCTAAAAATTCATCGTCTATCCGCCGGTAAATCACATCGACCCGCTCTAATCCTTTGGTTGTGCGCATATAACAGTAATCATTCTCGACGACCAAATCGCGGCCTTCGACCAGCTCCGCCCCCATTTGCTGGGCGAGAAAGGAATGTTCAAAATAAGCCGAATTGTAAATCCCCGGGGTCAACACAACAATGTTCGGGTCCTGCATTTCCGATAGATAATCGAGCATTTCCAAGAGCTTAATCGGATAATCATAGATCGGCCGGACATGCATCTGCTCAAAGACCAAAGGAAAGGCGCGTTTCATAATTTCGCGGTTTTCCAGCACGTATGATACCCCCGACGGCACGCGGCAATTATCTTCCAATACATAATAAAGTCCGTCGGAATGTTTGATAATATCGATGCCGCTGATATGCGCCCACCGGCCTTTAGGGGGATGAATGCCTTCGCAAGCCTCCAGGTAACCCGGTGATGTTTGGATGATTTCCGGTGGGATGACTTTGTCTTTGAGGATCAGTTTTTTATTATAAATATCCTGAATAAAACAATTGATGGCTGTCACGCGTTGGATCAAACCGCGATCGATGATTTGCCACTCTTCAAACGGGATGATGCGGGGAATGATGTCAAAGGGGAGTGTGCGTTCGGTGCCTGTGCCCTCTTCATGATACACGTTAAAGGTGATGCCCATGGAGATGTAGGCCTTATCGGCTGCTTGATGTTTTTGGCGTAGCTCTTTGATTCCGATGTTCTCCAGCTTGCTGAGGAAGATATGATAGCCCGGGCGCACGTCCCCATCGGGGGTAAACATCTCGTCAAAAAAGCTTTCGGTTTTATAATTTTTTAAAATGGTCTGCATTTGTCCAAAAAAAAAGCCCACAAACTCCTCGAGTTTGGTGGGCATCATTACCTATTAAGATTAAGACATCGTTGCCTAATATATGCCTAAATCATACAATACAAGCCAAGGCTTGTCAAATTCCTTGGGTATGGCATAAGTTTCAATTTAAATCAACTTGATCTGCAACTTCTTCCCTAAAGCGGTTGCCGCCTTTGCCAATGTTAATAGTGTGACGGATTCATTTTTAGGATCAAGCAAACGATCAAGTTGATTACGATTTTTAATCTTCATCCGCTTAGTCATTTCGGTTTTGGTTAATTTTTTCTTTTTCATAATTTGACGAATTTGCCAAGCAATCACATGTTTGGTGGCCGCCGCTTCTACCTCTTCAAAAATCCCTTCTTCCTTCAACCAATCTTCAAAACTACTGCCGATATGTTTGTTTTTCATAATATTCTCCTACATAAATAGTGCCTGACGCTAATTACTTAAAACTTGAAGCCCTTTGTTTTCTAAAATTTGTAGCAACCGGCAATTAGCGCCGCCCGGTTCTTTATCCCCGGCTTCCCACTTGCGCACCGTGCTTTCACTGGCGTTAAGCACGCGCGCGAGCACTGCCTGACTGACATTTAACTTTTTTCTAAGACGGATAATATCTGCTTTTTTAAACTGTTTTGGTTCAGGGTATTTGAGCTTATAAAACTTTTTGAGGCTCACTGATACATCTTTAATCTTAGATAAATCAAGAAGACTTTCCTCAACCATATCCATAATTTTAGAATGCGTGCTACCTTTTTTTATCATCATGAACCTCCACTAGAATGTTATTTTGAATTACCAAATCCATTTCTTTTTTTGTCAATTTATCGTATGTTCGAGATAAATCTTTTAAAGATTCCAATTCGCTTACTGTTAAATTATCGCGTTCATTTTTACTAAAAATAGTATAGAGTATAATTAATTCATCGCGCTTCCAAAAGAAAATATTGCGAAAACCCGCGCTTTTGCCGTGTCCTTTACGTGACGCACGGATTTTATAAATTTTTCCTCCAAGCGCAACAGCCCTTCCTGCAGAAATATCATCTAAAATATTACACACATATTGATCATCCAAGTGATAACGCTTTAAATCTTTTTCAAACCACTTATGCTTTAAGCACCTCATACACCTCTCCCTTAAACTATACCACTAGGTGGCATAGTTTTCAATGTAATATGACATGCCGCCAAGGTATAAAATTATGAGGAAATCAAGACTAGAATTATTGTAGTAAAAGAACTCTTAGGGGGGCTAAGTGAGCGTACAATTTATGGAGCCAAGCGACATAAATTGTTACAGCGAACTTTAAAAGATGCCTGCATCTTTTATGCGTAGCCAACACGAGCATTGTTTGAGCTCAACGTGAAAACATTGAGTGAAAACAAACGCAGTATTGCAGCGAAGCAGGTTCACCATTTATACCACACATATGAGTGTTAATCAAGAGAAAATAACTAGTGCCGGGTAGTATTTCTTTTAGTATCCTAGTGTGAAATTATTATACTCACATATAATATGTTGGATTTTCTCCAACAATTGTTTCAATCCTAAAGATAATCCTGAATCTGTTATGTGTGCCTGGAGTGCGGATTCTAAATCTTCTATTTCCTCCCAATCAAATTCTAGCCATGCACAATCCTCAAACCAATCTATGCCTTCTAGTTTATCCAGAATCCAAGGCTCATAAATCACCAGATTTTTTAAAATCCCGGATTCCTGCCGGGACACTAAAATAACAATTTGTGTATTGAAAAAATAATCTTTCATGATTTCCTCCTATTATCCCTAACTTCACCGCAATCTTTTTAAAACGTCCAAGATTCGTTTATCGAACTTGGAGAAAGCAAACCATTTTTTACCCAGATCTTTTAACGATGCGCCGATATGATAGATTTCCTTTTCATCCAAAATCAAAAATCGGTCATGGGCATTTTTGAATGATTTAATTTCTATGGGGGAGTATTGTTCATTATGTTTCTTTAAGTCCAACTGTAGTTTTTTAGAAATAGTTTTAGTATAAATAGTGGCAGCACACTTGCTTTTTCTTTTAGAAAGCAGCATCAGCACCGATTCATCAATATAATTATCAACCAATATGATTGATCTTTTAGCGCTTTTAATGAGTTTCGACACAAATACATACGCATCAAAAACCTGCCCATCAAAGAATATACCTTGTTGGGGTTTTATGTCCTTAGCCTCGATAGCCGCAAAAACTTGATCTAGCTTAACATCTGTGGCTAATTGCTTTTGTTCAACTTTCTCCAATCTTTGAAAAACAAGTGCATTATTGGCTATCAACTTACGCATACTTACGAATGCTTTGATAATTTGAACACTCATTTTTATGGCTTGTTCGCTATTAAGCACGGTAGAAAGCATAGCCACACCTTGCTCTGTAAATACGTATGGCTGGTATCTCCTTCCTCCATGTTTAGAACTTGAGGTCGCAATTTGCGACCTCAAGTTTTTACCCTCTTTTAAGGTCGCAGATTGCGACCTTAGAGCATTATATTCATTATTGGTGATCTGAAATCTAAACTCTTTCGGAAACCGGTCAACATTCCTCTTAACTTGTTCATTCAATCTTTTTACAGCTACATTATAGAACTCGGCTAAATCGCTATCCAACATGACCTGTAGGCCACGTATGGTGTAGATCTTGCTTTGGAGTAATTTTTTATTATGTGATCGATTTACTTTGGTTGACATACACTTCTCCTTCGTATTTATAGGAGAAATCGAAAGTTTTTAGTGATAGGTAACTTCTGGAGGGATGCGATTATTCTAGCGGGATGAAAGCGAAGTGTCAAGTTTTGGACCGGTCGCAATTTGCGACCGGTTTAAACTTTTCCAACCCATTCATTTTAAGGTGTCACAGTTTGTGATACTAATGCACGCAGAAATCAATAGTGCCGGGTACTATTTATCAATCCCGTCATCCATCACCGGGGTGGGGTTGGCGAGGGCGTCCTGGACCTCGAGGCGGAGGATTTTGGGGGTGATGGGTTTGCTTAAGTATTTGGTGGCGCCGGCCTCATAGCAATCGAGGATATTGTTCTCAAGCACGGTCAGAATGACAACCGGAATAGACTTGGTCTTGGCATCTGTCTTAAGCCGGCGGCAGACCTCCTCTCCGCGCATCTCAGGCAAGAGGCAATCGAGGATAATCAGATCAGGGGCTTTACGGCGCGCCAGGGCAAGCCCGGCGGCCGCGCCCGTGGCTTTGAGAATCCGGCAATTAAGCCCCTTAAGACTCTTTTCAATAATCCGCATATCGACGTCATTGTCTTCGATTACCAGAATGACTTTTGGGGGTTGATGAGCGCCCCCTTTCTTACATGAAAATAGAGCACTAATTTTATGCCACACGTATCTTGTCTTTCCTGCCATTACCACTTCGCTAATTTATTAAGTAACCTGACCGCCCGGCGAATCGCCTTTAATCCATTATCCACATCCTCGATCGGAATCTTATTTTGATTACCCCTCTTATCTTTCATGATTTCCAAAATCGTTTGGGGATGCTGCAGCGCATTCTTAATATCGGCGATAGCCTCTCTTTCGGCCTTCATGCTCAATATTATATGCATACCTATAAGATATGTAAAGAAATATTACATACCTTATCCTGAGTGTACCGCTAAGGTATTTTATTACATAATAAACTTATGACAAATGCACAAAAGAAAATTAAACGTATTCTTGTCAAAAATGTTAAGGATTACCGTGGCAAGTTAGGATTGACGCAGGAACAAGCTGCGGAAAAGGCAGGAATTACATATAAATATTGGCAAAGACTGGAAATGACCTCTCAAGCTGACCTTCCATCACTTCAAGTTTTATTCAAAATAGCAAAAGCCCTGAAGACAACCCCTTCCAAACTTCTTAATTATTAATTCAAATCAAAAAATAGAATTCGTATCTAGATATTTATTAATTGTTACTAATTAAAAAAGTGATTTAAAACCTTTGTATAATTCTGTTTCCTCAAATTTAGCATTAGAGCTATGTGTTATATCTTTAGAATAATAATGACGAACCTCATCCATTAAATCTATTAACTTTTTATGATCTACGCAATAATTATTTAAGTCATCCTTATAAGGAATCATTGCATTTATCCGATCATTTATCTCATCTAATAATAAATAGATATAATCTATTTTTTTAAAAAATCCGCAATTTCTTTCAAAATATTTATGCCCAATGATTTCTGGAAGAATAGCCTCATAATTTCTTAAGTTAAATTTTCTATAATTCATCAAAATATTTCTTAAATCTCCAGAATAAATTTGATTATCACCAATAAACAAAATTCTATATGCACTCTCCATCTCACCATACAGAATCTTAATCATATTCCTAAAATTGCAATTTCTTTCTCTATCTTGTACTCTTATCGCAGAAAAATACCCAATACATCCTGCAATAATAAGCAAAATACTTTCTTTTAAAAAATAGGAATCCATAAAAAATGATGTCAGAACCCAGATTCATCTAAGAATCATCTCATAAGTAATTGCAAAAAACTCTAAAGCAATGCTTTCATTTCCTCAATATATTTGTTTTTTTTAAAATCAGGATTAATCCAGTCTGAATACTTCAACCTATAAAATCTCCATCCCGCTGCTTCCAAAACTCTTTGTCTTTCTTCATCACTATCTACATAAATATCAAGCTCTTCATCCAATTCATTCTTGAAATGAGTAGGTCCGTCACATTCAACTGCAATTCTTTTCCCTGTACTAGAATTTGTAATTACAAAGTCTATCTTGAAACCACAACTTTTTACTTGATTCTGAATTAAATAATTCTGATCTAGCTTTTCTCTAGTAAAACCATAAAATTCTTTCTCAAAATTGGAATCAAATGGTTTTAATTCTGTTGAATAAAAGTCGACCTTACCTTGTTTCTCAACATATTCGAGATATTTCTTTAACCAAATTTTATCTGGCATATCATTTACATCTAAACTCGTAAAACAGTGAACCTGCAATCGCGCTCTTGAAAACGCAACGTTTACTCGTCCACGATTTATATCACCTCGTATATCCCCCCCTTCCCCTGTTAGAGGGTAGTATTTATTCTTTTGATCTGGCGATTTAATTACAAATGAATAAATAATTATATCCTTTTCGTCTCCTTGAATACCTTCAATAATACTTACTTTATAATTATTCTCATCTTCTTTAAACCCCTCTTTCTCAAACAACTCTCGAATATACGTAGCTTGAGAATTAAAAAATGATAATATTCCTACAGACTTATCTTTAAGATAGTCATCTTTTTTTATTTCCTTAAAGAACTCAAGAATAGCTTTAGCTTCTGCAACATTTACTTTTTCGGAAATTTCTTTATTCCAATCAGGTTTGATCCTATGAGTAAGCATCACTCTATTAGTATCTTTATATGCCAAATAACTATTGTTCAAAGGAATTAATTCTTTTCCTTTAGGTTTATAAAATGATTTATTACTAAAACCTATCAACTCGCTTGGCGATCTATAATGAAATCTCAGAGGCGTTGACCAAAACCCTCTTGATGTTGCAATATCTAAGATAGACTGAACTGCTGAGCCCGTTGACTTTATTTGTAACTCTTCAGGAATTTTGTATCTTTTTGCTAGCTCGTCAAAAGATCTATTAGATTTAAACATTATAGTACTATCACGCATCTGTTCACTATCTCCTACAAATACGGCCTTACCAGCTCTAAACATTACTGGCAAAGTATACGCAATATTACATTGTGAAGCCTCATCTAATACTACATAGTCAAATAAATTTGCCTCCAAAGGAACAATTCGACTTGCATCGTCTAATTCCATAGTCCAAATTGGTATTAAGTTAAGGATCGTTTTGAAGTTATTTGGATCATTTCTCAATTTATCAAACGTTTTAAACGCTTTCTTAGACTTGCCAAATGCTTTAGCTAATTTTGTAATTATTTGCTTGACGGAGACACTGCCTTTCCAACTATTCATAAGATCTTTATTAATAATATTCTTCAAATAAAGTGCAATTCTCTTACTTCGGTCATTATGTATATTTTGCATATCACTAGAGTATCTATTTAAATCTAAATCATTGTCTTTTTTTAAATCATCAATTTCATTTCTTAAAGCACTAACCTTTAATATCCTTTCTTTAACCTGATCAACATCTCTAGCCTTTGTGCTTTCAACAAAAGCATCCATTTTATCAAGCAATTCTAAATTAATACCGTTTTTGGAGCATGCATTTATTAATTTTTTATTCAAATCCTCATTTAAAAAATTATTTTCACAAAAAAGAATATACTCAGAAAGGTCGCTTAATTTCTTAAGCCCAACGCTTTTTGAGATATCATCATTAACCAAGCTATCAATATAATTCACTATTTCCCTTGGTAATTTTGACCTTTGCTTACCCAGACGAAAATTTCTTATAAAGTTATTACATTTTCGTATAATTTTATTATTTCGATCATACCCAGATTTAGAATAGTCCTCTTTAAATTTCTCCAAAACATCAAAATATTTTTGAGCGCTAAAATCCACAGTACTAAATAAATCTCTATAGCTATTCTCATTGGTTGATGAATTATATTGAGAAATTTGATCCTCAACTCTATTAATATCAAAAATTAATCCTCTAATAAAATCTCTCTCGTCTTTTGAAAAGTTAAGACTAAAATCAGCTAAATTTACCAATTCCAAATCATATTCTTTAAGAGCATTCAACTCCCCCATCAAATTAAAAACTTTTCTTTCGCACTCAATCCCATCAATAAAACCGCTTTGAACTCCTTGCTTCTTCTTAACAACACTATCTAATGACTTATTAGAGCTATTATTTTTTTGATTTTCATAACTCATTTTTTCGATTAAAGAACCCAATGCAGTTAGCTGAATAGCTATTCCATCCTCTTCATCAATTTCATTTAATTGCGCTGAAGCGGGGTTGGGTAGGTAACCAAACAAATATGGTATATCTAACTTCTTGAGTTTATCTTTTACTACCTTTAAAGCCTGTGCCTTTTGGCTTACAAATAAAACTTTCTTGCCATTAGCAGCTAAATGACAAAGCAAATTTGATATTGTTTCTGATTTTCCAGTACCAGGCGGCCCTTGTATTACAGATGCTTTATTATTGATGACCTTAAGAACCCTTAGTTGAAACTTATCGTATAAGAATGGAAAGTATAATTCTTTTTCTCCTGGAATATTAGATTCTGCACTTAACCCTTCATTATTTGTCCAACTTGTCAAAGAAGTACCAGACAAATCTTTTTCTTTAAGCTTCGACAATTTATGTAAATCTTCTGCTAAGAAGTAATTTGATCTTGCCCCTAAAGAAATGTGTATTTCTTCTAATTTGAAAGACTTTTCATCGAATGCTACATCTTTTAATTTTAACTGAGCTTTGATTAAATGCCATATTTCTACAAATATCGCATCTTCAGTGATAGGGAGAATTAGCTTTTCATTATTCTCATATTCTCCCAACTTTTCTACCAATTGGTAGTATAAGTCATTGTCTAATACAGACTCTAACATTCCTACATTAATGTGAATTTCTGGATCTACGGTATAGACGTAATATTGTGGAACCCCTTCACTAAGTTCTTTTTCAATTCTTACTGGAACAGAAAACAATGGATATCTATCGACCTGAACTTCTACCTCTAAATTTTCTTCCCCCTCCCCCTTTTCCACTTCTTCATCTAGAATCTCAACAGGCATTTCTATTTCAAAATACCCAAAGTTGAGAACAATTTGTTTAGTAAACTGATCATTTTTATGTTTGTTATAAATATCGTCAATAATTTTTGCTAGATTTTTCTCGAATTCGTATTTTTCTTTAATTTCCTCTGACAAATTCTTAGGATCATTTGAATAAAATGTCTCAAAATTAATGAGCTCACTTAATTTTCCATCTAAATCTAAATTTAATAATCCTATTAAACCAAAGTATTCACTAGGTAGATTCGTTGAGTATCTTTGTTGGGAGACAAAGGTCCTACGTTGAGTTAGTTTTACATAACCAAGGCAGTATTTTATATAGTTAGCTAAATCAATATCTTCCATACAAATAAATTATTTCTTTTTCTAAAAATAGTGTCCATTTTATCGAGACAAGTTCAAAATGATATTATTTATTCGACATCTTGCATCACTGGTTCGGATGACTTTTGAGAAATAGTTTTGGTTTTCGTTTTAACCTTTTTCCGAGTATTTTTCTTAAAAAACTTTTTTAGCCTGGATTGGGCTTCTTTTGCCTCTTCACCGTCAAAAATATCTCTTTTTAAAACACCTCTTTGAATAATATCCAATATTTCATTCGGCTCAATTTTGACTCCCTCTGCAAGTTTTCTAAGCTCTTTACGTACAATATTAACAACAGGCTCGCTCAACAATAAATTACCAACAATGAAACGGTTCACACTCTTAACTTTATCATAATAATCCTCTCGCACACTTCGATTTAAACCCTCCTTAGAAAACAAATAAAGATCCTCAATCGTCTTTTTATCTTTTGGTTTCATATTCAACAAATCAATACTAACCACCAAATCATGCGTCACAGGTTTTTCGAAACGAATATAATACAAATTCCATAAATGACCATTTGTTAGAATAATCCACTGAATTCCTTTATTTACCCCATAATTAACAGCCTGTCTAAGGTGGTTATCTTTTAAATCAAGTCCAATTGCTTTACACTCGATAAGATAAGCAAACTTGTCATCGATCTTGACAGCTAAATCACAAAACGTCCCTCTAATTGAAAGTTCACTCGTAATTTCTGTATATTTATCATATCCAAAAACATCTGAAAATATGTCATTTATTATTGCAACTGTATCAGTCTCGTTAACATCCTGATCTTTTGCCGTCTTTAAAACTCGCTGATATTTTACAATATTCTTCGTAAAACGTTCGACTATTTTCTTAGGTATTACTGCCATGTCGTTTCCTTTCTCTAAAGATTTTATTACTATTTAAATTAGAATTGTGTTTTCCAAATCTTTGCCTAATTGTTCGTCCTAAATCAGAAACCTCATGCGCAATCCAAGTTCCTCTTAAAATACGAGATTTTTTAATAAATTTAAACACTTTTAATTTGTTCAACACTTTTAAAAACTTCAAACTACGAACAATGCGAAAAATACGAAAATATGGAATAATCATCATAACATCAAACCAATGATTTTTAATAAAATCTCTTTTACGGCCAAATTTTCGATAAATGAAAATTAAATCTAAAAGAAAAACAAAAAGAATAATAGTATTAAAAATAAGACAGATGCGTTGAACATTTTCGTTTGTGTAAAAACCAACAAAAAAAATAATTAACCAAATAATTGTCGTTATATCTACAAAATTTTTCCAAGATAATTTCATTAGAGAATTTTATTCTTTTTAAATAATAAGAGGCTTCGTATATTTAATTGAACATTCCCCTCACCCATTCACAAACTCCAAAAACTCCCCGGCTTGCGTGGGGGCGAGGGCGGCCTGGGATTTTTCATCCGTGGTCATGTTCTGCACAATGCGGTCGATATAGCGGTCCATGCTGTGGTCGGCCACGCCGTCGGGATAGTTGTGGCGGAGCACACGGTAGCGCTCGCGGGCGCGCATCTCGATGCTGTTCACCCGATCTTTAAACCGGCGCCAGTAGCTCATGTGTTTGTGCATCACGCCTGTATTATCAAAATAACGGATGCGCCCGAGGTGATCATACCCCATGGATGCCGGCGGCACACGGGTGACGATGTCTTCATTGTTCACAAAACGCCAGATGCGGTTCGGCAGGACGCTCGCGAGATAATCGCCGGCGTTTGCGTCTACCACACGCGGGGAGCCAAATGTATAGAGCCCGCAAATGTTTGTGCGTTTAAGCCTCAAACGCAGCGCACAGAGAGTTGCGAGCGCACCACCTAGGCTGTGTCCACACAACCACAGCGGTGTGCGGGCGGGTGCATGGTGATTTATAAAATCAAGGATCTGCGGATAGACGGCATCAAGCCCTTCGGTGAATCCCTTATGCGCGCGGCCGATCGGCGCGTCAATGAGCTTGGCCTTGATATTGGTCATCCAATCATCAATATCCGTCGTGCCGCGAAAACAAATGAGGGTAAAACGCGTATCCGCACACACAAAGGCTTGGGTGGCGCCTTGGTTTAAAAATGTGAATTGATTGGTGCCGAGTGTGTCGGTGCAAAATGTTTGAATGGCACCCGCGTCATCATCATAGACGCGCCGGGCGCATAAGGCCATGATATAGCTGGTAAGGGTTGAGAATTTTGTGTCGGTGTAAGGAAAGTTTATCATAAGCCGGGCTGTGGTGTCGTGTTTGCTTTTTTATTCCGGGGACACGTACATAATTCATCAATCGAATGCTGTACATGTCCCCGTTATTATTCTGCTATTATAAGCAGAACACCCGCACCCCGTCTACAGACAGTATTCTACCTAGATGGTGGAAAAGTGTTATATTTGGAAAATAGCGCTATGTGATTTTTCAATACGCGGTTTGACAGGTTATTAGTAATATACCCGCAAATTGCTATATAACAACGATTTACGTTAAATCGAATTACTAATATATTACTGAATGCCAAATTCATTATTTGGGCGATAGACGAAGGCCTTGCCTTGCTTTCCTTTCGTTAAAACCTTCCATTTCGAAAGCTCATCCAGATCGCGCCTAGCCGTTTCGTAAGCCACTTTGAACCAACTCTGGTACTTCTTGAGTGTAATGACCCGTTGATCGATCACAAAAAAACGTTTAACAAATTTCTCTTGTCGCCCATTTAATAAAACGCCTTCCTTATTCAAGCGCTGTATAACCAATTCTTTTTGGTAATGATGTGCAATTCTTGACTTAACTAGATGAATAGACTCAAGAATTGTTTTTGCCATGTAAAGAAGGAAAAATGTAAAATCTCCTTCATGTGTTTCAGAATTACGGATGGCTTTATAATATTTGCCTTTAGCTTTTTGAACAGCAACAGATATTGAGAAATATTTAAAAAATTCGTACTCATTTTTTATCAAATCAAAATAAAATAGCGCACGCGCTGTTCTTCCATTGCCATCAAAAAATGGGTGAATATGGACAAAGTAAAGATGTACAAATGCGGCTTTAATAATAGGGTGAATAAATTCGTCGTCATTTTCCTGATTAATCCATTGAACAAGTTTTTCCATAGCAGGTAAAACTTGATCAGCATGGGGGGGAGTATAAATCACTCTGTCTCTTTTGTCTTTAACGTATACCCAATCGTCTCGAAATTTTCCGGAGTAGGCTGCATCATCCTCGCCCATAGTATCTTTTGTGACAATCTTTTGTAGTTCTAAAATAAGATCAATATCTAAATTTCTATGTTTTTCTCTAAGAATAAACTGCATGGCTTCATAATTATTAAACACCATCTTGTCATTAATATCCTCCGGGCTTTGTTTTTTATTCACCATTTCCTTAAGGCGTTTAACCGTGGAAAATGCGCCTTCAATAGCGCTGGAAAAGACAGCCTCTTCCATTAATGAATCTTGAATCATTTCTGATTCAATTTCTTCTCTTACCAACCGATATATAGAGTCTCTGCCTAAAGAATCAATCTCATGAAGACTTTGCTGCAAAGAAGAAGTTAGTACAAACCAAAATGGATGCTTTTCCTGATCTTCAAACGGCATTTTTACAGCACGCTGATGTCGAGCCTTCTGGATGCTTCCCCAATAATCCTCCAGCGAGAGATTATTTGGTACACGGTATCCTACTTCCTCTTTACTTAGATACCGTTTATTAATAAATTCTTTTTCTATGTTTTCATTAGTATTCATATATTAAACCATTATATACCAATTATTTATGATAAAATAACTACTAATTTTCTACTAGTATAATACTTAAATATGATTTTGTCAACGGTCAGTATTTAGGGTGTTACCCTCGCTTTAAGCTTCCAAATTGGAATCTTAAAGACTCCCATTCCACTTCTTCGGGAATTAATTGAGACATGTTTTCCTCCTGTGTTTAAGGGGAAAACCGAGGGGGGAATAATTGAGATAGTATAACACAGTTAAACGATTGTGGAACAAAAAAAGGAGCAGGTTTCCCTGCTCCTTGTCCTATAGCTTTTCCCACTCTGACTATATTAAGTATATCTATTCTAAATAATTTTTCAAGAAAATATTGTTCCGGGAAAGCTCTGGCCCTTTCCCGAAGTAGACAGAAAAAACTATACCCCTAGTGAGACTCGAACTCACATCTCCAACATCGCCAGAGTGGGCTTTATCCAATTAAGCTATAGGGGTACTTTCTGCCAATAAATAAGCGTACAACTTATATGGAATTTTACTTCTTAGGGGGGGTATTTTTTATACCACACAAATGTATGTATTGTCAAGAAAATAATAAATAGTTAAATACTGCGATGCATTATTTATGGCACTATTTAATCTCAGTAACAACAATTGGGCATTGGTTATCAGTTAGGGGAAATTAAGGCGCTGTCTCTTATTATAACCACCGGTTAAAATCTCAGACCAACGGCTTAATGATCTGGCCGAACATTTGAATCAGGCTGACAACTATTCTTTTTTCCTTTAGTTTTCGCATGACTTGTGGAAGTAGATCAACCCGGTGGTAATGGATATGGAAATCAGGATGAAAGGTTTCTAAAGGGGCTCGCCCTTCCTTTAACTGATAGCATTTCACATTGCGAAACGGCCACAGATCAATGACCGGCAGCGTGTGGGATAGCTTGGTCATAAGATCGTTGAATTCTGTGATAATGGGTATATATTTGGTGGGCGCAACCGTCCAGCTGTTGACGGGCTCCATTAACTGTGTGATTCTTTGCTTTATGGCTTGCGTGATGTGTTTATCATCAATGATTAACGCAATCTCGGTATTGAAATATTCAGAGCGCACATCGGCATTATAGGTTCCTACACATGAAACTTGATTATCGATAATAAACACTTTGGCATGAATGCATAAATATTTATGTTCTGTCTTACCTTTCTGCCAAAGATCATTATGAACAAGTTTTTTCAAATTGTTTGGTTTAGATTTCATTTCGAAAATATCGATTTTAAGATCTTTCGTGTAGAGATGTTTTTCTTTATTTAAAAAGGCGTAGGCTAACAAATTATCTGTAGCGTCAAGACTGTTGGTTGAAACGGTGATCTTAAGTTTAGGCTTTGTGCGCCCTAATTCTTTAATCGCTTTAATCGCTTCACGACTTAAAACAAAATAGGGTGACTGTATCAGTATAGAATCATTGGCATTAAGGACCAAATCATCCAAATCTTTTAATACGCCGCTGTTAAGCCTTTCTTGTATTCGAAATTCAAGTTCCGGCTTGTCATAAGCAAAACGGATTTTATCGGTTTTAAGGGCAGGTTTAATAAACTTTTCATTGAGGCAGGCTTCATCACTCAGCTGTGCATCCAAGTCGGAAAAGAGATTCACTGCAAAACGTGCAAAGGCTTTCTGCAGACGCTCTTCGCAAACATCAATAGAGTCTTGATCAATATCTTTAAAATCAAAAGGCCGGATGCACAAGCCGCAATTCCGGTAAAGATGAAAGGATTTCTGTATATCTTTAACAACACAACCCATGACCATAAGGTCCAAATCAATGAAGTTCATTCGACTTCCACGGTCATAATACATATTATCGTAATTGCGTCCACCGACAATAGCAATTTTCTCATCGATAATAAATGTTTTATTGTGCATGCGATGATTGATCTTTTCAAAATCAACGGTGACGGCCTGCAATATTTCTAATTCAGATAATTTAAGACTTTTCCCGGAAGGGTTATAAATCAATATTTCAAAATTTTCGTGTTGAAAATTGATATATTTAAAAAGACCTTTTTCTTTGTTTAGCACCCAGTAATCAATAAGAATTTTGACTTTAACGCCGCGTCTGGCCGCTTTAAAAAGCTCTAAAAGCATCTTTAAACCCACTTCATCATCACGCCAAATAAACGTTTGGATTAAAATGCTTTTTTGAGCCGAGCGAATCAAGTGAATACGGGCCAGTAATGCATCATGGCCCACTTCAAGAAGATTCACGTAATGGTCATTCAATGTAAAATCAAGCTCTTCTGCTCGTTTCAGTAGCGGTGTTAATATGTACGTTTGGTCCATTTTATTTATTTGCAGGAATTTTTAGTAAGAAGTTTTCGTTGTTTTGCTTAAGGCTTTCGGCACGCAGGCAGTGTAGCAAAAAATGACGGGGCGGAAAAGTTAAAAAAAAGGAGCAGGTTTCCCTGCTCCTTAATCCCATAGCTTTGCCCGCTCTAACTGAAGTATAAATAGTGCCTGGCACTATTTAATAGATCACCAGCCCTCATCCAATAGGAGTTGGTTGAGGTGCATGCCGGTGGCGGCCACAACATGCGGATCGGATTCACCGGGCTGAAAAAATAGATCCGCCAAATACCGTCCGTAGGCATCCTCCCAGTAGGAATTGATGATCACAAATGCGCATTTTTTCAGTTCATTTTCTACGAATGCTTTGGCGCGTTTACCGGCAATGGTTGTCATCTCGGGTGTGTCGACATGTTTAAGGCGCAAGCGCTCCCGGCGAAAGATGCCAAAGCCGCAGTCAATATACACAATGAGCGTATCGCCATCGACCACCCTTTCCACCGCAGCTATATAGGTATAAAGATCGGCCTTGGTTGCTTTGGTTTGTTTGATCGTATAGTATCCTCGATCGTTTTTGACGGACGCCACAATGCGTTTATTCGTCGGTTCAAACGATGACGCCGGCACGTCGACATGATTGTTAAAACCACAATCAATGACAATTTTATCTTGTTGTCGATTGATAGACGCGGCCTTGATCAAACGATAATGATAGAGCTTGCCCCTGATCGGTTTGAGTTGACGCCCGGAACGCGGCCTTTTTTGACTTTGCGTCGTTGCGTGAGCCTGCAAGGCCTGCTTGAACTGCGCCACACTTAATTTCTCGCGGATAATGCGCTCTTGCCAGCGCTTGCGCTCTTTGGCCGATTTGATATGGGCGAGTGTCCGGTAATGGGACCAGCTTAAGGGCAATGTGTAATCAATACGCGGATAAGCGCGGTACATATCATGCGCTTGATACAGCGTGCGCTGATCGACCTCAATATCTTCGCTGAGTTGTTTAAAAACGGTTGTGCCGTCTTCGTTTAAGCGCCCGTTGATACTGATATACGCATCAATCGCCTGTCCGACATTCCAATACATCGCGACATACGTGCGCTCGATGGTGTTACGCGACTGCATTACCGTCGAGCGGATCGCAGTTAAGAGTTGATGATAAGATTTAATGGGTGCAGGTGTTTGCGGCATGAAGTATTAAAACAGATTAGGGAAATGTCGTCAACAGACTTAATTCTACCTCAACACAAAAAACCCGTCCATTCCCAGGGGGGAGTGAACGGGTTTTTATCTTTTTCCTCGTGGAGCACAAGGAAAAATTGGTTGCGGGGGCAGGATTTTCGTTTCGCACCTGCGGTGCTCACGAGATCCCAGCCTTTTCTATATTTATTGTCGGCTGGGATGGAACCTCATCTTCGATAAGGTTCTTCATTCCACCAGAGATATATAAAAAAGCCCCTCCCATTCGGGAGAGGCTTTT
>JANQMA010000012.1 GCA_028280285.1 Candidatus Omnitrophota bacterium | reverse complement strand
ATTCACTCCCGCTTCACTCATCACTTGTATATCCGTCCAATTAACATTCGTCGTTGATAAGACTTGAATGTCGTCCCAATTCACTCCCGCGGTTGTCATCACGCCAATATCCGCCCAATTCACTCCATTTGTGGTCATGACTTGCAGATCATCCCAATTTACTCCCGTCTTCGAGAGAACCTCAATATCCGTCCAATTTACACCTGCCGTTGTCATTGCCCCAATATCCGACCAATTGATCCCCGCCGTCGTTAATTGCTGAATGTCATCCCAATTGATGCCGGTCTTACTTAAGACATCAAGATCATCCCAGTTAATACCGGTCTTACTTAACTGTTCAATATCATCCCAATTCACTCCCGCGGTTGTCATAGCTTGGATGTCATCCCAATTCACTCCCGCTTCACTCATCACTTGTATATCCGTCCAATTAACTCCGCTTTCGCTCATGACCTTAATATCATCCCAATTCACACCAGCTCGAGATAAATCATTAATGTTATCCCAATTCACACCGGTTGTCGTCATAGCCTCAAGGTCATCCCAATTCACACCGGCAGCAGATAGTTGTGCGATGTTATCCCAGTTAATACCTGAAATAGTTAAATCCTCAAGGCCGGTCCAATTCACCCCGGCTTGTGTCATGACTTGCAAGTCATCCCAATTAATACCGGTCTTGCTTAACTGTTCAATATCATCCCAATTCACTCCCGCGGTTGTCATCACGCCAATATCCGACCAATTCACTCCATTTGTGGTCATGACTTGCAGATCATCCCAGTTCACCCCTGTCTTTGACAGAACCTCAATATCCGTCCAATTCACTCCAGCCGTCGTTAATTGTTGAATATCATCCCAGTTCACACCCGCCGTTGTCATCACCTGTAGGTCATCCCAATTCACACCGGTCTTGCTTAACTGTTCAATATCATCCCAATTAATACCCGTTTTACTTAACTGTTCAATGTCATCCCAATTCACACCCGCTGCCGACATCACACCAATATCCGCCCAGTTAACACCTGAGGTACTTAGGTGCTGAATACCATCCCAGTTCACACCCGTCGTCGATAAAACTTGTATGTCATCCCAGTTCACACCGGCCGTTGTCATTTCCCCAATATCACTCCAATTAACACCCGAAGTAGTCAATTGCTGAATGTCATCCCAATTAATACCCGTTTCACTCATCACTTGTATATCCGTCCAATTGACACCCGTCGTTGACAAAACTTGGATGTCATCCCAGTTAACACCCGCCGTTGTCATAACATTAATATCAGACCAATTAACGCCGGCTTCGCTCATTACTTGTAAATCCGACCAGTTGACTCCTGTTTTACTTAACTGCTCAATATCATTCCAGTTAACACCCGCGGTTGTCATCACCCCAATATCCGCCCAATTCACACCATTTGTGGTCATGACTTGCAGATCATCCCAGTTAACACCCGTTTCACTCATCACTTGTATATCTGTCCAATTCACTCCGGCAATTGTCAACTGTTGAATATCATCCCAGTTCACACCCGCCGTTGTCATCACCTGTAGGTCATCCCAATTCACACCGGTCTTACTTAGCTGTTCAATATCATCCCAATTAATACCCGTTTTACTTAACTGTTCAATATCATCCCAGTTAACTCCGGCCGCTGACATCACCCCGATATCCGACCAGTTAACACCTGAAGTACTGAGATCCAAAATACCGTCCCAATTAACACCCGTCGTCGATAATACCTGAATATCATCCCAATTGATGCCAACTGTTGTCATTACGCCAATATCCGACCAGTTCACACCCGCCGTTGTCATCACCTGTAGGTCATCCCAATTCACACCGGTCTTGCTTAACTGTTCAATGTCATCCCAGTTCACTCCGGCCTTGCTTAACTGTTCAATATCATCCCAGTTCACACCTACTGTTGTCATTACGCCAATATCCGACCAATTCACACCTGAAGTACTTAGATGTTGAATACCATCCCAATTCACACCCGTCGTTGACAAGACTTGGATGTCATCCCAGTTCACACCCGCCGTTGTCATTTCCCCAATGTCACTCCAATTAACACCCGAGGTGCTGAGATGCTGAATGCCGCTCCAATTCACTCCACTTTCACTCATGACCTTAATATCATCCCAGTTCACGCCAGCACGGGATAGATCATTAATGTTATCCCAATTCACACCGGTCGTCGTCATAGCCTCAAGGTCATCCCAATTCACACCGGCCGCAGACAGTTGCGCAATGTTATCCCAGTTAATACCTGAAACAGTTAAATCCTCAAGGCCGGTCCAATTCACCCCTGCCTGCGTCATGACCTGCAAATCATCCCAGTTAATGCCTGTTTTACTTAAAACATCAAGATCATCCCAGTTGATTCCTGTTTTACTTAATTGCTCAATATCATCCCAGTTCACTCCGGCCGTTGTCATAGCTTGCAGATCATCCCAGTTCACACCCGTCTTGCTTAACTGTTCAAGATCGTCCCAATTGATGCCTGTTTTACTTAATTGCTCAATATCATCCCAGTTCACGCCCGCCGTTGTCATGGCCCCAATATCATCCCAATTCACTCCGGCTTTTGACATCACATCAATATCCGACCAGTTAACGCCTGCCTCCGACAAGACTTGAATATCTGTCCAGTTAACACCAGCTTTTGATAAGACGCCAATATCCGTCCAATTCACTCCAGCGGTGGTCATCACCTGAAAATCATCCCAATTAATACCCGTCTTACTTAATTGTTCAATATCATCCCAGTTAATACCTGTTTTACTTAACTGTTCAATATCATCCCAATTCACTCCGGCCGTCGACATCACCCCGATATCCGACCAGTTAACACCGGAAACACTGAGGTGCTGAATGCCGCTCCAATTCACTCCGCCTTCACTCATGACCTTAATATCATCCCAGTTCACACCGGCCACCGACATCACCCCAATATCCGACCAATTCACACCGGCGGTGGTCATTTGTTGTAAGTCATCCCAGTTCACACCCGTCTTACTTAATTGCTCAATATCATCCCAGTTCACACCGGCCTTACTTAACTGCTCAATATCATCCCAGTTCACACCGGCTGTTGTCATAGCTTGCAGATCATCCCAGTTAATGCCTGTCTTACTTAACTGTTCAATATCATCCCAGTTAATGCCTGTCTTACTCAACTGTTCAATATCATCCCAGTTCACTCCGGCCGTCGACATCACTCCGACATCCGACCAGTTAACGCCGGAAACACTGAGGTGTTGAATACCATTCCAGTTGACACCTGTTTCACTTAATACCTTAATATCATCCCAATTCACTCCCGTTGCTGAAATTACACCAAGATCCGCCCAATTCACACCCGAGGTACTAAGGTCTTGTAAACCATCCCAATTAACACCGTTTTCACTTAATACCTTGATATCATCCCAATTCACACCGGCGGTGGTCATTTGTTGTAAATCATTCCAGTTAACACCGGCCGTTGACATCACCCCGATATCCGACCAGTTGACACCGGAAACACTGAGGTGCTGAATGCCATCCCAGTTGACGCCTGTTTCACTTAATACCTTAATATCATCCCAGTTCACACCGGTCGTTGATAAGACGCCGATATCCGACCAATTCACACCCGCTGTTGTCATTTGTTGTAAGTCATCCCAATTCACACCCGTCTCACTTAATGCCTTAATATCATCCCAGTTTACACCAGCTGTCGTCAGAGCACCGATATCATCCCAATTCACACCGGCGGTGGTCATTTGTTGTAAGTCATCCCAGTTGACACCTTTTTTACTCAACTGTTCAATATCATCCCAGTTCACACCGGCGGTGGATAACGCTTGTAAATCATCCCAATTAACACCGGATGTACTTAAATGCTGGATGCCATCCCAGTTAACACCGGCTTTTGACATAACCCCGATATCCGACCAGTTAACGCCGGCGACCGTCATCACTTGCAGATCATCCCAGTTAACACCCGTCTTTGATAAAACTTCAATATCGGTCCAGTTCACACCGGCGGTGGTCATTTGTTGTAAGTCATCCCAGTTCACGCCGGCAGTACTTAAATCTTGAATCCCATCCCAGTTGACACCTTTTTTACTCAACTGTTCAATATCATCCCAGTTCACACCAGCGATTGTCATTTGTCCAATATCATCCCAGTTTATGCCCGCGACCGTCATAACCTGAATATCATCCCAGTTCACACCTTTTTTTGTTAACTGTTCAATGTCATCCCAATTGACGCCGGCTGTTGTCATCGCCCCGATATCTGACCAATTCACACCAGACACACTTAAATGCTGGATGCCATCCCAGTTGACACCAGCCTCCGACATGACCCCGATATCCGACCAGTTAACACCGGAAACACTGAGGTGCTGAATGCCGCTCCAATTGACTCCTGTTGTCGACATGACTTGGATATCATCCCAGTTCACACCGGCCTTACTTAACTGTTCAATATCATCCCAGTTCACACCGGCGGTGGTCATTTGTTGTAAGTCATCCCAGTTCACACCCGTCTTACTTAATTGCTCAATATCATCCCAGTTAACACCCGCTGTTGTCATTTGTCCGATATCATCCCAGTTTATGCCCGCGACCGTCATAACCTGAATATCATTCCAGTTCACTCCCGTCCTACTCAATACATCAATATCAGCCCAATTCACCCCGGCCTTTGTCATAACACCAATATCTGACCAGTTAACACCTGAGGTGCTTAAATGCTGGATGCCATCCCAATTGATACCTGTCGTACTCAACTGTTCAATGTCATTCCAGTTAACACCGGCGGTGGTCATTTGTTGTAAGTCATCCCAGTTGACACCTTTTTTACTTAACTGTTCAATATCATCCCAGTTAATACTAGATACACTTAAATGTTGAATCCCATCCCAATTCACTCCGGCGGTACTTAAGTCTTGAATGCCTGACCAATTAACACCCGCTTTTGAAAGCACATCAATATCGGCCCAATTAATACCTTGGGCTGTCATAACACCAATATCCGTCCAGTTAACACCTTGCGTCGATAAAACTTCAATATCGGCCCAATTAATGCCGGCTTCAGTCATTACCGTCAGGTCAGACCAATTAATACCTGCCGTTGATAACTCCTGTAAATCATCCCAATTAACCCCCGCTTCACTCATCACGGTTAAATCATCCCAATTGATACCGGCGTCACTCATCTCATCAAGATCATCCCAGTTAACACCGGCATTAGATAAGACAGCAAGGTCAGACCAATTGATATATTCACTCCAAATAACGCCGGCATTACTCATCGCTGAAATATCATCCCAATTCACATCGGCCGTACCTAGAAAAACAAGGGCATCCCAGTTCATTCCTTTATCATGCAGCACTTTAATATCTGCCCAATTCACTCCTTGTGCCGTCATGACAGCAAGATCATCCCAATTAACCCCCGCTTCACTCAAGGCAACTAAATCGTCCCAATTAACCCCCGCCTGACTGAAAACTTCAATGTCATCCCAATTAATATCGCGCGCAGCCAAATCAGCTATTTCCGTCCAATTCACACCTTCCTTACTTAATCGGTCAATATCAGTCCAGTTAATTTCAAAACTGGTCATGACCATAATATTTTCCCAATTAATACCGGCTTCGCTCATCCTCTCGACATCAGACCAATTCACATCATCAAGATAACCTTTAATTGTTGTTACATCTGTTCTCAAGACACTAATATCATCCCAATTAATCGTATCGGTTTTGGCCTTAATTTCTGTAATATCATCCCAATTAATTGTATCGGTCTTGGCTTTAATAGCGGCAAGCAGATCCCAATTAACATCGGCTATTTCCGCTAAAATCGGTTTGATGACTTCAAGAGGAACGATAGCATCGGTGGTTGTATTAGCTCCGCCCGGATCTTGTGTAATTTGAACCTTGGCAAAGTAATCATCTTTTTCATCCGCTTCGGTCAACGTCCAAACACGGTCCGCTGATTTAAACCAATCATTGGTGGTATCAAGTGTTAAAGCTGGTGACAACTCCGTGTTGCCTTGCGCATCAAGGATCGTAATGGTCGCTGCGTCGTCAGGACTACCTCCATTATCAGATAATTCTTCACGGTCATTGTCTGACTCTAACCATACATAAATAGTGAAGCCGCCGCCCCCTGTTTCATCCCAGAGTGCCATGGCCCGTGGACCTGTACCGGTTAAAATATCAAACGGATCTGAAAACGCGGATGTCAGTCCTGGTGCGGATGCGATCAGCGTGTACATTTCGGCAGGATTATTAACGGAAAGATCGGTGAAAACAGCAACCCCGGAGGATACTGTCACCGTCGTGGTGCCGCCAAGTTTGGCGGCACCAGGGTTATTAAATAGATCCAAAGAAACGGCAGTAGTATTATCTGTTGTAATCACATTACCATTTGCATCTCGAACTTCTATGATCGGTTGGCGTTCGAATTTGTGCAAGTGTTTGCTTGTGGAAGGACTTTGTGTGAATACAAGTTGCGTCGCCTCACCATGAGCTAATGAAGCGGTGCTTGACGTTGAACTACTTGAAGAGCCTTCTTCGGATCCACCTTTATATATACCTTCACCGAGGGATGACGTGCCATCCCCGCCGAAACTACCTCCTGTAAACTGTGCATAGACAGTCGAAGGCGTTTGCGCGAGCAGGAATGTAAATATCACAAACCACGTCAAACACGCGTGAAATAAATTTTCTTTTGTTCTATGGTTGCTCATGTAGGATTACTTAAAGCAAAACTACGGGGCCGTCCTTCCTAAACGGCCTGAACCAAACATACCAAATGAAGCATCATAACGCTGACTATAGCTGGCTCCGTCTGCGTCTTTGGCTGCGTTTGTTCGGTTTGAAACTTGAAAATGTCTGACATTCGACGAATTAAAATTTCCTCCACGATATCCAGAACCTGATGTGCCTGTCACACCACGTGCACTATCTGTGGCATTAATCCCCGGCCAATCAGAATTTGTTGCATTACCTTCATAACTGCTGATGGTCGAGAGGCTGCCGTCTCCATGTGTTCCGAGAAAACCACGTCCCGACGCGTTACCGACTGTAACCACCATCTCAGATAAATTACCGGACAATTCTTTTGATCCATAATATCCTGATCCGCTCGTCGTGCGGTTAGTTGAACTTTCTGCAAAAATACCTGCACGTAAAGGACCTGCCTGACCGGCCGCACTACCGCCTGCGCGTCCATCACCGGACGACCAACCAAGGGAATTACGATTTAAATTGGCAGCTCCGTCAAAAATTTGCTCTTCGCCGTCTTCATCGGCATCAGGAAATATCTCACTGGCTTCGGCTTGATTATATGTTGTCTTGCTCCAAGCGAGTTCATCGGATAGAGGAGTAATATCGATTCCACGTGCAGCTTTCTCATACTCAAGTTCGGTAATCGGTCTTAAGGCGGCCCAATCCGCGTACGCTAACACATCCGGCCAGGACACATAGGTCACCGGACGATCAGCGCGGTCGGTTGTGGCATCGGATGCCGGACTGGATGAATCCCAGGCAATGGTATTGCGTGTCACGACACTATCTGAATTTTTACCGCCATTCGTCGACGCTGTAATATCTCTATTCGTTTTTTGCGCATTCGAGAGTGTGTTAAAAAAGTCAACCCACTGCCCTTCGGTCAACTCATACTTCATTTGATAATGGTCGTTGTAGCCTTTTGGAAAAGAAGTTTGAATAATAAATACCGCCCCGCTGGCACTTTCCGAAGAGGCGGAAGAACTTTGATAATAGAACCCATCGGCGGTAGAGTTCGTCGTAGTAATCGCATTTTCACTCTGAATATACCAAGGGTCATTATCAGAGGAGCCTTGTTTAAATCGGTATTCCGACGAGCTGTTATCATCACCGGCATAAAAAGGTCCCTCAGGGATATAAACCATTTCGATTCCAAAAACTTTATTGATCGTATTAGCTGCCATGGCTTGATCATCTGTCAATCCATCTTGCCCGTAATCCCAAATAAACTTTACATCCTCGGCAGAAACATTACCCGAACTTAAATCCGTTCTCTGTAAAAAGAATCCTTTTTCGTCATCCGGAACAACAATCTCAAACCCGGTAGGCGCACTGAATCCATTTGGATTCACCCCATTATTGGCCATACTGGCGTGATTCCATGTCATGCCTGCATCGGTTGAATATTTAAGGAAAACCCAAACAGCATCATAATTCGTTGTCGTCCGCCAGCTGTTTTCCCATGTTATATCAGCCGCATAGGTAATCGTGTTGGCTGCTTCGCTCGTCGAATAAACAGAAAAACTTTCGATAGAAAGATTATTGGCAAAAACAGATTGCGCAGTAAAGAAGGAAAGCGCTACCACTGCTGTTAAAATAAAAAGAGACCTGCTTGGCATGTTATATTCTTTTTTCATCTCCCCCAACTGTTTTGTATTAGTTTCCGTCATAAGTGCGTACGCCTCGGCCGCCTGCATCGTTAAACGCAACTGTCGAAGCATTTGCCGCATCATAGCGATCGGAAACCCTTAGTCGATTGCTTGATACCTCACTAAAAGCCCCGCCTCTAAAACCGGAACCATCAGCACCGGTCACTCCATTGGCCGGTGTGGCATCAATGCCGGGCCAATCAGAATTGGTGGCATTGCCTTCAAACGATGATGTTGTCGTTAAAACACCGTCACCGTGTGTTCCTGTAAAACTTCTTCCACTCGCATTGCCAACGGTCACCGCACGTTCAATCACATTACCCGAAAGCTCCATAACACCGTAATAGCTTGCTCCGGCAGATACTTTGTTCGACACAGAACCGGCAAAGATCCCGGAACGAAGCGCTCCCTGTGTATGCTCGCCGCCGTTGTCCGCATCACCTCCGGTAAAAACAGTGTTATTGTAATTGGCATTGGCGCTGGCCGTTGTGATTGTCTCGGTGCCATCTTCATCGCCGACACTGATCGCCGCAGCAGCTGTAATATCCGTCGTACCCCAGGCAAATTCACCAGCAACAGGTAAAACGGCACCACGTGCCATTTTTTCAAATTCAAGTTCCGTCATTGGCCTTAAGGCCGCCCAATCCAAAAATGCTAGTAAATCCATCCAGGTTAAATATGTCGCTGCCCGGTAAGGACGAGAAGTTGAACAAACTGTGGGTGTTCCAGAACAGCTGACTGTATTGCGTGATTTAACCGCATCCGAATTTTTATGGCTGCCGTTGGTCAAATCACGGTTTGATCTGGCAGCATCCGTCGGTAGTGAATTAACAAACTCAACCCATTGTCCTTCTGTGATCTCGTACTTCATGGCATAAAAAGCATCGTAGCCGTTCGGAAAATCCGAATCGATGGTAAATGAAGCGCCGGTTGCCGCCTCGTTCGTGTTGTTATTAGATACATAACGATACCCGTTGGATGAAGGGTTGGCCACGCTGATAGCTGCGCTGTTGGAAATATACCAAGCATCCGTATCCGATGATCCTTGGTTAAAGGCTGCAGCACTTGTGTCAAAATCACCCGCATAAAAGGCCCCTTGTGGCACAAAAACCATTTCTAGACCAAAAACCGTTGCTTCAACTTGATCGTTTTCGGTAAAACCGCAGCTGGCATAATCAACTGTGACTTGAAGATTTTGAGAACTGACCTGTGCTTCGCTACCAAAGTCTGCCAAACGGACAAAGACCCCAAGCTTATCATTGGGCACATACACTTCGATCGCTGTATTTGTACCGGTCGATGAACCAACAGGATTAACACCACTGAATGTAATTGCACAAAGACGTTTATCGGTTGGACTTGCCCCATTGTCTAAACGAAAAGTAAGCCACACAGCATCATGATTAATTTTTGTATACCATGCGTTATTCCAGGATAAATCAAACTCAACAACCACGGTATCACTGGCTGGATCTCTTGATTCTAGGCTGACATTTGATAAGAATAAGTTATTGGCGTGAACATTAGAAACGGTAAGAATAAATATCTCGACGAGGATAATTAGTAAAAGAACAAACCTTTTATTTATATTCATAGTATAAGAAATAATAATATAGATTGAAATTATCTAATATCTAATTATAGATATTATATGCATCGCACAATTCGTCTACAAGATAAAAATCGTTTTTTTTCAAAAGTAATTTTGCAGCAAGTAGTTACGCCAACCGATCAAATTTTTGTAACTTTTTTTGTTGAGAGCAATATGCTTTATCTGCTGCGCTCTATCGATTTTTCCAATGGTGAATCAACCAAAGATCTTATGTAAAGCTCCGCTTCATTGATCTTTCTTTTAACAAACTTGGCATCGCGCGCGCCAGGCTTGAGATATAAGTACATTTTGTAATGCTTGAGTGCCGTTCTATAGTCAAATAGGTGCTGAGAGCTCACAAATGCCAAATTATAGTGCACATCAGGATCATCTGGCATTAAAGTTGATGCTTGATAGTACTCACGGGCCGCAATTTCATATTCCCCTTTGCGATAATAAATATTGCCCATGTTATAATGCGCCTTGGCCGCATCACTACGCAGCACAGGATCCGTTTCAGCAAAGGCATCAATACGCGTTAGAATATTTAATGTTTGCGTCTCCTTACGTACCGATTCCGGAGTGGCAAATACATCGACGGTAAAAAAGGCCAAAAACGTCAGAACAGCCAAAACAGCTGTCAGCTTGACTGATAGATATTTCATAGGTCACCTCTTGTGGGTTTGGGTTTTATTTAATGCTATACTCTTTAAACGGTTTTATATCTCCTTCATAATCAACGTATGTATCATAACCTGATACAACCGTTGGTGTGATAAAGATAACGATTTCTGTTTCTGTGATTTCATCATCTGTGCGGCCAAAAACCGGGCCAAACCACGGCAAATCCATGAGGACAGGAAAACCTTTTTTCACATGCACCTTATCATCTTTTTTAAGGCCACCCATGATAATTGTATTGCCGTCCTGCACCATAACAGTTGTTTCAACTTCAGTTTTGTTAACCTGCGGAATTCCGCCGCCTTCAGAAGTAATTTGAGCAACAACTGTCGAAATTTCCGGTCGTAGACGCATAGTCACCATGCCCTCATCGTTTATTTTAGGGGTGACATTAAGCTTAAGTCCCACATCGACAAAACGCACATCTTCACTGGTAATCGCATTATCCCCCGTCCCTGATGTCGTCGAGATAATATAAGGAACTGTGTCGCCAATATGAATTTTAGCTTCTTCATTATTGGTTACAAGAATTTTAGGATTAGATAAAATTTTCGTATCACTGACTTGCTCAAGGGAACGAATTTTGACTGTAAAGTCATCTGCGCTGATATCCCCGACAGCAATCGATCCAAAAGTAGACGCAAGGTTATCCGTACTTGATATATTCGCTGTATCCAAATAGAGATTACTAAAACGCAACGCATTATCAGAACCATCAAAATCAACTTCCCAGTCAACACCAACATCATATTCCGGCTTAAGAACAATTTGCAGAATACGCGCATCAACCATGACTTCTTTAGTCTCGGTATCAAGCTTTTTAATGATATCAAGCACCTCTTTTGTCCGTTCAGGATAAGCACGCACAATTAAACTATTACTTCGCTCATCCGGCGTGATAGACCCAACCGCTTTGGCATCAATCCGTGCACGCAGCTTCTCTGCAACAATATCGGCTTCGGCATACTGCAGCGTATAGGTAATTGTTTCCAAGGGCCTTTCAATCTCTTTAAGGGCATTTTTCATTAACCCAATGGCTTCGGCCGTATCAATCATCACAACAGAACCCGTATCCTCGTCAATAATGATTTTACCGACATTACTTTTGATATTGTCGAGCGCCGCTAACACATAGCTTGGTTTGGAATATTGTAAACGCACAATATGCACCTGAGTTTTATCAGAGAACCGTTTGCCGTAAATGGCTTCATACTCAGCATCTGTAAAAACCTGGACAATATTATTCTCAACCTTATACGCCAAACGGTTAGAAATAATGACAATATCCATCGCATCTTCAATGCTGACATTATTCAAAAGAACCGTTACACGGCCTTCTACGGTTGGACTGATAACAACGTTGAAATCTCCTTTCAGCGCAAGAAATTTGATAACATCAACGATATTCATATCGCGAACATCCAATGTGATCTCTCTTTGCATACGCCGGGAGATTGCTTCGTTCATACTTTTTATCACAATGGGTTTAGGCGATCTGGCCTGCGACACTGTAGGCGCCAAGAGTGCCGTTGCAAAACCAAAAAACACAACCATTGCAACAACCATTTTGATTTTATAGTTGAGATTTGTCATATTGTATTATTATCTCCTCATTTTGATAGCCTAGCTCTACACCGTCGGCATAAATGGTTTTTACAGAAACATCCCCTATTTTTTCGCCTCTGCGAAGAAAATAAGTGACTTTTTTATTTGTATCTTCAATCATTGCTGAGGCGGAATCAACCGAGTCAAACCAAGCCACCCCAACAAGACGAAAATCGCGTGTTTTACGGGCGACTGCCCGCGTTGTATCGGAAACCTTTGTCACCGTTTCTTCAACCTCTCTTTGAAACGGCTGAAAAATATTTCTGCTATTAATATCGGCAAGATAGTACGAAAGTCTCTGAACCGTTGGTAGGGCTAAATTAGGACGTAGTCCTTTTTTAACCGTGATGTCCGCCCCAAATTCGCTGCTTGAATTGATCAAGCTATTGCCTACCGCAAACTGATTAAATAAAAGCCCCAAACAGCCCACAACAGCCACAATCAAAACGACGTTCAATAGTTTAATAAGCTCAGCAGGATTCTTTTTGGCGCCCTTTTTTGATTTTGCTCCCGCTCCAACAGGTTGGGCTCCTGTTGCAGCTGCTAATGCCGCCGCGGGATCATCTGCAGGTGCATCCGCACTTTTGGCAGATGCCTGTATCATCTTAGCTAGCTTATCTTGTGCGCTTTCTTTATCGGCCATATATATAATGTTATAAAGTAATAAATAGTGTGCAAGCTAAAAATAAAAAATTTTCACACAGAAATCACATTTCTGAGCCACCCCCCTTACCCGTCGAGAAACAAGGAGGAATTTTTTATTTGGATATAAAGAAAATGAATAAATATAAAAATTTCTTCATTTCTGGTAAAAAACTATCATTCCATATGAGCAAATGCGTAAAATACTGCACAATCAGTCTTTAGCAACAAACGCAAAATATCGCCATTACAGTTGTTAAAAAATATTCAAATGAAAAAATAAGTGACACGGACTTTCAGGAGATATACATCAAAAAACTAACAATAATCAGACTGGACACCGCAAAACATCATTATTTTGATCTAAATACAATAATAGGGAAGATAAGCATTTTAGGAGGCCTTGCGGCTCAAATTCCGATTGCGGACAAAAACGAAAAAAAACACAGGGAAAAGACATATTGTCCCCGTTAAAAACCCAAAAAACCGTGCAAATGACCTTAAAAAAAGCACATAGGCGAAATAAATGCCGTCTTTGTAATTTCCAGCGGTTTTAAGCCCAAACCATAACTCTAGTAAAACCAATAGAACCAACCCTGAAGCAGAGTAAAAAACCAAATGAGGAAAAAAAATGACTAGAAATCCCAGAAAAAGGACCAATTCGCACAAACCGACCTCAACAATATCTTTCCAAAATGTATAATCATCGCCACGCATCATTTCTGGATGCGTTAAATACATTTTGACACGCCAAAACCCATGACGAAATTGTTCTTTCAGATACTTAGCCAAAACATGGGTATGAACGTGTGCAACCAAACTATCCTTAGCAAAATAGATTTTATAGCCGGCCTTTAAAACTTTATAACTTAAATCATTGTCTTCACCGCTGGCAAACCGGTACTGTTCATTGAAACCACCCAATTGATCAAAAACTCCTTTTTGAATACCAAAATTATAACTACCAAAAGCTTTTGGATAATCGGGCATCAAAGTATTGTGACGAAACAAAATTTCTTTGTGGATACAACGGGCAAGAATACTTTCGCTATTAACAATGTCATAACTGCCGCAAACAACAGCAATATCATCGCGGTTAAAATGAATAATCGCCTTTTCTAACCAATCTTTACGGGCAACACAATCGGAATCAGTAAAAAAAATGTAATCGCTTGTGGCGTGTTTTGCACCGTTATTACGCGCCGTGGCCGGACCACCATTGTCTTGATAAATATATGTGATTTTATCAAACGATTTAATAATACTTGCTGTATCGTCGGAAGAACCGTCATCAACAATGATGATTTGTTGAGGTTTAATGGTTTGATTAAGTAACGCTTTAATCACTTCCGCTATTGTTTGACTACAATTATAGGCAGGAACAACAACACTGACAGATTGATTCATCATTTTTTCGCAATAGTAAATAAAAGCATTCCAAAGGCAGAACCGAAAAGCTTATCAGGCGATAAAGCAAACGGAAGCGTATTAATACCATTTTTTTCAACAACTGTTAATTCATTGCGTTGATTTAAATGAATTAAACGCGACATAATAAAAGGATCTTCTTCAATACCTGGCATAAAAAATGGACGTATTAATTCCCAGGGCGACCATTTATTAGGAACAAACGTTATAATGTAACCACTATCCTTTAAAACGCTTTTAAAGTTTTGCATAATCACATCTTGCTGCTCATCAGAAAAATGTTCAAACAGACCATCTGTAAAAATAATATCAAAATGGTGTCTGACTTTTTTATCAAGGCCTGGTTGAGTTAAGTCAGTTTGAAAAGTCTCGACGTGATTATTGGTCATCTTTAAGGCAATATCAAGCGCTTCCTGTGAATAGTCCAGCGCAGTTGTTTGCATATTCTTATCACAAAAATATTTAGAAAAAAATCCACTACCACAACCAGCATCCAGCGCAAAACCATCCTTAACACAATACTGGTCTAATATATGTATAATACGTCTTTTCGACCAACTTATCTTAGTAAAACGTTTTGTCTGATCAAGACTCCAGTAATTGTCCCAATCATTCGCTTGCGGTGTTGTTATCTTTACCATTAGCTTGAAAATCTTTCTTTTTCTTTAATTGATTGACCTCATGCTCAAGCATCCCAATTTTTTGAATCATAATATCATTGTTTTTATTCTGCTGGCATAAAAATATTGTCATAAACAGGCTTAAAAATACAAAAAAAGCTAGCACGGCAAAAAAAACAAAGTTGCTGGCTAGTTCAAAACCAAAAAAATGCGCCAGTTCAAACAGTTTTTCATCAAATAGCGCTCCAAGGATAGCAAGCACCACAAGGATAATCCATCCTACGGCATATTTAAATGTTAAACGTTCTTCACGCAACAATTCAAATATTAATAAAAGAAGACAAACAGAAACTAAAAGTGCAATAATATTGGCCATACCCATTATTTGAATTTCTCCATAACAATCGCAAATGTTACTTTTATCATATAATACAATGTTTTTAAATAACGGATAGAACTGTTTCCTGTTTTTCGTGCACGCATTTCAACAGGAACTTCTTGAATACGACTTTTAACACGCCCGGCAACAACAATGGCCTCTGGTTCGGGATAATCCGCCGGATAATAGTCCGCAAATACATCAATTAATGTTTTATTCACCGCCCTAAACCCCGATGTTGGATCTGTGACCTTATATTCCGTTAAAAAACTAATCAGATAAGCAAAAAAATTAATACCAATTCTTCTAATAAAAGAAGATTGATAACCTAAATAAGGCGGAATAAACCGGCTACCGATGGCCATATCCGCTTCTTCCTTAATAATAGGCTCAAGCAATGCATTTAAATAAGTCACATCATGCTGCCCATCCCCATCTACTTGCACAGCAATATCAAAACCATTTTTTTGGGCAAACTTGTATCCTGTTTGGACTGCACCACCAATACCTAGATTAATCGGAAGCGATATAACGTCAACTCCCAAATCTTTGGCAACCGATGTTGTATTATCTGTTGAACCATCATCAATAACTAAAACAGAAACAGACAAATTAAGCGCCAAGACTTCCTTGATAATACCCGCAATACTTTCTTCTTCGTTATAAGCGGGGATTATGATGAGAATTTTATCTGTCATTAGTTAGCAAGGTTTCAATCGTTGTTGGTTGTTGGTTGTTGGTTGTTGTGATCCAACAACTAACAACGAGCAACTAACAACATTAATCATTCTTTTTCACTTTTCTTATGAATATACAGCAAGTATTTCGACGCATAATCAACAATGTCATCCCCATCCATCTGATCATTAAAACGCTCAGGCGTCAATCCAGAAAAACTAAAAACACCGCCATCGGGATAATGACCACGCTGCGTAATTAAAAGAAGCATGGATTCATCATCAAAATGAAACATACTTTTAAGCATAACCTGTCCGGCAGAGTTTTCTCCCATCAGTATGGCGCGTCCCTTTCTCTGCATGACACCGGAAAACATTTCCGCTGCACTACCGGTATTTTCATCGATGAGAATAACCATTGGTACGCGCACATGAAATTGTTCAGGAATACGCGGGATATCCAACTCAATTTTGTCTGTGTTGTGTTTTTTGAAATAAGTGAGAATTTCTCCCGGTGTTAAAAAGAACGATGATATCTCACGCGCCGCCAAAGGCGGGCCACCGGGATTATCACGCAAATCCAAAATCAAACCGATCATTTCTCCATTCGGCTTGAGATTTTTAAATGTTTGAAGAAATCTGAGCATATCTTCCGATGTTTTACGATTAAACCGCTTAATCCTAAGACCATAAACACCCGGAAGTTTTGTTGGAACAACAAATGTCATCTGCTTAAAATATTCACGACTGACAACCTCAATGGTTTTAATAGTGCCGTCAGACGCAAAATAGTTAAGTTTCACCACCTCTCCTTCCAAAGGTGTTAACATATCGATAATGGTCGACTGATCAAGGCTGGCAACATCTTTATCATCAATTTGAACAATAACATCATTTTTGCGTAAGCCCTTTTCATAAGCATCCGCCCTTATCTCAACATTGCGCACGGCGAATCCTTGATCTGTAAGATTACCTTCCACACCCAAATCAATGCGTTTACCGAGAGCCGTTGCTTCATATTCTTTGGCCGGTTTGGGCGGATAAAAGGCCGAGAAAACATCTTCGGAGCCTTTGAGATGATCAATTAAAAAAGCGGTAGAACGCCAACGGATAAAATCAATAGATTTGCCCGTTTCGGAAAGCTGTCCGTAAATTTTATCATTGAATAAATCAATGAAACGATCGAAATTTTCGCGGGAAACAGGCTGATAATAATTTTCAGCCATCGTGTCATACACTTCTTCAAAAAAATCGATGTAGGTCTGATAGGCTGCGTCTTGTAGTGGAGCTGCTGAATCTGATTTTTTTTGTGAGGATTGGATTGGTGCTTTGTTAACACTCACCGTCATTTTTTTCTCTTCAACATCCTGGTTATTATTACACCCCGCGCAAATAACACATAGCATCAAACAACAGGCATTTAATAGTTTAAACATATTTTTTCACGATGGCTTTTAATAAATTTTTTTAAAAGATTGTTTTCTTGATCTGTTAGATCACTTTCTTCCTCTTTAATAGAAAAAACTGACCGTATAGCTTCTTTAACTTGATCCACACCAACACCAATATTGCCAACAAAAGCCAAATGTGTGCGCCCATTGCGATAATCCGGCATGTCTTTCGGCATAAATAAATATTTCTCAATCACACTTAAATCAAAGTCACACAAAATCGTTCCATGATGCAAAATAAAGTTACGTCCTCTTTTCTGTGCATTACCGGAAATTTTTTGATCGTTCATAAGCGCAATATCGGAAATCGGCATAACTTTAGCCTTAATCCCGCATTGTTTAAGGGCTGCACAAATTTGATCCAGAATAATTGTGTATGATTTTTTTAAATCGTCCAGTTCTCTGTTTTTTCTTTTATCCAAGACAAGGGCAAAATTAAGGCAACCTTTCCCCTGAATCACCGTTCCGCCACCGGATGAGCGACGCAACAAAGGCACACCATCTGCTTTAATCGCATCAAAGTTAACATCTTCCTCTTCACGGCTAATACGCCCCATCACCACAAAATAAACGGAAGACTGCCAAAAACGTAAATATTCTTGTTCATTTACTTTATCGGCAAGATGTAAAAGAACATCGTCAAACAATAAATTTTCTTCTGGAATATCGAATGAGATATCTTTAAGAATCATGTGAATTAAGGGGACACATTACTTAATTAGTTTAATTATTACATATCGAATTAAGTAATGTGTCCCCTTAATTCAAAAAAATTCGTATTCAACTCACGTGCAGCCCTTACTTCATCAGGCCTGGTCACAGGTGTTGTTTGCGGCAGGTTGGAAAAATCGGTTTGGCCTTCCTGACTCAGATGATCAACCTCTTTCATCGCCTTAACAAACAGGTCCATTGTTTGCTTTGATTCTGTTTCGGTCGGCTCAATCATCACCGCTTCTTTAACGGTGAGTGGAAAATAAACGGTTGGTGGATGCATGCCTTGATCAATTAAATATTTGGCAATATCCACCGCATGCACGCCGCATGCGGCTTGGTGTTTGGCCGAAAAAACAGACTCATGCATACAAATGCGATCGAACTCTAGATGAAATGTATCCTTGAGTTTGGCCCGAATATAATTCGCATTAAGGACCGCATGATCGCTGACCGCTTTAAGGCCCTCTTGACCCGCCATAACAATGTAGGCAAAGGCACGGACCAGCAAACCGAAATTGCCATAAAAGGAAGAAATGTAGCCAATGGAATCCGGATAATTATAATTAAGCGCAAAGGTGCCATCCTCTTTTTTAACAACACGCGAAATCGGTAAAAATGGTTCAAGCTTTTTATTCACACCGACAGGCCCAGCGCCAGGCCCCCCTCCGCCATGTGGCGTGGTAAATGTTTTATGCGTGTTAATGTGCATCACATCAAAACCAAGATCCCCAGGACGGCAACGGCCGAGAATCGCATTTAAATTAGCCCCGTCATAATACATAATGCCATCAACGCTATGAATCAACTTCGCAATCTCATCGACATTAGAATTAAAAACACCATGCGTATTAGGACACGTAAGCATTAGTCCGGCCACCTCATCGGTCACATGCTGTTTTAAAATCTCCATATCCATCGAACCGTCGCGATCGGACGGGATAGAAATAATATCGTACCCGGCGATTGATGCTGTCGCCGGATTAGTCCCATGAGCTGAATCAGGCACGATAATATACTTTTTTTTGTTACCACGGGCCTTGTGATACGCCGCCATCATCATAACGCCGGTTAACTCGCCGTGTGCGCCGGCCAACGGCTGCATCGTAAAATAATCAAGCCCGGTAATCTCGGCAAGCCACTGTTCCAACTCATACATGAGTTCCAACGCCCCTTGCGCGTGCTTCTCACCCTGTTTGAGCTGTGGTAATAATGGATGCAAGTCTGCCAGTCCTGGTGTCTGACAAGCGGTTTCGGTAAACTTAGGATTGTACTTCATGGTGCATGAGCCAAGCGGATAAAACTGCGTGTCAATCGCATAGTTCCGCTGCGAAAGCGATGTAAAGTGACGCACAACATCAAGCTCGGAAAGCTCCGGCCACGCACAGTCCTCTTTGCGCTTTAAATTAACCGGAACCTCTGCCACAACATCAACGTCACATGCTGGATTTTCATAGCCGCGACGCCCCTTGACTGATTTTTCGAAGATTAGATCCATATTTTAATTTTATCTCGGTATTCGTTATCGATGCCCGTATCGGTTACGTTAACGTTACCGTTATACGATACGGGTCTCGAAACCGTACAACGATTTACGTTTTTGCTAGTTCCGAAGCCAAAACATTACGCAACGCCTCGGCATATTCCAATATCTCATCCTTCGTACGCTTTTCTGTCACCGCAATAATCATATAATTATCCATACCTTCATAGTACCGCCCCAGCGGAAATCCGGCCGCAAAGCCCATGGGGATCATTTTTTCAACCACAATCGACGCATCAATCGGCAGGCATACGGTAAACTCATTAAATGACGGAGAGGAACGCTTCACCTGAACCCCGTCAATTTTTTCAAGCGTTTGTTTCATAAACTCAGCTTTATTTAAATTCGTTTGCGCTAATTCCTTTAATCCTTCACGTCCGAGAAGCGACATATAAATTAAGGATTGCACCGCACAGAGTGAAACATTCGTGCAAATATTAGAGGTTGCCTTCTCACGCCGGATGTGTTGCTCACGCGCCTGCAGAGTATTGACAAAACAACGCTGACCGTTTTTATCCACTGTTTCACCGACAATACGCCCCGGGAGTTTGCGAATATATTTTTTCTTGGTTGCCATAAACCCAAGATACGGCCCGCCGAAGTTAAGCGAAAGACCCAAACTTTGACCTTCCCCTGTTACAATATCGACATCCATTTCGCCCGGCGGTTTAATAAGACCGAGCGAAATCGGATAAACACTTTCAATGACAAGTACGCCTTGTGCATGCGCCTCTTCGACAATATCGGTAAAATCATCAATGGCTCCGAAAAAGTTCGGATTTTGCAGAATAATTGCGGCCGTATCTTTATCGAGAAGTTTTTTAATCTCAGAACGGCTGCTGTGACCGTGCTCAACCGGCGTTTCACAAAATTCATAATCAAGATTGGAGGTATAAGTATCAATAATCTTCCGATAAATGGGACTTACCCCTCCGTCCATCACAATTTTTTTACGCTTTGTTATGCGGATCGCCATCATAATCGCTTCAAAAAGAGCCGTGCCGCCGTCATAAAGCGATGCATTCGCCGCTTCCATACCGGTTAAAGTGCAGATCGAACTTTGAAATTCATAAAGTGCTTGCAAGGTACCTTGGGAACATTCCGGCTGATAAGGAGTATAAGCTGTATAAAATTCACCACGAGAAATAAGAGCCGATACGGCAGACGGCACATAATGATCATAATACCCGCCACCGATAAAATATTTTAAATCCTGAACATTTTTCGCGGCCAGCTCTTTAATGTACTCTAAAACTTCAAATTCGGATTTGCTTTCCGGAAGATTAAAAGATTTAGGTTTATGCTGCGGTTTGATGTCGATAAAAAGATCATCAATGGACTTAACTCCGATGGCCTTTAACATTTCTTGAACATCAACTTCTGTATTGGGAATATAGGGAATCAAAACGGTCCTTCTAGGTTAGTTCTAACCGGAGCTAACTAAAAAATTCTGATATTCATCAGCTGTCATTAAGCTATTTTTTTCTTCGATGTCGGCGATTGCAATCTTGGCAATCCACCCCTTTTCGTAGCAGGATTTATTGATAAGGCCCGGCTCTTCTTCGAGCTCCGTGTTGACTTCCGCCACAGAACCTGAAACCGGAGCAAAGATATCACTTGCCGCCTTAACCGATTCAACCGAAGCAAAATCACCAAACTGTTCAACTTCATCATCAATACTGGGCAGTTCAATAAATGTGATATCACCTAAAGAAGCTTGTGCATATTCTGTAATACCTACCGTCGCTGTCTCACCGTCAATCTCTACCCATTCATGATCCTTGGTATACAAATAGTGATCAACCAATTCAACTTCTTCCATTGCCTCTTTCTCCTTTAACTCTTAATGGATTCACTCTTATAAAATATTCTTGAACTTATTATAGCGGGGACTTTTGTTTTGTCAGCCCCAAAAAATATTTTTGTATCTCTTTTGGCAAAGTCTGTTTTCACCATCCCTAGACCAATGCCTTTACCTAGCTGAGGGGAAAAGCAACCGCTTGTCACCCACCCGATCTCTTCTTCATTTTCGCTTAAAATTTTCTGCTCAGCGCGCGGAGAGCGTCGCGACTCAGAAATAAAACCAACTATTTTTTGCGGTAAACCTTCTTGTCTTTGTTTAAGCAGATAATCGCGGCCGATAAAATCTTTATCTAAATCAACAAACCGGCTAAGCCCGGATTCAAGCGGGGATAATTGATCATTAAGCTCATGGCCATAAAGGCTGTAGCCTGCCTCCAAACGGAGGATATCACGCGCGCCTAATCCAGCTGGCTTTACAGTATCATTGTTAAGCAATTTTTGCCACAATTTTTCTGTTTTATCCCATGGAAAAAATATTTCAAAACCTAATTCTCCGGTATACCCGGTGCGACTGATCAAAATATTTTCCTCATCGCACAGTGTAAAATAATCAAACTTGAAATATTCTAAACTTTTAATCTCCGGCACCAGGTGCATCAGTGCATCACGAGACTGCGGCCCTTGAATATCTATTTTGCCTAAATCCATTGAAACATTTGTAAAAACAGCTTTGTCGGTTAAATGCTTTTGAAAATGCGCGGCATCTTTGTCAATCGTCGCTCCGTTCACCACAACAAACCATTTGCGCTCTTCTAAGCGGAAGATAATGCAGTCATCGATCACGCCACCGTCTTCATTACAAATGCAGCCATACCGGCTAGACTTAACCGGCAGATCATCCAAACGCATGGTCACTATTTTATCCAAACTACTTTCTTTTAAATCCCCCTCAACAATAAACTCACCCATATGGGAAATATCAAACACAGCAGCACCGTTACGTGTGTGCTCATACTCAGTGAGAATACCTTCGTATTGCACGGGCATTTCCCACCCGCCAAAAGGAACCATGCGCGCATTAAGCGCTACGTGAGCGTTGTAGAGTGGGGTGCGGAGTAAATTTTGTTCCGTAATAGACATGGTTTTCTAAATTTGTTTACTGTTTAAAGTTTAATGTTTAAAAAAAATTTAAAAAATACATTAAAAGTATCGTTATTCCACTTTTTTACTCTTGTTTAAACTATAAACATTAAACAATAAACAATTTTATCGTTTAAAACAGAGTATACACAAACGGCGCAACAGTCGAAGATTGTGCAAAAATAATAAATAAACTAAGCAATAAAAGAAAGAAAATAATGGGGGCCAACCAAAACTTCTTTTTGATTTTAATAAACTCCCAAAACTCTTTGATAATCGACATCTTCCCCATTCAGTGTCTTTCTTTAAAATTGACGCAGGCATGAATCTTTATCAAATTTATCCTCTCGTATAATCCAATAACTTGACGCTTTATGATCAATTTTTTGATTAAGCAAATCTTTCTGAAGTAAACGGATAACAATCCCTGCCGGAACAAAAGCTATTATATACAAAATACTCAAAATAACATTAGAAATAATAAAACCAATAAAATGTGCTGCCCCCATCCATTTGTCATAAACCGGTTTTAAACTCGGCGGGTGAATCCAGGCCCAAGAATAAAAAACTAATGAAACAGCGTAAAATATAATCGTAAAAAGACCCGACCCATGAGCTAACTGGAACCTAATATCAAATATCAAAAGACCTGACAAAACAATAAGATAAACAATATGGTATTTAACGGATAAACTGATTATCCAAAGAGCAAAAATTAAAAACACAAAAAAATAAAGAAGAAACATCCCAAAACCAGGCGCAAATATCTCTTTGAATATATCCATAAAAAAGAGATACGAAGGTATAAGCGCCACACCGAAGCCAAAAATTTTTAAATTGTTTGTTTCTTCTTGTTTCATGACAATACCGCCCATTCAACTGACGCAGTTGAATGGGCTTATCTTAATCCACCAATGTCGAGATATCCGATAATTTATAGTTATCTTTATTCGGTTGTTTGACTTTTTCAAAAATATAATTTTCAATCACCAGATAATCCATATTGGTGCACATAAAACACCTGTAGGCGTCTTCCGGTGTGCCGACAATCGGCTCGCCACGCACATTAAATGACGTATTAATCACGACAGGACAACCCGACAGATTTTCGAACTCACGGATAATATTGTAATACAGCGGATTGGTCCTTTCTTCCACCGTTTGCACCCGTGCCGAATAATCAACATGCGTGATCGCCGGAATATTAGAACGTTTAATTTTTAAACGTTCAAGTCCCTGTTTATCTGTATAAAGCGACTCCGGATTAATCTGACTTTCCTTAACAGGAGCTACCAAAAGCATATAAGGACTTTCGCGATCCAAATCAAAATACCTGCTGACACGCTCACGCAAAACACTGGGCGCAAAAGGCCTAAAGGATTCACGGAATTTAATTTTCAAATTAATAATCTCCTGCATTTTTGCGCTTTGCGCATCACCCAAAATAGAACGTCCGCCCAATGCACGCGGCCCAAACTCGGCACGCCCTTGAAACAGTCCGACCACATTCTGATCATTAATTAACTGAGCTATACGTTTAGGCAAATCACTGTGATCAACTTTTTCATAATGTGTTTCCGTACTATTTAAAAATTGCTCAATGTATGGCTCGTCATACTGAGGCCCCAAGTATGAGCCTTTTTGCAAATCATGCACATCATCCACCACACGCTCACGCCCTAAATATTGATGCCATGTGTAAAGCGCGACACCCAGCGCTCCTCCCGCATCTCCGGCGGCCGGCTGAATCCAAATATTTTTAAACTTACTTTGCTTAAGTATTTTGCCATTACCGACACAATTAAGCGCAACACCCCCGGCCAGACACAAATTGTCCATCCCTGTTGTTTTATGCGCATGATCCGCCATTTTAAGCATAATCTCCTCGGTCACCGCTTGGATAGAACGGGCGATATCCATGTCTTTTTGACTAATCGGTGCTTCGGGTTTACGCGGTGGGCCGCCAAATAAATTATGAAACTTCTTGGACGTCATCGTCAACCCGGCGCAATAGTTAAAATAACGCATATCGAGTTTAAACGAACCATCTTCTTTTAAATCAAGCAAACTATCACGGATTAAATCAACATACTTAGGCTCACCATAAGGTGCAAGCCCCATTAATTTATACTCCCCAGAATTAACACGAAAACCCGTGTAGTAGGTAAACGCCGAATACAACAGGCCAAGTGAGTGAGGAAAATGCATCTCACCAGACAGCGTTAATTGGTTACCATCGCCTTGACCGAAACTCGTTGTCGTCCACTCCCCAACCCCATCCATAGTAAGCACAGCCGCCTGTTTAAACGGTGATGGATAAAAGGCAGAAGCGGCATGCGACTCATGGTGCTCACAAAAAACAATATCACCGGTATAATTTAATTCATCCTGGATAAAGCTTTTAAGAAACAGTTTATGTTTAAGCCACACCGGCATGGCTTTGAGAAAAGAAAAAAGTCCACACGGAACATACGCAAAATAGGTCTTAAGCAAACGCTCAAATTTAATAAACGGTTTTTCGTAATAACCAACATAGCTTAGTTGATTGGCATCAATGTCAGCTTCACGCAAACAATAGTTAATCGCATTAATCGGGAAGGACTGATCGTGCTTAATGCGTGTAAAACGCTCTTCTTGAGCAGCCGCGATAACTACACCGTCTTTCACAAGCGCCGCAGCACTGTCGTGATAAAACGCAGAAATCCCTAGAATATATGTATTTTTTTGTGACATGAATTGGTTAATGTAAGAAAAAACGCAGATCTTATGACAATGTTTTGATTATGGCAATAAATTCATCAAAATCTTTTTGAAGCGCGGAGTATAATTGTTTAATTTCATCAATACCTTCAGCATTCTTTGATAGATCATTAATGCGCCCGGCATTGCCCACCAAACTGTCAAGCCGTAGATTACCAAAGGTCCCCTTCATTTTGTGTGAAATGGCCTGAATATCTTCATAATTTCCCGATTCAACAACCTCGCCAAGCTTAACCATATCCTCTGCCGTCGGCCCCATCGATTCACCTACAATTTCCATAAATACTTCCAGTGGAAGTTCCATTTCGGCTGCTGCCGCACTTAGTTTTTCTTTCACTTGTGCTTGTAAATTCGGATCGATCTCGCTCATCAAGTCTCCTCATTAGAAGTTTAATGTTTAATGTTGATTGTTTAATGTGTTATTAAATATTTTTAAACAATAAACTTTAAACAAGTTAACCCTTATTCTTACTTCAATATCCTTGCCGCCCCCCGTATAGCATCGATCGCACTAAGACGCACATCCAAAAACATTTTATTCGCCAAAGTCGTAATACCTTCCTGTGTTTGGGCCGAAAACCCACTAGGAATAGACTTCTTAAGACGCATCACCATTTCATTTTTGACACCGTTAATGCCTTTTTTAAGCTCCTCTGCCACATCTCTACTATCCGGCTCAAAGAGAATTTTCTGCAATTCCATTATCCCTAGACGATGTTGATATTCAATAAAAACTTCATTTTTTAAAAGGACGTCCCCTTGACTTAAAACATTGTCTTTTTGTGCTTCATCACTCTGTAGCAGCTGATTAATCAGTGCAACCCTTAAGCTCAATTTATCATATTCGCGATCAAACACATCTTTTTGGGCCATATAAATTTGCGCCAACTCAGTATGCTCCTCAACTGTAAAAACCGATAAAAGCGGATGTTTGATAACATTGACAGCCTTATCTTTTCCGGCATCTAAATTTTGTAAAAAATAAACCCCTGCTGTAGTTAAAACCGCAACGACTAGAATTGTAAGTGGCAGCACTGTTTTTTCGTTGAAAACCGTCAGACTAATTGGGCGCGCATCGTTTTTGACTTTTTCCTTCAAACGACGCAAGACTTCGATTTCTTCTTTAAGCTGCTTTTTTTGAACTTGTAGATTTTGTATCTCTGCGTTTAAGGTAGATTCATTTTCTTCTAGTGTATTTTCCTTTTCAATAAAAGAAAAATCAGAAGCAGGCGCATCCATTTCGGTCTCTGACTCTCTACGCTCTATGCTTTGCTTTTCTTGCGCTCTTGAAATAATATCGGAATTTTTAAAACGCTTCTCTGTCATTGCCATGTTATGGATTAGATAAACCATCAAAGGATTTTTCAATTCTTTCTTTAATGGATAATAACTTTTTCATATCAACCTGATCTTCTTGAAAGGCCACATTAACAGCATCCATATCAAGCATAATCGTCTCTGCCCCACGGCTTTTACGTAGAGACTGAATAACGATATTTTTTTCATCTAACTCTTTTTTCAGGCGTCCCACATCTGCTTCCAGCCGCGCAATTTCGTCGGTAAATGGCTCCTGCACTTCTTTTAACTTACTGGTAATCGCATCAATATTATTCGTCCGGTCATTTAAAATAGCCAATTGCTGCTTTAAAAAGTCCCTTTTCTCCTCCATTTCCCGTAAATCAGATTCCATGTTACCTTTTTTACCAATTTTATTCTCCAAACCTTTATTCCTGTCCTCCAACTGGGCCGTATAGGCCATTACAAGCGCTTTTTCTTTTTTCATAGCAGTAAGGCGGTCCTGCATTTTTTGCAAACTATCTGTCTTCTCATTCAGCTCCGTAGTTACCTGTTCAAACTGTTTATGTAAACTACCTCGATTCTCTTCAATGGAGACCAGTTGATTGCGTAAATTGTTTTTTTCACCCGAAACTTTCGACAACCGGAGATTGGCCTCTTTAATATTCAACCGGGCAACATCAAGTTCTTCTGTTAAAAGCGCAAGTCTGTCTTCTAAAGGTTGACGCACAGCCTTGATTAAACCAGGAATCGATGATTCTATTTCTTTAACCTGCCGCATCCCTTCAAGCAGCTCCAATTGAGCCGCATCTCTTTGAGCTTTATATTTGGAAAGCTTGTCATTGAAAAGCTTTACTTCCTCATCTTGTTTGGCCAAACGCCCCTTAAGTTCATCAATAATCTTTTCTTGTTCAACAATTTTTTTATTCGCAAGCGCCAAGCTATCCGAAAGAGCAATCTTTTGACGGGACAATTGATCGATGGTCTGAAGATCTTTCTGAGCTTCAGAAAGTTTAGCTTCCAATGATGTACGATCAAATTGATCTTTTTCTTGCAACTTCTTTTCTAACCGCTTTGCCTTATCTCTTAAAACAGTATTTTCTTCTTTTATCTGCGCCACATCCGCCGTCTTATCTTGCAGAAGTTTTTGAAATGATAATAGTTTGGTATTGAGTTTTTCGTTTGATTTTTGCACTTCATCCAGGTCTTTTTTGAGCTTTGAGGCAGAACCTAAACTCTTCATATTATCCAATTCTTGCGTAAGTGCCGTAATGATTTGATTAAGACTATCAACTTTCTTTTGATACTGTTGATTGTCTTGATCAATGCGTGCTACTTCCTTTGCCTTGTCTGCGATCACCACACGATTCCCAATATCAATCGTTTGAAAATCTTCTTTTTGAGTCATCTGACCGGCAAATCCCAAGCGACTAAATGTGGACTTAACCTCTACAACCTCTAGATAAGTGATCAAGTCTCTCCCATCAAGGATTTGGACAATGTCTCCTTTAGACAGGTAATCTTGAGTTAAATCACTAAAAGCGTAGCCGTTAATGGCATCCATATTAATGATTTCCCCTTGAATGTTTACCTGGGCCAGTGCGCCTGTCCCGGTCAAAATGGAAAGCAGAAAGGTTAGATAAAAGACAGTCAAATTCTTCAACATGTGTGAAAGTTAATGAAAATAAAAGGGTTATAGTATAGTGTCATTATATCGCGCAGAGAAGCTAAGTCAATAGGATAAAGGGCGACGGTCACTTTTTTGAAAAAAGTGCCCGTCGCCTTTTATCTGTGCTAAAATACACACCATGTACACAGACTTCTACCATTTAACAATAGATCCATTTAGAGAAACCGCCGATAAAAAATTTTACTACCCCAGCGAACAACATGAAAAGGCCCTCTCTCACCTAAGCTACGGCATTAAAGAGCGCAAAGGGCTTATGCTTCTAACCGGTGATGTGGGTTCGGGCAAAACAACCTTATGCAAGCTGTTGATAGACAAGTGCGATGACTCAACTGAAACTATATTAATATTAAACCCGGATTTGTCAGACCTTGAACTCTTGAAGACAATTGCGCAAAAACTCGGTATTGAGGAGCCCTGTCACAATAAATATGATGCCATCGAGCACCTCAACTACTTTTTCCTGAATGAAAGCAAAAAAGGACGTAATATTCTTCTCATTGTGGATGAAGCACAAAAACTGCATACTCAGAAACTTGAGCAGCTGCGTCTTTTATCCAACCTTGAAACCGAAAAGGATAAGCTGATACAAATTATTTTATGTGGACAGGCCGATTTATTTGATAAATTACAAGGCACAGCATTACGCCAAATTGATCAACGGATTACCCTCAGATTTTACCTGTCGGCTTTTAACCTTGAAAATACAAAGGCCTACATCAATCACCGCATTCAAACCGCACGTTCAATCCAAACACATGAAGACTTCCCGCAGTTCACAGATGATGCCCTAGATGCCGTGCACCGTCTAACAGGAGGCATCCCGCGCATAATCAACCTGATTGCCAGCCGCATGCTCTTGGCCGGCTATAGCCTGCAAACATTCACCATTGATGAAAACATCGCCCATCAGTGTGGGAGTGAGATGATGTTGAAATAAAAGACAAAATCTGTTTAATGTTTAAAGTTTAACGTTTAAAAAACCTGATTAAACATTGCACATTAAACATTAAACCCTATGGAGGTCTTTACTTCGCCGTGGGATCAACAACAGCGCTGACAATAAAGCAGATATTACGCCAAAGTTCGAATTGAACCTCTAAATACTTATACATCTTAAATGGAAAGTTAACACCTTGGGGAATAGAGTTTTTTGTTTTGATCGGCTCCGACATAACAAATTTCATATAACCGGATTTACTTAGATGTGTCTGAAATTTTTCTGCAAAAGCCACAGAGAGCTTGCCGCACTCCTCAAGCACAGCCTCTGCGTCTTCTTCATCAAAATCTTTCTGACCAATCCCGGTGAGTAGCCGCACCGCCTCCTCTTCTTTAACACTGACAGTTAATGTGGCCCGTGCGTTTTTCTCTTCCTTAAGGTTGTCCTCATCGCCATAAAAGCTGACGGCCGTAACAAAACTCGATGCCTGGAATTTATCAAAACTGGTAATACGCATCCGTCCCTTGTATTCAATAACATCACAAATCTCAGTAACAGGATCATTAGTCATCGGAGGGTTTGGCATCACCTGAAACATTTCTTTAGCTGTTTCAACGATGGCCTTTTCAACCAGTTCATTGTCGAATTTCTCAATAGCCATATTTTTACTTACACAACACCCACTAAAGATACAAAAAAGAATCGGTTATTATTTTTATTAGTATCGCATATTTCTAAAAAAGTCTGAAGCAAGAAATTAAAAAATTAATACCGCTTTCCTCTCATAATGGTTCCATCTGGAGTCAAAACAAAAACATATTGAGGATTAAAAAAATCAAATTGACGCGGATAAAGCAGCTCCAGGTATTTAAACTCTTTTTCTCCTTTACCTGTCTTGGGTTTAACCCATGTCATGGGTGGCGACATAATCGGTTGAATCCCAAAAGAAAAGTTCTCCCCAAACTCCTTTTCAAGAACCCTTACCTGTTTTATCAAATGATACCTGATTTTCTCATTGTGTGCACGCTGTTTATTAGCATCATAGACTATTTTACCATTGACCCCAACAATACCAAAAATCAAAAAAGCAGTAATAATTTTGGCTGGATTAAATTTGTTTAAGGTCCTCCAATATTCTGCCGTTAAAAAACCAATCAAGACAACCAAATAAATCCACACAAAATACCCATAATAGGAATTATTAATCAGTGTCGGTAGAAGCCCGCTTAAATTGGTGCGTCCAATAATAATAATGAATATCTGAATAAAAACCGCAGAAAACAGGATAAGCAAAAATAACCATCTTTTCTTCAAGGCCCCCTTCACAATACTGCCCACAATCATCCATAATCCACTCACCCACAAACTAAGAACAGCAATCATGTAGACCTTTAAAAGAGTCGTCAGATTCATAAAATATTGAAACTGATGAAAGCCGGTCACTTTAAAAATGGTGCGCTGAAGAACTTTAATATCGACAAATGCAGCAAAATTACCTGTATAAATCATCCACCATAAAGTGAAAAAGAATGCTTTCATTGTTTTTAAAATATCAAACGCATCGGCCGTGTCCACCGCCTGAATAAAATCCGTTTTGCGTATGTATAAATCGAAAAAATACGTAAATACATAAAAGATGCTTGGCAGCAAAACACAAAAGGCCATCATGACCGGCGGCAGCTCTTTACCCTCTTTTTTAAATCTAAAATAAAGGGCCATAATTGAAAGAAAAAATATTCCACCCAAGATACACCCAATTTCATAAATAAAACAGGCAATCAATAAAAATAGTGTGAGTTTGATAAGCTTTTTGGACGTTATTTTTTGTGATTGTATGATTTCAAAAATGCAGTCGAGTGCCATTAAAATAAGGCTTACAAAAATCAGATATGGACCGATGTGGTGCCATGTCACCATTTCAATACCGGCAATCAAAGAAGAAAACCAAAGCGTTAAGCAGCCGCCAAGAACCAATGACCCAAAACGTGCAAGCAGCTTAAGCAAATGCCACTGCACAAATAAATGAAAAACAAAGACAGTCACCTGCCAGAGAACAAAGTCATAGTGAAACAAATACTTCATCGTCCCTAAAATAAAAAAGAACATGGGACGGAAAAGGCGCGCATCCCATCCCCAGAAATAATGTTCAACGCGATCATATCCATAATGGGAAAAAGCCAAACTCAACCAATCCTTTTGGTCGGCGGTGTTGGCAAGGTAAATAAGCTGATCAGACCGCGGGATATGAAAGAAGGACGGATAATAGATGAGCAAATTGATCGCAGCGATGAAGAAAAAAACAAGACAAAAAAATATCTGCTCTTTTTGTAATTTAATAAAATTCATAATAGAAAACGCGCCCGGAGGGATTCGAACCCCCAACCCTCAGTTCCGAAGACTGATGATCTATCCAGTTGATCTACGGGCGCAGAGTCCAAATGATAGCATTCCTATTCCATATTTAAAAGAAAAATTTGAGCAGAATAAATCATACACGGCATTAAAAATGCGCGATCACGGCCTCGGTAAATTCCGTTGTGCCAGACGTGCCTCCCAAATCCCGCGTGCGTGAGCGCTCATCTTCAATCGTCAGACGCAGTGCCGTGCGCAGCTTATCCGCCTTATCCGGCATCCCCAAATAATCGAGCATTAATGCCGCAGCCAGCATGATCGACGTGGGATTGGCAATATTTTGCCCGGCAATGTCCGGCGCGCTGCCGTGCACCGCTTCAAAAATGGCCGCCTTATCCCCGATATTGGCCCCCGGCGCCATCCCAAGCCCACCGACAAGGCCAGCACATAAATCAGAAATAATATCCCCAAAAAGATTCGTGGTGACAATCATATCAAACTGATGCGGATTCATCACCAACTGCATGCAGCAATTATCCACAATCATCTCCGTTGATTCAATATCCGTATACTCCTTGGCAACCTCACGTGCCGTATCAAGAAAAAGGCCGGAGGTTGTTTTAAGGATATTTGCTTTGTGGACCACCGTGATTTTTTTACGCCCCTTTTTGCGGGCCAATTCGTAGGCAAACTTGAGCACACGCGCGGAGCCTTCTCTGGTTACAACACTCATGGCCTCGGCATATTCCCCCCCGTCACTGAGCGTCTGGCCTTCGCCCGAATACATACCCTCTGTGTTCTCACGAATCGTAATGATATCAATGTCCTCAAAACGTGATTTTGTCCCGACAAACGTAATCACCGGACGCACGTTTGCATACAACTCAAAGGTCTTACGCAACGCAACATTGATCGAACTAAAACCCTCTCCCACGGGAGTTGTGATCGGTCCTTTGAGTGCCACTTTGTGTGCGGCAATTAAATCCAATGTGTTTTGCGGGATAAGGTCTTCGCCTTTTTCAACCGCCGCAAGTCCGGCATCACAATGCACGTATTCAAATGCGCACCCGAGTGCATCAAGCACATTAACCGTTGCCTCAACAATACTTGGTCCAATTCCGTCGCCGGGAATAACTATTATTGTCTGTTTTTCCATTGCATATCCTTACGTTTAATAAAAATTTTTAAAACCTTCATTTTATGTTCTCGACCAATGTCCGTTTCAAATAGGCAGAGTTCAAAGCGAAATTATGTTAGTACAAATCGCCAATAGAGGAAAAACAGACCGAAGCCGGCTAAAAGCAAAATGCACAGCCAACTAAAAGCAATGAGTCCTTTAGATGGACGTTTGTCTTCTGGAACATGTTGATCCGTCACTGTTCTTAAATTAATAAAAGCAAAAACCGGTGTTGCCAAAAAGGCAAGAATAGTGGCAAAATCAACAAGCACCTTAATGCGATACAAAAACTTTCCAATAATAAGAACCGAAACAGCCGCCACGAGTAATATCCAGACCAAATATAACATATCCTTTTTTTTTACCATTTGCGGATTAATGATGATCACAGCCTCGCGAAACACACGCGGGAAGGCATCCAAACAACAAATCGTCGTTGAAAACATCGTGGTCGCGGCCGCAATACCAATCACCCAATGGCTCCAACTGCCGAGTGACTTAGTATAAAGTTCAATCACTTGCCCCGTAAAGCCCGCTGCCGAATTACTAAATGTCGCGCCAGTCCCATACATAACCAGTGCGCCCAGAGAAACAAAAAACACCGCCATCACCATTGTTCCCCAATAACCGATATGAAAATCGAGAAGCACTTCTTTAAGTGTTGGTTTGTAACCGGTTTGTTTAGCGCGCTCGGCCGTCCAGAACGAATGCCAGACACCGATCTCCATGGTCGTCGGCATCCAACCCATAAGAGCAACAAGAAAAGCCACACCGACACCATCCCAGACAAATTTATTACTGAATTCTGGCTGCGCCGCACCACCTTTAATGATCGCTGCCCCGAGCGCAATAATCGTTGAAATACCGAGGAACAAAATCATCGCCTTCATTAATTTATCCAGCAGCGGATATCGACCTAAAAGAAGAATCGTACAACAAATCGCAAGAATCAACGCCACCATGTAAACATGATCAAACGGCCAACCAAACAAATTGACAAACAGCCCTGTGCAAATAAGCGTTACCGCTGCCTGAATCGGAAACATGGTCAAAAGCGAAAGAATAAAAAATAAATAAAACGCCCAGTTCCCAACCTTTTTGTACCCGACGAGCAAGTTATTATCCGTCGCCTGAACATAACGCGGGGCAAATTCAAAAAAAGGAAATTTAAAGATGTTGGCGGCAATGACAAACCACAGCATGATAAAACCGTAATTCGCCCCGGCCCTTGTGGATTGCACGAGGTGAGAAACACCAATACAGGTCCCGGCGAAGATTAGGCCTGGGCCTAATGTCTTGAGGAAATTAGATAAGTTCAAAACTTATTCATCCTCCAAAGCATCGACCACATTCTTGACCTCCGTTTCCGCCTTGGTAATTTTATCTTTACAGGTTTTGATCAAACCCACCGCTTCTTTGACTTGTTTGGCTAACTCATCGACATCAATCTCTTCGTTTTCAATATTTTCGATAATTTTCTCAAGCTTCTCGATAGATTTTGAATATTTGATTTCTGGCACTTACGACTCCTTTATTGATTGCGTGATCGGCGGCTGGTGGTTTGTGATTGGTTTTAAAACCAACCATCAAGCACCAATCCCAAATCACTTTATTATTTCACCTCACTTATTATCTCTCCCACCGCCACCTGCGTTCTCAACTCATCCCCCTTTTTAACAGCCTTCGTCTCCCGCACCACCTTACCGTCTTTACTTCGCGTAATACTAAAACCCCGCTTTAACGTTTTTTCCAGTGAATACGCCTGCATCACCTTTTCAATATTTCTAAGTCGACGACGAGTATCTTGTGTAAAATCCAAAGCATTTTTTTTCACTCCTCGCGTAAGCAATGCAACAGCTAATCGCTGCTGTTTAAGTACTGCCATTGGACGCAGACGCAAATTCTCCCGGACTTTAACTAAGAATTCATTGTGATCTTTAAGAAACGTTTGGGTTCCATATTTTAAACGTTCCGCTCTATCCTTTAAGCGGGTGCGCTGACGATCAAAATAATCTTCGGTCAACTCTACCAGGCGTTCTTGCAACTCATCAAGTCGTTCTAAAAATATATTTACACGGTCAACCAAAACTTGCGCAATCGCTGTCGGGGTCTTAGCATACGTGTGGCCGGCTAAATCAACAATAGTCGAATTGATTTCATGACCAATGCCGCTGAAAACAGGCACCCTTGCGACAGCTATTTTCTCAGCTATTTTTTTCGAATCAAACCAGCTTAAATCAGCAATCGATCCGCCCCCGCGTGTAATGACAATCACATCAAGCCCTTTAATCTTTTGCAGCTCATCGATCGCCTGACACACATCACTTTCTGTTTTAGCCCCCTGCATCAAGGTATTGCGCACAATAATAGAAAAGCTCAGCCCACTATCCTCAATCTCGTCAACAAAATCATTATACGCCGCCGAGTCATGCGATGTCACAAGACCGATTTTAAGCGGCACCCGTGGCAGACTCAATTGTTTGTTTTTCTCAAGTGTTCCTGCTTTTTTCAAATCAGCAATCAGCTTCTGACGCTGTTGTGCAACTTTACCAAGCGTATGTACCGGATCAATGCTCTCAACAATCAAACGCATCGCTCCGTGGGGCGGATAAAAATCGACCTTGCAGGCAAACTTCACTTCAATATCATCTTTAAGGACAAAGGCATTCTCGCTTCTTCTTAAAGTATCGGCAATCACAGCCTTCTTCCCGGCAAAGATAACCAAACCAATCTTGGCCTTTATTTCATGCGAACCCTTGTCTTTCTCGACAAGTTCAAAGAAAACATGGCTTTTATTTTTATTGCGGTCAAATCCCTGGATTTCCCCCGTCACCCACACAAGATGCGGAAAACACCCGTTGATCGAATCTTTGATCAAATAATTAAGTTGTGAAACACTGAAAGATTGTTCGCCCATTAGGCCCCTAACATATGTTTTTTAAGTTCAGTCATTCTCAAATAAAGACCGACCTGGCTGATCATCACAACCGGTAAGACAAGCGTCGCTAAAATCCGTCCTATGGCAAGCGCAATGGAAGGATTGTTTTCTTTAAGCGGCATAATCAGCATCTCGGGTGTAAAAACCAAGGCAGCAATGATCATAAAAAATCCGAGTATATTAAAAAAATAGCCTTTCACAAGAAACGTGCTTTTAAGAAATGATGTCCTAAGATCTGTTTTTTCAAGAACACATAACGTAGACGAAAAATTATAAATAATAGCCAAATAAATGCCAGGCACAATAAACAAAAATAACCCGCACATGACCATAACCACCAAAATGCCGTTAACAATCAAATAGTAAAAATATCTCTCTTGCGGAAGCCTCAGTACCTGTGTAAAGTCAACTTTCTTACCCTGAAGTAAAAAAACACTCGTGTACATAAGCGCCATGGAGAACCAACTAGAGACAATGGTAGATAAAAGAAAAAATATAAATTCCGCAGGACCACCATTATTCTGAACATTGAGAACTTTAGACAAACCAACTGTTGTAACCGCAAAAAGCAGACTAATAGAAATAAAAATCTTGAAGTTTCTTTTGTATAATTCTACAGCAGTTTTAAAAATTTGGGTGACCCCGATCGGCTCATTCATAGTTCAGTTTTTGAAACAACTCCTCGGACGAAAGTAAATAACGTTTCTTTTTAATTTCTTTACGCCAGCTTTTCTTAACGCTACGGTCCATATAGACACGCGAATCCCCCCACTGTTCTTCACGGAACATAGACAATTTATTCCAGTCCGCACTAATGTAAGAAACCATTCTCACATTATTTTCTTCGATAAATGCAAAAAAGTGCCGGTACCATCTTTTCCAAGAGTCCTTACCCCCTTCAACGCCGATGCGATAAGGCGTTGCCTCAGCAATCATAAACGGTTTTTGCCGTCCAGTCGCAAACCGTTGCACATAATCTATATTCCACTTATTAAATGCATTAAAATAAGACACGCCAATCCAATCAACATATTCATCTCCTGGATACCACTGCTGCGGCAATTTGCCAGGATTAATATACCCATACGAATGCCAGACATAATTGGCATTAGTTACATTGTTTTCTCTTAAATAGTCAACAACATACCGGAACGCCTTAATATATTTTTCTGAATCATACCCATTTTCCGACAAATCAAACTCATAGCCGATGCGCAAATAAACCGGCCTTTGCGTCTGTTTAATCCACTTGGCTAACTTATCAATGTTTGCATCATAAACACCTCGCACAGTATCGTCCAATGCCCCGACCATATAAAGCCCCAACTGCACAACCGTGTTGGGATAATTCTCGATAAAATACTGGGCATGCTGAATGCCCGCCCCTCTGTCCGGTGCCGGCTCAAAAAGACCATCGGTAACCTGGATTGATGTATAAAACATAAACCCCGCCGGGATCGTTCTCATCTCATCAATATAAGCGATAAGATTATCCTTATCCTGACCGATAACCAAAAGCGTCTCTTCTCTTTGCGGAACGAATATTTCGGCGACGCTTAACCGCGGCAGACACAGCACCATACTGATGATGCACATAAATTTAATCAAAAACGACTGTTTTATTCTCATATATTAAAATTTTATGTTCCACAGCCAGTTTAAAGACACGATTCAACAGACAAAGGTCGAAGGACGTAACGCGCCTCAAAACCGATAAACGATAATCACATTCTTTTACGCTTTAATCGCTCTTTAGAGTAACAACAGTTATGTTTTTGCACAACATAAATCAGGAATATTGTCGCACAGACAGCCGAAAATACCGAAGGTGTCCAAAACTCATTACAAAAAAAGATAACCACAATACCCACCAGCATGATAAAGTCGGGCAACATAACTTTAAACATCTCGTGAAAAGGTATGCGGGTAGACCGCCAATAAGCAAGGGGAGCGAGAAAAAGCAAAAGCCCTACACAAATCGTCGAGCGAATCTCCTGTTGGGGAACCCATGGTTCACTTAAAATAATCTGTCCGATCCCTACCGCCAGAAGAGTGAGTCCTATATAAAGAGGAATGTGCCCGTACAAATACATATGCCCGGTACGCATCTTCTCCCCGACAATAAACCGCTCTAAAAACTCAAAGTATAACCACCAAATACTGACAGCCAGTACAAAACCAGAAACCGCCGTCACTAACTCGACCACATGCCATTGAATATGGGAAATACCCGTAACCACCGCAACAATCGACTCTCCCAAAACAACAATAACGAATAATCCGAGACGTTCCGGTAAATGTTCGGGATGAACCGGAGCCTTTTCAAACCCTTTAATACCTAAACGCGGCACATATAGAGAAATAATAATAGCTTCCGCCCAAACAAGAAATTTAAATGGCGTTGGGACATAAATAGAAATAATCCAGAGTAAGCACTCGAAACCAAAGCCAAGAATCACCGGCATAAGCGGTTTAGCTAAATTTTTATGGTAAGAAATAATTCGTAGATAACTCAGAACATACAAAAAACGAATACCGAAATAGGTCATGGCAAATGCGTTCGCTGTCTCATCGAAGGCATGCGTAATAAACACAGCCAAAAGAAGTGCAAGAAACATCTGCAAAAATGTTAAAATCCGATGGACACTATCATCCATGTCAAAGCGGTTAGAATACATCGTGTGTCCGGCCCAAGCCCATAAAACAACAACCAATAAAAATACAAGACGCATGAGCCCATCAAAGGTAAAATCCTCGATGAACATATGGGTCAGTTGAGCCAAAACGGCAACGTAGACAAGATCGTAGAAAAGTTCAAGCCAGGTAGCGTGTCGCCCGACGACAGGATGAATATTGATTTTGAGCTTCGGTGCTCTTTGTTCGCCCATTATTATTCAGTGGTTTCTTCAAAGACAAGCGCCGCCCCGTTAATGCAATAACGCAAACCTGTTGGCGGCGGTCCGTCATTAAACACATGCCCTAAATGGGAACCGCTAATTTTATCGACAACCTCTATGCGCGTCATAAAAAGTGAATTGTCTTCTCTAAGTTCGATATTTTCTTTCGCCACAACATCGAAAAAAGACGGCCAACCCGTTCCCGACTCAAACTTTTGATCAGAATGAAATAAGACAACACCGGATGCTGCCGACTTATAGACCCCTTTTTTCTTATTGTCATTTAAAGGATGCGTAAACGGCCGTTCTGTTCCTTCTTCACGCAAAATATAATATTGTTCCGGCGTTAATACTTTGCGCCACTCATCTTTACTTTTAACGATTGGTTTCATTTTTTTGATTTGCTTTGTTGCGTAATCATAAATATCGATTGATCCATCTGCGTTTGTCATTGTTTTCTCCTGACGCGCGTTGGCTGTACTTAGTTTTCCATACTTCATACCTATAAATGTAAAACCAATAATGAGAAAAATAATACAGATCGCTATCTTCATTCAAACCGTCCTTTTGCCTGCACCATTTTATGAAATTTACTAAACGCAACAATATTGCGATCTACAATGATATCGCGTTTGCTAATTGGCTTACTTAAAATAAGCCCATCTAAAGATGTACAACGCGTAAGTGCCACATACATCTGACCGTGCGCGAAAGTGCCGCGCCCCACATCAACAATAACCCGTTCAAAGGTTTTGCCTTGCGCTTTATGAATAGTCACCGCCCAGGCAAGTCTGATCGGCAGCTGAGTAAACGACCCAACACTTTCTGAGACTAGCATACCAGATTTCGCGTCATAGGAAAACTTAAACATCTCCCAAGTAAAGGGCGTTACATTGACAACCTTCCCATCAGCCAGCTCAATCCGAATCGATGCATTGGTCTCATCCCCATGAAAAGAAAGCACTTTGCCAATACTCCCATTGATCCAGCGGCCCATTGGGTCATTATTAAGCAACATGATCTGCGCCCCTAATTTAAGGGTCAATTCTTCTTGGGTGGGCAGACTCTTCAAATCAAACTGTCCTGTCCTCTCTCCCCCAAATGTTTGGGCAATCGCCGATATACCGCTTAAATGATTTTGATTAATTTCATCCGCTTGTTTATTGGTCGTCGTTAAGTAAATATAAAAGTCATCATCATCCGACTCAAAACCTGGATCGCACCGCGCGTTTAAAGCCGCTAGCTGCTCAGAATTAACCGTATTATCCCGAATCGCATTTAGGATATCGACAAAATCTTGATCGGTTTGCCGGTAGACTTTCTTAAGTTCAACAAACTCCAAACCTTCAAAGCCATCACGCCCCAAATCCTCCATCACATGGGCATTGAAAAAATAAGGACTGCGGTAATGCTCGGCAAAAAGCGCACGGTCCTGGTAAGTAACAATCGGCGGGAGTTGAAACATATCACCAAAAAACACCATCTGTACACCCCCGAAATTAAGCGTCGGGTCAGGTCCATACATACGCAAAAACTTATTTACACAATCAAGCAAATCCGCACGCACCATGGATATTTCATCAATAATAACCATGTTAAGTGCAGCAAACATTTCACGTTTTTGTTTAGAAACACGCAAATCGACTACTGTCTGTGGCGTAATGTCGGGCTTAAACCCAAAAAAGGAATGAATCGTCTGGCCCTGAACATTAATGGCAGCAACTCCAGTCGGAGCAACAACCGCGGCATTTTTGATCGTGTTAGAACGGAAATATTTAAGGAGGGTTGATTTACCTGTACCGGCTTTACCGGTAATAAAAACATGCTTACTGCTATTTTCTAAAAGATCATAGGCGCGGGTGAATTCTTCATTAAAGTCCAAGTTATCTTTATTATTCGCCCATTGGGGGATTGTTTTCATCGGCAGGATACTTGTTCAGAAAAACACTAAATTTGTGAAACTCTTATCACTTCTTCTTACGTTTTTTCTTTCTCTTCTTTTTATCCATAATTTCAATCTCATCCTGACTGTCGCCGGCTAATTCCTCAGCGGCCTTTTGGGCCCGCGTAATATCATTCTCAAGTTTTTTCAAATAGACATGATGAACCTGAAACCCCATGCTTTGCGCCTTAAGCACATCTTCCATTGCCTTTTCATACTCCTCAACATTGCGGTACGCATTACCTCGCTTCCAATACATAATGGCTATATTCGGATTCAGTGTGATCGCCCTATCATAAAGCGCAAGTGACTCCTTAAACGCCCCCTTGTAATCCATGATAAGACCCTTGTTATAATACGACGTCGCAAAATTCGGATTGATCCCAATCGCTGTATTATAATCATTAAGGGCCAAGTCATATTGTTTAAGTCCCGTATAGGCATTACCGCGGTTGTTGTAGGCATCAACATATTTAGTATCCAGACTTATCGCCTTCGTGAAGTCTTCTATGGCCCTTTGGTATTTTTGCTGCTTCTTATAAACAATCCCGCGCTCATTATAAGCCTCTTTTAAATTAGCATTAATCGAAATGGCTTTAGTTAAATCAATAACCGCTTCATCGAGTTTTTCCATAGCAATATACACCTTGGCCCGATTATAGTAGGATGTGACATTCTTCGGATTAATTCTTAGAGCGCTGGAAAAATCATTCAGCGCTTCTTGATTACGTCCCAACTGCCGGTTCACGACGCCACGCTGATTAAAGGCTTCAATAAAATTCTTTTTATAGGCTATTGCCTTAGTAAAATCACTTAATGCTTTTTGATAATCCTTTTTTAAATAATGCACATTGCCCCGGTTGTAAATCGCATCACCATACGTCGGCACACGTTTAAGCGCCTCATTATACATTTGAAGCGATTTATCATATTGGCGCATCTTTTTGTAAACGATCCCCAACTCATTGTATGCTTCGGTAAAATTTGGATTAATCTCAAGCACCTTGGCAAAACTCGCAAGGGCCTCCTGATACCGGCCACTATAATGAAACGCATTACCGCGATTATAATAGGCATCAATATAACTCGGATTAATTTCAATAGCTTTGTTTAAATCCTTAAGTGCCAGATCATAGAGCCTTTTGCGCTTCCAAACAACACCACGGTTATTAAGCGCCTCAGCAAAATTTGGATCAATCCTGAGCGACTCATTAAGCTCGACGAGTGCTTCATCATTTTGGCGTAACTCCAAATAACCGATCGCCAAATTGTTATAAGGCCGTGCTTTATTAGGAGAACCTTTTTTAACATCATTCCACATAGAAAAATGATTCGCCCACACCTCATTGCGTTTATAGGTTAGAACAGATAATATCACCACAATAACCGTCACGACAGTTAAATAAGCATTGCGGTTACGCATAAACCCATAAAGAAAAGGAAGAACAGCAATAAAACAACCGAATGACGGCAAGTAAACCCGATGCTCAAAAATCACATGGCGAATCGGAATAATACTTGATTCAATACTGGCGGTCACAAAAAACCAGAGAATACCGAAAGACACAAACACATGTTTTTTATAACAACGCAGACCGAAAATAAACAAAGCGATTAAAAAAATAAAACCAAATAATGCCTGAGGATCCCAAAAAGTATTAACCACCTGCCAGTCATAGTCGAGATTCTGTCCTATAGGAATGAATAGTAAACGGATATAATGCGGGACCACCTCCATCTGCGTCCAAAAGTAATTAACCGGATTGATAATATCCCCAATATGCGAACCTGAGGCAATATTCCATTTGAAAACATTTTTAGGATCGAAATCAAACATCCACGGGATAATTAATAAAAATCCGATAAAAAGCGCCACATACTGCGGTTTAAAAATTCTTTTAATCCAAGACAGGTTGCCGTCCTTATTGAGAAAATACAACTCAATGATCACCACCATAAAGGGAAGTGTAAATGTGATCTGCTTGGTAAACATCCCCAAAATCGCTGTCAGAAACGCACAAATAAAAAGCCCAATACTTTGCCAACGCACTTTATTTAAGCGTGCCTTAACATAAAAATTTAGCGTCAAAATATAAAACAGCGTGGCCAAAGAGGCAAGACGTTGCGCAATATAGGATACTGCTTGCGTTTCAATCGGATGGGTTAAAAATACAGCCGCCACAAAAAAGGCAATCCATTCCCTTCCCTCATATATTTCTTTAGATATACCATTGAGATTAACGATACGCGGGGTCCTAAACAAATTCCTGACAAACCACCATACACTTAACGCGACGAGAATATGAATGATCACATTGGTGACATGATACCCGTAGACATCGCTCTTGGAAAAATGAAAATTGACAGCGAATGTAAGAAAACCGATAAACCGGCTTGGATGGGCCAAAGCATTCCAAATCGCTTTAATATTAGTAATATCGCGAATCGAATCATTGCGAGCGATATAACCCATATCATCAAATTGAAACTTACCATGCAAAGAGTTAGAATAAATACCCCAACCTACACCGCAAATAAGCCCAACAGCCAGCAGTTTAATAAGGATCTGTTTCATATGTATTTTGATTTAACGCTTTTGAAGTTTATCGATATAGCCTTTGGGTAGCTTGGCCCCTAATGACCGTGCCTTGAGCGCATCCTCCAAGGCCTTGCGAATATGACCTAAACGCTCATGCACTACTGAACGATGATAATACACTAATCCTTGTGCCGGTTCAAGTTTTATCGCTAAATTGTAGTCCTGAAGAGCCTCGTAGAGATTATTATTAAAAAAATAGGCATTGCCGCGATTATGATAGCTTTGGGCGAATGCAGGATCCACAGCAATGGCCTGACTAAAATGAATAATGGCCAGGCCGTACTTTTCCTGCTTCCCATATAAATTACCCAAGCCGATATACACCTCTTTCACCTGATCATTAATCTTTTTAGCCTGAATAAAGTCTATTTGAGCCCGCTCATATTCTTTTAACTCGGCCCATAAATTGGCCCTATTGATATACGCAGCTAAATACCGATCATTCAAGGTAATCGCCCAGCTGTAATCGGCAAGCGCCTTATCTGTTTGACCCAGCTGCTCCCAAAGTACAGCCCGGTTAAAATACAAACGTGGATTACGATCAAAATCAAATTCGATTCTTTCAAAAAGTTCAAGCGCTTGCGCATATTGCCCCAACCCTTTAAGGGCAATGGCATAATTCAGCAATATCATTGTATAGTCAGGATTAAGCTTGTGCACACGATCATAGTAATTTAACGCCGCTGCATACTGATGATGATCAAGTGCAATATTACCAAGATGCTCATACCCACGGAACTTATTAGGTGATTTTTCGATGACATCTTGCCATAAAGATACCTGTGTCTGCCATACCTTGTTACGTTCATACGTAGCCACACCCAAACACAACGTTAAAATGACAATAACCCATGCTTTAAAGGGCATGCGCAGGCTACGATCTATAAGCGCAACGAGCACAATAAAAAAACCGATCGACGGTAAATACAGACGATGCTCAAAAATCACATGACGAATCGGGATAATACTTGAGCTGACTGCAATGGTTAAAAAGAACCAGATAATGCCAAATGACACAATAAAATTTTTTCTATACGTACGGACAGCCACGCACCCTAAAATTCCAATTAATCCCATGCCGCCTAATACACGCAGATTGAGAATGCTGTTCACAACCGGAAAATCATAGTCGAGCACCTGCCCAAGCGGAAGCATTAAAATTTTGAAATACTGCAAAAGAACACTGAACTGTGTCAGTGCATAATTGCCCATCGTAATCATATCACCCACATGCGAGCCCGATGGGATCTGTTTAAAAAATATATTTTGGACATTAAAAGCAAAGCACGCCGGAATAATGAAAAGCGGCAAACAAAGCATAATTACTTTGCTATAAGCGATACGCCCGAAACAAACACGGTAAATAAAAATAAGCATAAACGGCAATGTGAAGACAATAGGTTTGGTCAACATGCCCAAAGCACACGTAACAATAAGCCTAATCCACAGCCGAAGCTTATCTTTCTTTGTTTCAGCTTTCATCGCCATTAAAAACAAACATAAACTTGCAAGGTAAAATAATGTGGCGAGCGATGTGAAACGCTGCACAATATAACTGACAGCTTGTGTTTGAACAGGATGAATAAGAAAAAGCAAAGCGACAAAAAAAGCAAAATATTTTACTTCACCCCGACGGAATTTATTTTGCTGCTGAAGTTTGGTTAGAAATAACTGCAGAAAATAAAAAATCAAAAGCCCATTAGCACAATGAATAATAACATTGACCAAATGATATCCAAAAACATTAAGACCGTGATAGTGATAGTTTAACGCAAAGGTAAAAAAAGCAACAAAACGGCTAGGATGGGATAGCGCATTCCAAATCGCCGGAATATCATTGATATTGTGAATCGCTTTATTATAGACAATGTAACCAAAATCATCAAACTGAAACTCGCCGTTTAACGTGTTGGCATAAATAAGAAAGCCGACCAAAAACAAAACTATGGTCGGCCAATATTGTTTCACATTCAACAACTTCAAATTTTATTCACCGATAATATTTCCGTTTTGCCGAATTACTCGCCCGATAAAATTCATAATTTCATCGGCCGTCAACACACCGCATATTTTACCATTATTCTCGACAATGGGAATGCAGCCCAAATGTTTATCCGCCATATGTAAAACAGCTTCTGCTGCGGTTTGCTCCGGGTTCATGGTAAATGGTGTTTTAAACATAATATTAGAAAGAATATAACTATCCAATGTCTCTTTCTCATAAAAACTATCGCCATCACGCAATACTTCTTTATTAAATTCCATGTCCGGATCAATAATCCGGCGCGGTGAGCGAATTTTATATAGATACTTTTGCGTTAAAATCCCCATTAATTTTTGCGAGCGATTGACAACCGGCAGATAAAAAATATGTTCTTTCACAAACAACTGCAATGCCTTGCTTAAATTTTCATCACTATAAATTAAAACAAGGTCCCTGCGCATAATATCACCCACTGTTAAACCGATAAATAACCTGGCTGCATAATAATCATCCGGCTGAGTTGCTGTATTCATACCCTATCCTTCCTCCGTATACCCATGCAATTCATCCAAACGTTCAACAAACATAGTCGCCCATTGTTCGAAGACATCTTTGGTGTGCCCCCATTTTGTCAAACCCTTATTGTATTTGTAACGTTTGCCCTTACGCGAATCAATAAAAGCCAACACTCTTTCCTGTGTTACCGAATCAAGAAACTCCGCCTCAATCGCCGCTCCACCGATACCAACCCCACTTGCTGTCGTTGACCAATGCAAATTAAGCGCCACTTTGTTTGCGACAACATCGGTCACAGCAATGCGAATAAGCATAACACCCTCACCAGGTTCATCCACAATCTCATAGTGCTCAGATAACGCTTCAACCGCTTTATCATAAAAAATATCCGTCAGCTCTTTAAGTTTACCGGGCTCAACACCGATCCCCTTCGCATCATTATGAAAAAACATAACAATCGGAGTAATAATAAATTTATCATAATCGCCCAGTGTCTTGGTATCACTTTTATCCACATAAACATCCTCAATAATGTTACTTGGGCGTATACGTGAATAGTCGCCTAAAAACCCTGAGTACGACATCCCTTTGTTAGCCGATGAACATCCTCCCGCAAATACAAAAAGCATCAATACACTCAGCAGATGTATTTTATTTTTGAGCATCATTTTTTTCTCTCTCCTTCTGCGCCAAAATACGAAATTGACCTAAAACAGATTCCAAAACCTCACTCCAATCGACATCATAGACTTCATCATGATAAACCGTATCATCCACGTTCTTTCCTTCAACAGAAAGAATCTCAACACCTGTATCAAATGAATCTTTTTGCTCCTCATCCGACCAGCAGACACGCCCTTCCATACAGATAGGCTCTTCCCGAAGCGGGATGTAAACTTCAAGGTTTAAATGTTCCCCTCGATTGAGGCAGACATCCGAATTAAAACACATCCCATGAGTGCTAAAATTTTTACTCATTCCCTGATGTTTTGAATGTTCTTCTGTAGATTTTTCATCCTGTTCAAACTCAACCTTTGTTTTAACAGGATAATAGAAATCAACCCTGACATTTTTCTTAGGTACATATCGCTTGCGCTGTCTTTTCTCAGTGGCCTTCACCATATAAACCTCCTCGGTTTATTGTTTTTGAACCCAGTCACCTGTTTCAAGCTGGATCATTTCACCTGATTGCGCTTTATCACGCCTCACCTGGGCAAAAACCTTCTCTATAATATCAACAGATTTACCCAGACCATTTTGCTGCGCAATGGCTTTATAAATAACACGACGGTTCTGATTCTCCTCATCGGCTAATTGCTCAGCGGCATTATTTTTCTCAAGCGCCGAAACATAGCCATTATTATTTTCACCGATCATGCCCTTAACCTTAAGATCTGCCAAACGATCAAAACGCTTTTTGCGTGCATCAAGGGCATTTTGTACAGCCGGCGTTACTTCTTTAAGACTATAGCCGGCAGCCTCAAGCGGTTGTGTTGTCACAACCGATAAAGAAAAAATAAATAATATAACTAAACCTATTTTCATAGTTTTATTCTCCCGGTGTGCTTTGGGTTTCAAGCTGACTTTCTCCGCTTACATAATCTTCAATGTTTAGTGCTGTTTTTTCCAAACCTTTAATATCAAGCGTAATATGCGCGTTAATGGTAATTGGTCTTTGTGGATCCCCGACAGCTTTAACTGTACAACCCGACACCAAAAATAAAACACAAAGAAGCCCGCTCACAAAAAATGCATTGCGTAACATTATCTAGTCACCTTTTAGTAAAGATTTAAGATTAATAATATTTGTCCCCAGTCTTATATCAATATCCGGGTTTAAATCAAAACTATTTTCACGACTAAGCATATGTATTTTTGTAAAAATAGATGTCGCTGAACTATTAACAAACGTCACATCAAATTCATCAAGGTTAACAAAATCATCAGATTTAACAATCGCTTTAAATTGCTCTGTAATGGCCTCTTTTGGCAGGTAGCCCATCAAAAAACCAATTAACCTGGAATGCACCCGGCTTTGGCTCGGGGCATAAATCCTTCCATTAAAACGTTTAATACGTTTTGCATTCCCGGAAACTTCAACAAAACCGTCAAATAGACCACGCACATGTTCTTTTAAAGGTCGCCCATCATTACCTATTTCATCCGCATCAATATCCACAAATTGCATGCTAATACTATAGGGCAGATTTTTAGCATATTCCAGAAATATTTCGCCCTTTATAATCCCCTTGGCCAACTCCGCCCAAACATCCTTTACAACAACCTCATTTTTATACCCAGCAATCAATGCCTTAAAATTTTTGATCTCTAACCCACTATCCTCAATATACTTAATCCGGATATCACCATTGGTTTTCCAAATCGCTTTGCCTTTTAAATCCAGCACCAATTGCAAATCTAGATGACCGACATAGATTTCTTCATTATTTTTGATCTGCATATCCACCACACGAATGTCCAACTGTCTTTTATCCTCATCAAGGCAATTACGGCATTCGATGCTCGCCTCATTGGCAGTCAAATCCCATGTGATCTTATCTTTATCTCTAATAGAAATGGAAAAGTCACTCAGTTGTAAAAAATCAGGAATATCCAGAATATGGTCTCTGAAAGAAATATCTAATACTTCAACAGACTTATCGGCTCGATGAAATGCAATAAATATGATGGCTTTAGTAAATACTTGTGTATTAAGGATAGAAAAAAATGCTAAATAAATAAGAAGCGCTGCCAGAAGAGAAAAGGAGATTTTTTGGGTAAGAGAATTCATATATTAATGCTAAAACATCCTCTAGCCACGCTCAAGCTCTGTTTTAATCATCATCATTGCATCGAGATTATCTTCTGCAATGATAACAACTGTGCTATGTTTCGCATTTTGTCCGGTACTGCCGTAAAGCAGCCGCATGTTTATCCCCGATTCACGGAATTTGTCGACTATAACTTGAAGCGCTCCCGGCTGATTGGGCACATCAACAAGAATAACTTCCTCCTCTTCAACATGATACCCTTTTTCCTGTAATAATTTCCGGGCATCATTATTATCATCCGTTACAAACATAATCGCAACATTACCCTCGACCTCATATGCACACAGAGCAAGCAAATTAATCTGCGCACGTGTCATAATGGAAGTCAATTCAGATAAAGAACCCACTTCATTATCAGCCCTTATCATCAATTGTCGGTTGATCTCGGCTTTGAACATTGTGTAGCTTAACCTTTCTTTAGAAAACAATCATTATCATCAAACAGTTTAAAGTTTACTGTTTAATGTTTAACCACGATTTTAAAACAATAAACTCTAAACATTGAACAAACCTATCATTCACTATCTAAATCACTTTGAACCTTAACATTAGATCCGCAAGATTCCTCCGATACCGCTTCACCATTTTTATACTTTGTCATCGTTTCGCATCTTCCCTGATTATATATCTTATTGATCCTTAAGTTACCGTTTTTATGAAATATTTTCGTGGGGCCATGTTGACGGCCTGAGTCAAAATTAACCTCTTCCCAAAGACGACCATCCGGATAAAAACTGCGCGAAACACCAACACGCTCTCCATTCAGATAGGTGCTTTCAATCTTAACGGTCCCATCCGGGTAATACTGTAGCGCCACGCCATCTTTAACCTCGTTTTTGTATTCTTCACGCGATACAAGAACCCCTTGCGGCGAATAGATGCTCACTTTTCCGTCTATTTTGCCGTTCTTGTAATTAAATGCTTTTTTTAATTTACCGTTAGGGTAATACTCATTGACGGGGCCTTCTTTGACGCCGTCTTTGTATGTGGCTTTACTCTTAAGCCCTCCATCCCCGTAATAACGGATAATTGTACCGTTTTTACGGGGCATTCTGGGCTTTTGCTCCTCCACGACGGATGGGGCGCCAAAAATAAATTTCCCTTCATCCTCATCTTCCCATTCGATGTCAGCGTGAGCCAATGTGCAGGCAAAGATGATTACAAATAAATAGTGCCAGGTACTATTTTTACCATTTTTAAAAATAGAAATACAAAAAATAGTACCTGGCACTATTTATTAATCCTCCCTACTCGTCACCTCAAGCAAGTGATAGCCAAACTGCGTCTCAACCGGCCCCTGGACTGTCCCGATATCTGCGGAAAATACAACCTTGTCAAATTCCGGAACCATTGCGCCTGGGGCAAATTCACCTAGATCACCGCCTTGCTGACCTGATGGGCATTTAGAATGCTGAGCTGCCAAATCTGCAAAGTCAGCCCCGCCTTCAATCTCTTGTTTTAATTTTAGACATTCATCTTCTGTTTCGACTAAAATATGCCTTGCTGTTGCTTTTGTCATGCCTTGCTCCTTTTTTTACAAGTGATCAGTGACCAGTGCTCAGTAATCATAGACCATGGAAACTGACCACTGATCACTGAACTCTGATCACTCTTTAGATAAATTATTCTACTCCCACAAGCTCCCGCCTAACACCGCGTTTTTCATCCTGACGGACATACATATAATCCGATGTGCGAAACCAATAGGTCCGGTTAAATATGAGCGCCGGAACACGTCGGGCCTTCCATTCAATCCCAACGACCTCCTCTTCAACTCCGTCAATTAAAAGCTTTTGTTTACCGATCTTTTTGGCAATTAAATTATACCGCGCCAAAACAAGGTTATGAATACCCCAAAATTCATGTTTCGTCTCATCGGATTTAGCAAAAGGAATCAACCCGACCTTAGGATTATAATAAAAGGGCTTGTCATCGATTTTAATCTCCCGTGTCAATTCCTTGCCATTGAGCCTGCCCTGCATAATCAACTTATTACCCACACGTCTTCCCTTATAAGAGGTGCCGTGCTCTTTGCAATCGACATTCCACCACAATGTGGCATAATTCTCATCCAGTTGATATTCTTCATAAATATCAAGCCCATCAATTTTACGATGCGAGCGCATGCGCCATCCTTGCGCATTACGTTCAATAAATTCTAGTGAAAACCAATGATCCAGAAGCTCATTATTTTTGTCATACGATTGATAGATGAATTTCTCCGCCGCTTCGGCAGACAAAGGTATAATAAGCAATAAAAATGTCAGTATCCAGTTTTTCATATAATACCTGTTGAAAGACAATTATATTTTAAAGGGAAAATATAAAATTACAGTAAAAATGTGCTATACTTTTGGCGTGCTGGTGATATGAAAATATTATGACGGTTATGCATGATTTCTAAATCAAAACACCTTCTGATATGCCTTCTAGCAGGCTTAATTCTAAACGGATGTAGTCAGATAGAGGATTATTTGAGAAATTATACATCTACAGAAAAACCACGCTATGCATCTGACAACATTGTCAAGGGGTGGGTTAACCCTGACAAAAATATCAAAGTTGTCTCCTATAATATCAAATACGCAAAAAAAATAACCAAGGCAACGAACGTGCTGTCCTCACACGCAGAACTGAATGATGCCGACATTATCTTGCTGCAGGAAATGGATCAAGACGGTGTTGAGCGTATTGCACAGGCCCTTCAATATAATTACGTTTATTATCCGGCTGTGTTGCATCCCATTAACGGAAAAGACTTTGGCAATGCCGTTTTGTCTAAATGGAAAATTACGAGTGATTATAAAGTCATTTTACCCAACAAAAATATTAATAAACGTCAGCGCATCGCAGTTGTCACAATACTGGATTACCGCGGGACAAACATAGCGGCGATCTCTCTTCACTTAGGAATATTTAACCGGCCGACAGAACGGCGTCAACGGATTGATAAAATCCTCGCGACTATCCCTGAAGAGATAACGCATGTGATTGTCGGCGGTGATTTTAATACATTCACCAAAAAAGATCAGAATGAAATATTTACTGCATTTAAACGCAATAACTATGACTGGGTCACAGATGACATTGGCTGGACCAACCACGCCTGGTTTCTCGCGCATAAAAAACCGACATTAGACCATTTTTACACACGTAACTTTGACATCATTGATAAAGGCAAAGTGATTGATAAATCAGCCAGCGATCATATTCCGATTTGGGCGGAACTGAAGTTAAAATAATACAAACAGTTTAATGTTTACTGTTTAAAGTTTAAGTAAACTTAATAAACATTAAACTATAAACATTAAACAAATTTATCTATTTCGAAGGACACGAAATGACTAAATCTCGCAAAAAAACAAAAAAAGCCTCCATCATCAAGGCCTATAAAAACCCAAACTTTCTCGCCTCTCCTACGGCGCGTAATATTCGCATCATGTGCGAGCTCATTGAGCCAGCCCACCGTTTGCGGGTTAATGATGTGCATAACACCGTTGTCTTTTTTGGATCAGCCAGATCTACTTCTTTAAAAGAGGCTCAGAAAAAGCTAACCTACGCTAAACGTTGTCATAAAAAAGACGCAGACTACGCACATCTTATCGAAAAAGCTGAGCATGCCGTCAAACTGGCCCATTATCATGAACAGGCCGTTGACTTAGCGAAAAAATTAACACACTGGTTCAACCAGGCCAATCATAAAAAGCAGCATTTTTATATTTGCTCCGGTGGTGGTCCGGGCATGATGGAAGCGGCTAATCTCGGCGCCAAAAAAGCAGGCGGCAAATCAGTCGGCCTTAATATTAGCCTTCCGTTTGAACAAGATCCCAATCCCTATCAAACGTCTGACATTTCTTTTGAATTTCATTATTTTTTCATCCGCAAATTCTGGTTTTTCTACCTGGCCAAGGCGCTGGTCGTTTTCCCTGGCGGTTTTGGTACATTTGATGAGCTCTTTGAACTACTCACCATCATTCAAACACAGAAAACAAAAAAGTATATGCCAGTTATTCTGTTCGGACGTGAATTTTGGAATGATGTGATTAACTTCAAGGCCCTGGATAAATGGGGTGTCATTTCTAAAAGTGACCTTAATTTGTTCCACATCTATGATGATGTCGACGAGGCATTTAAATTTTTAAAGAAGGAATTGCAGAAAAGGTACTTCAGCAAGAGATAAATCTACGGGCAGTTACTGCACTTTAACCAATACTTCCTTTACTCTTTTCCTTGGCTTGTGCACTTTGGATGTTTGAGATTTTTTTCTAATCGAAATATAGACTGTGTTGCCTAGTGCAGCCAACATTTTACATAAATGCTCAAGAGAAAAAAGGCTCAACTTACCATTGATCAGACCGGACACTTTTGACTGCGGTAAATCAAGGATTTTTCCCGCCTGAATTTGAGTCAAACCTCGCTCCTGGATTTCCTTGGTAATCAAAGACATAATAACCGAACGTGCCAAAGATTGTTTAGGATTTTTTGCCTCAATGTCTTTAAAAACATTGTCACTCCCTTTTATTATTTTTTCCTTCATAATTAATTGCCTCCAAATTTTTTGTGAATGCATATTTATTGGTTCGAGTTGGCCGTTTGCATTGGATTGCTGAGTGACTTAAGCCGTTTAGCAGAGGCAAACGGCGCACGGAACGAAGCAACCAATGCAGAAGCCCAACGAGAACTATAAATAAAGCTCTCGGGGTTCTGTATTGCATTGTTTCGCTCCGGAGAATCGTTCACGGTCTCGCAAACGATTTAAGTCGCTGCACAATGCAATACAACCGGCCTCGAGCCGGATATTATATTTATACCATATTTGGTATATTAGACAAGTTAATACGTGGTTTTTACCAGTTACAAATTCCTGTCCCGTACTTCTTTGTTTTCATGCGTTTTCACATGACCGCTCTTAATGGCCTTTTCTCCGTATTTATCTTTAATCTGATCGATTGCTTTGTACATACTTTCTCTCTTACTATCTTCCGGTGATTCAAACAAGCTTTCCTGAACATACGGATCTTCGAAATTAGATACCCGCACACCGATCAAGCGAATACGCGTGTTAGGCTTATAATTAGCCTCAAACATCTGTTTAACTTCCTTGTAAATAATATCATCAAAATGAATACGTTGACCAATAGTATGCGCACGGGTAATGGTACGAAAATCCGCGGTACGGATTTTAATACCTATCGTCTTTCCTTTAAGTCCATGGCGACGCAGGCGACGGGCAACCTTTTGGCTTAGAAAAAGCAGCTTATCATAAATTTCATCGAGATTACGTGTATCGGTATCAAAGGTATGTTCATTAGAGACTGATTTAACTTCATCATCATCCTCGACCGGACGCTCATCAATCCCATTAGCTAATTTCGAAAGCTTAATTCCATATTCCCCAAAACGTGCGTGCAGTTTGTCTACCGGATACTTGGCAAGATCTCCGACATTATTAATATTCATCGCGACGAGCGCTTCTTGCGTTTTAGCACCAACGCCCCAAATCTTACCAATCGGCAGCGGCCATAAAAAGTTGAGCATGTCCTCCGGCTTTATCTCAAGCAAGCCATCAGGCTTGCAATAATCCGAGGCAATTTTGGCGATCATTTTGTTGGGCGCAATGCCAATAGAGGCATTAAGCTGTACCTCTCTTTTAATGTGATCTTTAATCCGACAACAAAGATCAGTTGCTGTCTCTGATCCATGAAAACATCCCGAGATGTCCATAAAGGCCTCATCAATGGATATTGGTTGAATGTCCGGTGTATAATTTTTAAGAATATCAAAAATTTGATTGGAAGCATGACGGTATTTACGGGAATTACCCCGCAAATAAACAGCATGTGGACATAAACGATACGCACGCGTTATTGGCATGGCCGAATGAATGCCAAAGGGACGCGCCTCATAAGAGCAGGTAGACACAACGCCGCGCCCTTGCCCTCCCTTCGGGTCAGCACCGATGACAACAGGTTTTCCTTTAAGAGAAGGATTATCCCGCTGTTCAACGGCCGCAAAAAAGGCATCCATGTCGAGGTGGGCGATCTTGCGCGTTAGCAATTTATGAGCTCCGTGTCAAAGGTAAAAAGTGATAAGCATAAGTAAAGTGATAATTGGTGGTAGAGTGATAGTAAAACAATCAAGAAATAATAAAGATAAAAGTAATATTATAGGTTTAAGATTAACAATTTAATTTCAACCTTTAACCTTTTTACCACTCTGCCACTCTATCACTTTACCACTTTTTATCTTTATTCCCTTTACACACTGAACCTGAAGTGAACCACATCCCCATCCTGCATCACATACTCTTTGCCTTCTAAGCGCATAAGACCTTCTGAGCGCAGGGCAGACTCTGATTCATGTTTGATTAAATCGTCGTAGGTATATGTTTCGGCCCGGATAAATCCGCGTTCGATGTCGGTATGAATTTTCCCAGCGGCACGGGGGGCTTTGGTGCCTTCAGGAATCAACCAAGCACGGGTTTCTTTTTCCCCAGAGGTAAAAAAACAAACAAGCTTTAAAAGGCGACATCCCGCTTCAGCGAGGGTATGCAAACCTGGTTTATCGATATCGGCCGCTTCATAATAATCGGAGCGGTCCTCCTCGGGTAGTTGCACAATTTCGGCCTCCATCTTCGCACATAATACAACGATCTCGGCGCCTTCGCGCTTGGCACGCGCTTTTAATTTTTCAATCGCCTCGGGGGCTGAATTGTTTTCATCAATATTGGCAACATAAAGAATCGGTTTACCAGAAAGAAATTGATACTCCTGCACAATATCTTCCGGAATTCCGAGTGTTCTGACCGACTTGCCCTCCTCTAGGCCTTTAAGCGCTGTCTCTAAATGAGGCAGCTTGGCTTGGGCCTCTTTATCCCCTGTTTTAGCGATCTTACGTAAACGATCAATGGTTTTTTCAATCTGCTGCATATCGGCAATCATGAGTTCCGTTTCAATAATTTCAGCGGCTCCATCCGGATCAAGTGCCCCCATAACATTAACCACATCATCATCTTCAAAACACCGCACCACATGCGCAATCGCTTCGCAGGATCTTATGTTCGACAAGAATTTATTGCCTAAACCTTCGCCGGCAGAGGCGCCTTTGACAAGCCCTGCAATATCCACAAACCGGATCCCGGCCGGTACTTCCTTTTGTGAATTGTTACGCTTAACAAGTTCACCCAAACGTATATCAGGAAGCGGTACAATACCGACATTCGGTTCAATCGTTGTAAACGGAAAGTTTTCCGATGCTGCTGAAGCCCCCGTTAGGGCATTAAACAAAGTTGATTTACCGACGTTAGGCAGGCCAACGATTCCAATTTCCATTCTTGCTCCTTGCTTCTACTGTGTAATGTGTAAAGTGTAACGTGTAATTAAAATTTTTATTACACATAACACATGACACATTACACAAATTTATTATTCAAATACCTTACCCAGCTCCGTAAGACTATTCATCTTAAGCACCTCATACGCTTTTTCTTTAGCTTGCTTGGCATCAAGGCCCTCGATAAATTTTTGTACACGTGGAATATAAAGCGGGTTAATACTAAAATTTGTTAGTCCAATACCGATAAGAAACTCCAAATACCTTTCATCATGTGCCATGTCTCCGCAAAGCGAAACAGGCTTATCCATTTCGCAGGCCTTAGTAACAATCTTATTAAGACCTCTTAACACGGCCGGATGATGTGGCATATAAAGATAAGACACCTTTTCATTCGTGCGGTCAACCGCCAACATGTACTGCACAAAATCATTACTACCGATTGAGAAAAAATCCACCTCTTTGGCTAAATCATAAATAATCCCAACGACAGATGGGATTTCAACCATCATACCGATTTGCACATTTGCACAAAAATCAAGATTATAGGACTTTAGCTCTTCAATGCATTCATACACAACAGCCCTGGAATCGATAAATTCATCAAGCGATGAGATCATAGGAAACATAATGCGAATAGACTCCCTGTCAGCCGCGGCACGTAAAATCGCCCGGATTTGATTCCGGAAAATATCCTGATATTTAAGAGAGAAACGGATGGAACGCAACCCCAGAAAAGGATTGGTTTCATTCGCGTTTTCCTGAAAGTAATTGAGCACCTTATCTCCACCGATATCAAGGGTACGGATCGTCACCTCCTTGCCTTCCATCTGGGATAATAATTTCCGGTAAACAAGCAGTTGCTCTTCTTCATTAGGAAAATTACTGCGCACAATAAATGGAAACTCCGTGCGATAAAGCCCGACCCCTTGTGCTTTAAAGGCAATTGCGTGGTCAAGATCATTTAATAAATTAATGTTGGCGTATAAATCAATAGATGTCCCGTCAACCGTTTGGGTTGTGTCTTTCACCTCTTGTTTAAGCACCTCAAGATCTACAGCATGCGTGACAAAACTCTCATAAGATTTAATAATCTCATCCGACGGATTGATATGAATAAGGCCTTGATTACCATCCATCAAAATCGGCGTAGCTAAAGGTGTGTTAAGAAGACTTTTGACATCTGCGATGATCAGCGGTATCTGAAGCGACTGAGCCAAAATCGCTAAATGGCCCGTTGCCCCACCGCGTAAAACAATGATTCCCTTAACCCCCTGGGAGCTAAATTTGAGCGCATCCGACGGCAAAAGCTCCTTAGCAATAATAATTTTATCTTGCGTATCGGAATACACATCCTTTTTGTCCGTCAGGTTATTAAGAAGACGTTTACCGATATCACGCACATCATTTGCCTTTTCGCGAATATAAGGATTGGGGATATTGCTGAATTTATCTATGTATTGATTAACAACGCGTAGTACGGCCTGCGGAGGGTTTTCGCCATTGCTGACACCATTGCGGATATGATCCACAAAACTTTTATCTTTAAGCATAAGAATTTGAGCGGAAAAAATAAGCGAGGCGACATCGGCGAGCCTCTCTTCAATTTGGGTCTGCATACTCTCAAGTTGTTCTTCGGTCTCGGCAAATGCACGTTCAAGATCATCATAGGAATACGTTTTATTATCTTCAACAATCAACTTTTCCACATCATCCTTAATAACCAAACCTTCAGCCAATGCAAAACCGGAGGAACCGACCTGGCCATAAATAATGTCGGCCTGCTCTTCTTGAAAAGATTCCTTGCGCAGATCATGCTCTTCATCCACTCCGAGAATAACGCGGGTCATTTCAATGGTATTAGCCAATTGCGAGGTAATCGCCCGCAGGACAGTTGCATCTTCCTCGGAAAAATAGTGTTTAGTTATTTTTTGCACAACCATAACGCCGATGCGCGAGCGTCCACGCAGAATAGGCACGGCTAGAAATGATTCATACTGCTCTTCCCCCAACCCCGGAAAAAATTTGAAGTTTTCATTTTTACTCGCATTTTCTTCTCTAACAGGACGTAACTCTTTAAGAGCCAAACCGGTTAACCCTTCACCGAGTTTCAACTTAACATTACCGATAAGATCCTTGTTAAGACCTTTAGTCGCTCTTAATTCCAATTCTTGTGTATCTTCATAAAAAAGATAAATCGAACACACCTCGGCCTTGATATGCTCGGCAACCATCTCGACGATGCGCTGCAGAAAGCCCTCGAGGCTGGTTGAATCATGAAACAGTCCCGCAAGCTCTCCGACATCACAAAGAAGCTGTGTATGATTTTTGATCCGTGCTTGTTCCATATTTAACAACTCGGTAACGTTTTTCGATTACGATGCCCGTATCGGTAACGTTGGACGTTAACGGTAGACGATACGGGCATCGTCACCGTGACCGTGACCGATAAACTTATTCGGCCTTTGAACCTTTAGCATCCATGGCCGAGCCCTTAGCGCCATCAAGATTTTTGCCAGTTAAAGGACAGATTTTTGAACCGCTTTTAGACCAAGAACATTTGCTCGTTTTGCACTGCATAACCATTTTGCACCAAATACTTCCAATAAAAAAAGTATTAATCAAAAGTAAAATAATAATCCATAAACCAAATTTACCACAATTGCATTTATCGTCTCCCATATTCCCCCCCTTAGTTTATGTTTCAATTAAATTATCTGGATTCTGAACGAAGTTTATTTCCGTCGATGTGGCCTTGCGTTTGAGTAGTTTGTTGCGTTGCGGAAAACGTTTAAACTCATTGATGATGGTATAACAATTTTGAGCAAGACCTAACACATACTTAAAATACTCTGTATTGATGTCCTCTGCTTCTTCGGCCTCGGTTACCAAATCACGATAACACTTAAGCGAAATCTCCTGAATTTCCATGGTCTCAGAATGCATAAGCGGCAGATAAAGAAAGATTCTTTCAATGAATGACAATTCTTTGTCCTCCCCTTTTTTGACACAATACAAGGCTTGCTCGAGCGCCTTAAGATCATTGTCATACGCACGGGCTGTGCCTTTGCCTGCGCACCGCGAAAACTGATCACAGATAATCACAAGGGCCAAGCGCCCCTTAGGGTCGCGCCAGCTGTCATAATCCCCGAAAGCGGCATGTTTAAGATCAGCTTTAAACCCATCAGCAATCTTTTTATTCATCTCATCGGTTCTGGCGAACCACCATTTATGAAGATCACTATCGGTTGTCACAACCGTGCCTTCTTCCAGGCCTTCGAACCAAAAGTCCAAAACTCTATCTCTGTCGTCCATCATACGTCCCTCTATTTTTTAAGTAATATATATTAGAATGCCATCACAACCTATGAGGTTTAATAGGGACTTTCCCATCGTAACCCCATAGGTTTGCAAAGGGCTCTTGAATTTCAGGGCGGTATCATAGCACAAAGTTTAATTATGGTAAACACTGAAGAAATGGACAAAAAAGGACCGGCTCCCTAGGGAGCCGGCCCGGGCGTACGTTATATCAAATCAACGTACTCGCAAATGTTTAAGACATAACTACTTAATTGGGAAAGTAGCTATATCTACCACGCCACCACCTGCTTTTTTCAGTGTATGAAATGGTCCTTTAAGAAGACCTTTCATGAAACCAATGACAGGATAGTCATGGTTTTTTAAGCCATCAATTGGCTTTTCAACAAGGTGAAGTGGTGATTTGATTACATCTACTGTTCCTTCAGTGATTTTCTTCACTGGGCGCTCCATATCATAGGCAAACGCCGGAACTGCACATGCAAAAACAAAGGCCAACGCTACTGTTAGTGTAAGTACTCGTTTCATAGCGCACCTCCTTTCGGACACACAATGCATCCCATATAACAAGTATGCCACATTTTCTTAGGCTAAGGTGTTGGATCGGAGGGTTTTAAGAAAACGCTTTCTTATCATATAAAAGTTAAAAAGGGTTGTAGGGATTAGGTTTTAGGTTGAACATATTGTTTTCATCTTACACCCAACACCTAACGCCTTAAACCTAAAATCACCGCTATCATTCCCGTAAAACAGCTAATTCTTCTTTTATTTCAACTGGTTGTGGCATTTCGGTATCTTTAAGCCCTAAAAAGAGCGGCAGGTTGGTGATAGGTTGGAAGTTGATAATCACCGGCACAAAGCCGTCAATACTGTTTCTCATCTGCTCAATCTGCTCAGGTGGAAAGTTGAGCCGGATACACCCTGAATCAGGCTCATCATCGGCGCAATTCTGTCCCTCGGCACCAACTGTATCCAAATCCCACGCCTGCGGCGTCAAATCAATCCCTCCAGGTGCTTCTTCTAACGCTGCAGCATCAGCATAAGAAAATTGTTTTAACACTTTTCTATTTGTTTCATCATATTTCACATTTTTTGCATACTCACTTAAGCCTAAAGTTCCTAATGTAATAAGTGTATCTGCATCGAGGTCTTCCTCATTAGTGGTCTCCAAATATTTTTGTAACTCTATAATCGCCTCTACAGACGTAATACGATGCTTAATGGCTATTCTCACCGCAAGAATTAAAGCAGCGAAGTTAAATTTCCAATTGGATTTATCCCTAATATGCCCATCCTCTTCAAGAGCATACCACAATTGATCAATAGGGCTTGTCTCATAAACAAAATTCGCAAAAGGAATTAATTCATCTCCGGCTGTATCTATAGAAAAAACATTAAATATGCTTTTAGCTATCTGCATCATAAACTGATCCATATCTTCATACATGACTATGTGCTTATTATACATGTCTTCACTAATTCTAAATTCAGTGATAGCAAGAGATTCTTGATCGAAATAAAATGTCCATAAACCTAATTTTCGTCCTATTAATTTAATTCTTAAAATATCTGATTCATCAAAACCAAAATCCTCAAAGTTTTGCTCTGGAGCGTTCAGTTCTAAATAACGCGATAAACTATGCGTCTTTTCATTTATTAACGTTTTACGCAACTGATAAACACCTTGATAAAATTGGCCCCTAAGACTTCTTACACCGTAAGTATGATAAAAATTACGGTTAAGCTCATAAGGATTATCACTATTTTCAACAAAATACTCAGGTAATAAGTCTTTAAAATCCTCAAGTGAAATCAGCGCGGCCTCATCGTCTTTAATAATACCCTCTTTAATAAACTTACTTCTTACTTCGTCTGGATTAATTGGTAACTGCGTAAACCACCTTGCCCTAACAAATTTTCTATCCTGTGATCCCATATTTAATAATTTGAAGATCTCATCAAGATCATATACCCCATGATAGGTCTCATAAACCAAAGCATCCACAAGGGGCTCGATTACATCCGATCCTAGCCTCAATTGGCGGGCCACGCGTGGCGCAATGTATTCTCTAATTGCCGGATGTGTCTGATCAATTTCTTCTAAAGTTTTCTTACTCTTTTTATTTCCCTCTTTCTGTTCTTCATCTGCTTTTTCATAAACCGCTTTAGCTTCTTCATAAGACATTGGTTCGACGCCAAATTTCTCTGCATAATAAGAAATTAAATAATCATACTGTCGATTATCTCCTTTGCTCTTTACATAATCATCAAATGTATAAACTTGGTCAGGAAAAGCATGCCTCTTCCACCCTAAATCTCGTTTAGATGGATAACTTAGGAACAACTGACTCATAATAGCTCTAACTGATTGCTCACTAACTTCCCATATTTCTGCCAAATTTTTATTCGAAAAAGGATTCAAAATATCCAACAATGAAGCATCTTCTCTTATTCGATTAAGCAACCAAGATTTTATTTTTGCCCCTTTTCCTTTTATAGTGTCATCTGGAGTTAATGACACGGCAACTTTTGCCTTAATATCCTGAATTATTGACTCTCGAATCTCCCACTCAGGAAATAATTTTTGTCTATACTGTTCTAATTCATCTGCTTCCTGCTGTTTACGTTTAGGTTCAAAAACATTTTTATCAATCTGTTTGAATACCTTGGACTTAACCGACTCATAAATGTCCTTAGAGCCGCCCAAAACATCCCCATGGTCCCTTTTAAAATCATCGAGATGATCCACAGATATTAACCACAACGCATCAAACTTCCGTTTATTATAATATTCTTGCATTCGTCGCAACTCATCGGAGGCAGCTGGATAAATAAGCTGCGTTCTTTTATGAAACCTATTACGTCTATTATTCACTGGATCTTTTAGATACTCAGTATCTAATTGAACAAAAGAATCCCTATTGGCTTGCAATCGAAAATCTTCGTAAAGTATCCTCTCTGCAATATCTTCAGCTGACAACTTGTTGTCATCAAGTAAATTATCTTTAATCCTAATAAAAATTTCCAAATCGTCCTGTTCTGTCGCATCATTATTTCTTGTCAAAAGAAGTCTGCCCTCTGTATCATAAATGTATACAATCACTTCATGGAAAAAAATAGAGTTAGGCCACGGGTCATCTACCAGACGATCCTGTCCGCCTTTTAACACTTTAATATCATATTTTTTCAAATCTTTATCCGAAAAAGAAGCCGCATCTCTAGCACTACGTCCTATATACCATAATATTTTGCCTTTAATCTTATCGCTTAATTCTTTATCTCGTTTAATTAAAGTACGTGCAAATGCCTTTATTGAAGTTCCTTCTATCCCGTATTCACCTTGAAAGTCAATCTGTTCCCCATTAATAGTTTTAGTTATATAACGAATAGCTATTAACCAGTTGGTTCTTTCTTTTATCTCATTTTTTACCAAATCCTTTAGCGGTCTTGTTTTCGGGGTGTCCCAATCTTCAAACCATCTTTCAAATTTGGCGGTAATTTCAGATACATTAAAATAATACTGCCTCCCGTACTTATCCCATTGCCTATATTTTGGAATAGTTTTTTCTATTGCTTTTAGAAAAGCGCTCTTCTCTTCTAACATCGCAGTCTTCCAATATTTCATAAATAATTCGTATAACTCCTCATTTTGTTTAATAAAATTTGCAATTCGTGTGCTATGCATATAAACATCAGAAAACTCCATTTTAATTTTATGAATATCTCCTTTATATTTAATCAGACCTTCTTTAATTCTATTTTTTTCATCCACCCAATTAATATCTTCATCTATTTCCCGTTTGATTTTTCTCAATAAACTTACAGTCACTTTTTTATTTTTCAACTTTTCCTCATACCAGTTTCGGTCTAATTGTTGTGCTTTAAAATGTCCATGTTCAAATAAATCTAATATTTCCTGCCAAACACTCCATGTAACTTGATCCACGTCTTCTTTTTTTAGATTTGCGGAATCTGCCTGTTCTGTGGTCCATTGTATATCATAAGGCGGTTTGGCATGGTCCAAGTACTTTCGGACAAATTCTCTGGAAAAACGGACATGCTTAGCTTCTCCATAACGTTGCATCATACGGTTGCGTATATCCTTGATTGCCTCTTTATCCTGACGAAAATGGGCCGCGATAAGCAAACGTTTAAGCACCTTATCATAATCACGTTCTTCAAAATAATCTTCAGCCTCGCTGTAGACCATAGCGTAGCCCTTTAAAACAGCTTTCCAATAATCATTAATACCGACATCTTTTACCCTTTGCTTAATGTAATTTTCTAAATGCTCAACATCACCGTAATATAGATTTTGCGGAAGGAATAAATAAGCCCAATGAAATTTCAACTTGCCATCCTCAATATACTCTAAAAAAGTCGACGGTGTTAACTCGATGATATTTAAATCAAGCTTTTTGCCTTCCGACATCCCAAGCTTATTCTCATAATCTACTAACCGTTCTTTGAGATATGCAGGCAATCTTACAGATTTATTACCTCTTGTGATACTTACTCCTTGCCATCCATACGGTAAAAATAAATCGATATCAATATCTCTTACTGCCCGCCAAAAAACTTTTCCGTTATCGTAGCGCAACTGCTCTAAACTGGAAGGAATCTGAATGATAACTTTCCGTGGATCGAGATCAGCCCCCGACGGATCTTGAACATCTTTTATAGCCTCTGCAATGACGCCTCTAATCTCTTGAACAATATTAATCTGTTTATCCAGCCCGCTCCATACTTTCGGGACAATCAACCCTTCATTAGTTGCCTTACGCACGGGGCTATCCAAATGTTTTTGAAGCCCGTTAATCACAGGATCATCCATCCCTAAAATCCGCTGCACATCCTCATCGCTCAAACTCGCCGGATCTAGATGCGACAGCTGCTCGTTAAATTCTGTAAAAACATTCTCGATTTTTAAAAAGTATTCGTCAAAAATTTTATTTATGTTAAAAAATTCTTCGCCAAACGTTTCACGTAATTGCGGTAAGTCGACTGCGTGTACTTCTTCAATCAACGCCTGTAATTTTTGAAACCCATCCTTTAAATTCACCGTGGAAAATCGATTGTACGTTAGTTGACTAAGACTGTTATTAACCTTACTTGACAACTGCTTAAATTCTTTAGTCTGTTGCTCTGTAACCCCATTAACAAAAACCAGACTTTGACCGAAAGCCGTTAATGTATTACCCAGGACATCATCATGAAAAAATGATGTCAAAATGATAAGCGCCCGTAAGCGATTTGCGTAAACATCATCTTTATAGTGGGCAAGTGCCCATTGCTGCATATGGGTTTCTGTCATATCCTCATGTAATAATGCCATCATGTTTTGACCAATAAGGCGCCCCTCTCCATCGACAACTGCTTGACCTTCATGCACATCTTTTAAAAATCGCCTAAACTGTGCAACAGCTTCTTTTTTCTCTTCGACATCACCAGTCCTTTTTTCCAAGTCTCTTTCAAGAGCTGCCATTCTTTCCCTATCTTCTGTCAACATCCAGCTATCAGAAACATCCTCCTCTACTGCCTCCGATAAACCCGCCGCGTCCATAGATTCATACGTAATTTTAAAATCCGCACCATTCCTTTCAATATCCTCTTTTTTCCTTGGCAGTGTGATGATAAATTCCGCACCCTTGCCTAAACTACTGCGCACACGAATCTGGCCATTATGTTTTTTAACAACATCCGCAACAAAAGGCAAACCCAGCCCATGACCAACTCCATTACTAGACTCTCCGCGGTTAAATATTTTAGAAAGCCTTGTGTTCACAATTCCTGCCCCCGTGTCTTTCATACGTATTTCATAATAACGCCGTCCCATTTTCCGCATTGTAATTGTAATATTTCTCTCTTTACTATCATTATCATAGATCGCCTGGGCCGCATTTTTGAGCAAATTATCCAAAACCCTTTTCAAATAGACCTTATCCCCCTGCACTTCAAAATTATCGCCCTTTATCTTCTTATAAATCTTAAGCCCTTCTCTTTGTTGCGGTAGAATGTTCTGGCTGGAAGGGAAAAGATCTTCGGCCATAAACGATCTAATGATTAGTTCATCGTTTAAAACAGAGCCTAATATAAAATATATCTCATCCACCATTTTTTTGATGCGTATAATATTTTGTTTTGATTGTAGTTGAATCTTCTTTTGATTAACCAGATTTTTTAATGACTGGCTTCTAATCAGTTCTAAATTCGCAAGCAGTTCTTTGTATGTTTTTTCTAAGTTGGTATATCTTCTATCTGATATAAATTTCACATCTCCCCGTTTTTCAATAGTTTTGTGCATGCCATCTCTAATACTTATTAGATTCCCGTAACTGTCTCTAAAGTCTTGATATTCATCGTCAAAACCAGCAATAATATCTTCAGCTATACGTGGTATACTGACCTCAACTACGGCATGTTTACTTTTTATATCATGAATAAAATACTCCAGTCTGTCGTAAATATGCTGTTTCTTTGCTTTTGACAACACCGCCGAATCTAACCGCACTTGAGCTCCATAGGGTTCACCCTGCATAAAGTCATCTTTATTGGTCATCGCAGCAAGATCTTGCACGGAAATTGTTTCCTTTAAAGCCGCTTCATCGATTCCTCCAGAAAAATACTTGCGCGGGATAATTTGCTGTGTAGCCGGATCGTATTCTTCCTTAATATAATCATAAACACCCTGCTTGAAGGCTTCGGTGTATTGGTCATAAATACCTTGGATTTGCTCTTGTGGATTAGCAATATCGATGCCTTTGGTTTTGTTTTGATCAGCGTAGACTTGCGTTAAAAGTGAGTCTTTCAGTTTTTGTTTATACCATGTGGCAAGAATGAGCGAGTGTTGTATTTGGCGGAGCTTGGCGAAATGTTGGCCCTGATTCACTTCTTGCTCAAGAGCTGGAATGATCACTTCGCGGATGATTTCAGCGTTTGGCGTATAGCGGTTAGCGTTTAGAGAGTTATCAGCTGATTGCTGAACACTACTATCCGCTATCCGCTGTTCGCTATACGCTAAATAGTCATTTTCCAACATCACTTTAAACTCAACTTCCCCCACATACGCCACCTGATCGCGTTCATAGACAACCGCCTTGCTCGGAACAATCCAGACTTTATTGAACATAGATGTTAGATCCTTGATGCTAGATCCTAGATCCTGGATTTCGGATCTAGCATCTAGCATCAAGGATCCAGCATCTGTTTGCCTAATACGTTCCCAGAATTTTTGCCCCAACTCACCTTCCGGATACATCAGTGACGCGGTAAGCTGTTTGAGCAAATAATCCTGGGCGAGCAGGTCGCGCCCCATTTCCGTTTGACCAAAGCTGTCAGGAATAATGCGGTCTTTCTCATACGGCGATAAGTTCACCCACAGATCGTCGGCCGGAGTTGTAAGGCTCGCCAAAAAATATTTAATGAGAGTATTAGATTGATCTTGAAGGCCTTCTTCTTGAGAAGTGTCACCGGAATCAACAATAAAATCGAATTGCAGAGGATTATTCACATCAACCTTCAGACCGCGAAGTACAACCGGATTCAACGGCGCACTTAGCTGGAGTATTTGCCCGGCCGGCACAAGCGCAGGCACAGGCATATTGACCTGCGCCAATCCTTGGGCAGACATGATCGACGTTACAAAAAATACGGCTAAAATAGCTATATTCAGTAAACGGAAAAAAAGTGACTTTTGGAAGGCTTTATTTATCATCTATTATTTATAAATATTAATATTTCATGTGTTATTAAAGTATGCCTTATTATTAAAATAATGCAAAAAATAACACACAGCACTCCGATAGAATCATAAATATTTGAAATAAAATAACTTACAATAATTTAATGGGTGGCTTTTGTCTGGTGGTTATTGCCCGTTCAATTGGCTTAAAAGCAGATCCATATCCTCGGGCGTATTATAGATATGCGGGGTGATGCGGATATTGTTCTTCCAAAGGGCTGTGTGAAGCCCCTGTCCGGCCAAAGACTGGTGGATCGCCTCATTACGCGCAGGATCAACGGCAGAAATAACGGCCAAAGCCGACCGCTTTTGAGGATCGGTCGGACTGATCCATTGATATTTAGTAAGATCAAGGCCATTGATCAGCCTGTCAGTAAGCTCATCATTATGCGCCTTGACTGTATCAATCCCAATATCCATAAGCCAATCGATTGAGGCCGTAAACGGGACCGTATTAAAAAAGTTGGCTGTGCCAAACATGTCATATTTTCTTGCCGATTGACTATCGCGATATTCAAGGGCCTCTTCACTTTTTAAGTCTTCATCAGACATGGCGGAAACCCAATAGGATTGATTGAGTTTAAGTGTTTTGCGTAAATCCGGATCAATCCAACAAAATCCGATGCCGTAAGGACCAAGCAACCATTTGTATCCGGCACAAACAATCGCATCAACACCAAAGGCCTCCACATCAATCGGTTCATTACCACAAGACTGAGAGATATTAAGAACAAACGCCGCCCCTTTGCTATGACATAAATCAGAAACAGCCCGCACGTCGGAAAGTCTGTGACCAGAAAAAGTATGCACTTGCGATAAACACACAACTCTCGTTTTATCAGAAATGGTTGCCTTTAATTCTTCAACCGTCAGCATATGTCCGGCTGGCTTGATTTGTTTAACAACAACGCCTTGCTCCTCCAAGGCCAACCATGGCAAAATATCCGTCGGGAAATCATTTTGCATCAGCACAATTTCATCGCCCTTTTGCCAAACAATGCCGTTAGCGAGGATATGAATACCATAACTCGCGCTGTTGGCCAAAATCACATCACGAAAATTAACATTAATCAGAGTGCCTATACTTTTCTTTAATTGGGCAGGAACTTTGGCAAAATATTCAAACGTAAGCTCATGCGGACATGCCTTTTTTTCAATGACTTTATACAGCGCCTCACGGGCCGGAATCGGCAGCGGCCCTTCGCTGGCCGCATTAAGCCAAACATGCCCGTCGGACTGTTCGAAAAATTCTTTATATGATTTCATTTTTGGTAAGAATTACGGGGACACATGACTTAATTATTCAACTCATTAATACTACGCTGCAAACTATCGACCGCCTTTTTCCCTTCGAAGTAGCCGCACTTAAATATTTTGCAATACACCGTTACCGCAGCTTCATACTCTCCTTCGATCAGCAGCTCCTTGACGTCAAACAAAGTTAAATCTTCTTCTTGCTCATATGTTCCATTTTTATGCATTTTTCGTATAGACCAAATCCAACGGCATTTCTGAAAAATTATAAAACTTAATGTAAAAGCTAATAAAGCAACAATAAAAGTAATCATAAGTTTGTGTAATGTTTAAAGTTTACTGTTTAAAAAATAATTCAAACTTTAAACAATAAACTATTTGTCTATTTCTCTCAAATAGGATTAGGCCCAATGATCTCTACAATCAAATCAAGCATTTTCATAAGATCGACCGGTTTGACAAAATAGCCCTTGACCCCCTCGAGCTTAAACACATCTTCCATTGTCTGATTAGCTGTAACCATAATGACCGGCGTGTTGGAAAAATCTTCCGACTGCTTTAATTCCGTCATAAACTCATACCCGTTCATTTCCGGCATATGCACATCCAGAATCAATAAATCCGGCCTTTCTTTGTCCAGCATCTTAAGGGCCTGATCACCGTCATGGGCCACAGCCACATCATAGTTTTGCCCGGCCAGTGTAAATTTAATCAATGCGCAGTTGATGCGATCGTCGTCTATGATTAAAATTTTGTGAGGCATAATATATTTTATCCCAATTCTATTGAAATCACTATTGATTTCATTAGAATAATAAGAGGAGGTAGATTGATGGCTTCATCCCCGTTTATGTCAAAAATCAGACACCTTGATAATACCATTGCTAAATGGCTGATGCGCCATTTCTATTTTATTTTCTTTCAAATTATTCTGGTCGCCGTATTTGTCTATTGGTTTACCACTGTCTTCGGCGTCATCGACTTCAACTTCCGCGTTCCTAAATCAACACTGACCGAACACCTCCTCACCGCCCAGATGACTTCCCTTAATATGATCGTACTGCTTATGATCATTAACTCTTTCTGGCTTCTCTATATGTTTAATTGCATTATGCGCATCATGCACACCCAGCGCGATATGAGCTATACGTTAAGCCGTATGCGCCATCAGAACAAACCTAAAAATACTCCTGGTAAAAATCCTTAACTTTATTACCGATCTGTTTAACCCAACTCCCTTCCTGCGCATTGGCTAAAGAATAGGCAAATGTTTGTTTGTACCCATATTGAGCTAAACCAATCACAGAAGAAAATGACGCCTCATTGCGCAGGCGTTTGTCCATCGGCATATTGATACCACCAAGTTTTGTCGGATAGTCTGTCACCTCCCCGATCTTCTCCATTAGGCCGGGCAAAAGCGTACCACCCCCGAGCGCAACAATGCCCCGGTTAACAGATTGCGCTAAACCGGATTTTTTTATACTCTGATCCAAATCATTAACAAGTTGATCAATGTGTGGTTTAATCGCCTGATAAATCACATCGCGTTTGATCGGCATATACTCATTATCTTTTTTAAGCAAAATTTCTTCATCCTGATAATTCGCCAGATCAGATGCATCCGCGTAAGAAACCTTAACCTCCTCGGCCAGATCAAACGACAATCCAAGCTCTTGAGCAATAGCCTTGGTAAACGTGTTACCCCCACATAAAATTTTATCAAAATACTTAAGCACACGGTCTTTAAAAATCAAAACACTGCTCAGCTCAGAGCCAATATCAATCAAAACACATCCTTCTAATTTTTCTTCATCTGTGAGGGAAATATCGGCGGCCACCAATGGGTTAAAATATGTGTGCCCGACATCAAACCCCGCCTGATTAATCCCTTTAATGATATTGCGCAGACGCGTGACATTACTCATAATCATAAGTGATGTCACGCCGAGCTTACGGCCATACAGCCCTTTGGGATTAAGCGCGGTATTCACATCATCCACAACATATTGCTGCGGCAAATCGTGTAATACTTCTTCATCCATTTTAATACTCAACAAACGCACCTGCTCATTAACATACTTTATGTCCCGCGCGGTAATCACCTTGCTGCCCTTATCAATGATCGGAACAACCGTACTGGTTTGCCTGGTTTCAACCAGTTCCCCACCGAGGCCTAAGTAAACTTCTTTTAGTTTGACTCCCGTCTTATCCAGTAAAGATTGGAGGGTATTGTGCACGCATTCGGAAAATTCACTTAGATCACTGACAGCACCGTTTTGAAAACCATAAGTTTTATGTTCATAGACCCCGGCGATATCAATGCCATTATTATCCTTGGCATGCAACACCGCGGCTTTTATCTTTTGGGAACCGATATCAAGCCCGCAAAAATACTTTTCGTTAATGATTTGATGTAGCATTTTGTACTAATTTCTTTAATTAATTTGTTTAAAGTTTAATTGCTTATTGTTTAATCAAGCTTTCTAAACTTTAAACATTAAACACTAAACAAGTTTGTGCTTTACTTGCGCCCAAGGATAGGTTCTTTAAAACGTAAATCAATATACTTCACATCCTTAAAATCCAGATCTTTCTGCGTTAACACTAAACTCAATATCTGCATCTTTGCATCAACCTTTTCCCCATCCATAATAATCCGCAGATCGTTCGATAAAATAACATTAATCTTGGAAAGATCCTTTAAATCCATACTACGGATTGTCAGATTAGAATTATCCAAATAATTCTGAAAGCTCCTTTGCATTCTTATGCCGACACGGATATCCCGTCCTCTTATGATCCCACCAAGATCTGCTTGGGCTTTGGCAAGCGCCGTATGCTCAACCAGAGGAAGATTTTTATGAACAGATTTATCGATCGCTAAAACCACGGCCTTATCATCGAGTATATAATATGCATCCTTAATCTTTACTTGAATGTACGGCATTCTTTTTTTCGCCACAATCACAAGCCGGTTGGGAAATTTACGTAAAACACGTAATTGAGAGGCTTGTGGATATTTACGTTCAAGCCTTGCTTCAACCTTTTTTAAATCGAGCGTAAAAATATTTTTACCTTCAAAAGGATCAAGGTCGCGGCTATGAATAAATTGCAGCGACGGGCCCGCCACAACATGTTTGATCATAAAATACTCAGATGTACTGAATGCATGGATCAAGCGATTGCATAAAAACCACCCGACGCCAAGCGCAAGCCCCGCCACAATACAAAGTTTAGTGATATTCGCTGAAAACGGATTATCTTTCTTTTTTCTTGCCATAGGCCATATCCACTAGTTGAGAACATAATTGTTGAAAATTTATATTGTCTGCCGCTGCTGCTTTCGGAAGCAAACTAGTGGCAGTGAAACCGGGAATTGTATTAATCTCCAAAAGATAGTAAATGAGCTCATCATCTAAAATAAAATCAACGCGTGAAAAATCCTCACAACGCAAAAGCCGGTGCGCTTTAAGGGCCGCCGACTGCATGGACGATGAAACAATCATCGGCAGCTTGGCCGGCACCACGTACTCTGATCCGCCGCCTTCGTATTTTGAATCATAATCAAAATAGTCATTCCTCGGAATAATTTCTATAACCGGAAGCGCCCGCCCGTCATAAATAGCCACGGTAAATTCGCGCCCTTTGATATACTGCTCGATTAAAACCTGATCGCCGAAACCAAAGGCCTTTTCTACAGCCGCCGGTAAATCATCAGGTTGTTTAATTATTTCAATACCCAGGCTTGAGCCTTCCAGTGCCGGTTTAACAACCACGGGATAGAAACCAATTTTGTCTTTAACGGTATTCAATTGTCCCTTTTGTTCAATCGATAGAGGACAAAAACTTGGTATTTTTATTTTATTCTCTAAAAAAAGCTTTTGGGCTGTCACTTTATTCAGCGCCAGCGCACTTGTCTTAGGTCCGGATCCCGTATAGGGAATATTAAGCGACTCTAAAATTGTCTGTATTTGACCATCCTCACCCAGTGCGCCATGTAAAGCGATAAAGGCTACACTGATTTGGGCCTTTTCAATAACCGAAGCAATCTTATCGGCCTCCTGTTCAACGATATCAATCGCCACCACTTCTTTACCGGCATCTTTAAGCGCTTCATACACGGCCAATCCGCTTTTAAGCGAAATGTCCCTCTCCGAGGAGTATCCGCCCATGAGCACACCAATTTTTTTTCCATCACGTTCGATCATTCCTCAACACACCTGCTTGTGTCAAATGTCTTATCCAAACTCTCAGCAAGGGCGCCCGCCACTTGGGTTATATCACCTGCTCCCAGTGTCAAAATAACGTCACCAGGTACAGATATCGCCAAAACATGTTCAACGATCCCATCTTTTGCCTTATATTCTACTGAACTTAAATTTTTTTCCTTTAACTTTTTGATAAATTTTTCAATGCTCGCCCCGGCAACCGGCTCTTCGCCCGCTGCATAAACATCGGTCACAATAAGATGATCAATACCGGCCAAAGAATCGCAAAACTCCTCCCAAAGCCCGGCCAAACGCGTGTAACGGTGCGGCTGGAAAATAGCTACCACCCTTTTGGCATCTAACTGACGCGCCGCCTCAACGGTCATTTCAATTTCTGTTGGATGATGGGCATAATCGTCAATAACCAAAATATCATTGACCTGGGCCTTTTTCTGAAATCGTCTTTGCACACCACTAAATTGTTCCAATGCTGATTTAATATCTTCAAAAGACATATAAAGTGTAAGTCCAAGAAGCACGCATGCCAGCGCGTTTAAAACATTATGTTCTCCGGGAACAGGCAAGGCAATGGAACCGATTTTCTCTCCCCTATAAACACAATCAAATACCATATCAAATCCGTTTTGTTTGATATTGACCGCGCGCAAATCATTTTCCTCACCCAATCCATAGCTTTGATAAACAGAATAATTTTCGCAGACAAGGCGTTTGAGCCTTTGATCATCGCCACAAAATAAAATATGACCGTTAGACTCTGTTCTTAAAATAAAATTTTTATAAATCGCCTCAATATTCTCCCATCCCGCATAATGATCAAGGTGTTCAAGATCAATATTAGTGATGATCGAAATCTTCGGCGTAAAATTCAAAAACGAGCCGTCACTTTCATCCACTTCAGCCACAAAATACTTGCCACCCCCTAAATAAGCATTCGCATCCGCCGAAGATGGCAGACCACCGACCGCACAGGTCGGGTTAACCCCACAGCTTTTGAGCAAATGCGCTGCCATAGACGTCGTCGTTGTCTTACCATGTGCCCCGGCGACTGTGATCGCAAAATGATTTTGCATAAGCTCCGCCAGGAGTTCGGCCCGCTGATAAATTTTAAGCCCTTTATCAATCGCCCATTTAAGTTCAGGATTATCACTTTTAACCGCCGATGAATAAACGACACAATCGACATTTTTTAAATGCTTCGCATCATGCCCAATAAAAACTTCTGCTCCCTTGGCCTTAAGTGATTTAACCATTTTATTATCATTAATATCCGAGCCACTCACACGCGCATCCTTAGCTAACAGTAAATGCGCAATCGCACCCATACCGATCCCGCCAATACCGATGAAGTAATAATGTGTATGTGATTGTTTTGTCATAAAACTTTGTTTAATGTTTAGAGCTTATTGTTTTAAAAATTTAATAAACATTACACTTTAAACATTAAACCCTTTCTAATAACCTCTTTACTGATCCTTTAGGTATTTAAGCCATTCTTTATTGAGGTCTTCATAACTTTTGATCCGCACATACACCTTTTTAAGCGCCCGCTCGAAAGATGTTCCATCACGCAACTCCCTGCAAAACCGTTCAAATCGCCTTTCCCCAAACTTCGTGTTCATAAAATAGACGATACTGGCCCCCTCGGTATAAAATAAATGCACTGTTTCGATTGGTGTACGGCTAGAAAGGCGCATCGTCGACAATTCATTGATAGGAATAAATGTTCCATTTGCCTGGGCTTGTTTAACCATAGCATCAGATCCCCAACGCTTGGCTTTTTCCTGATTCATGGCCACACCCTCTTCAAACCAAAGAGGAATGGCCTTATCAAATCCAATAAACTCTCTAAAAAGAATGTGTGTCACCTCATGGGGCAGCGTTGAATCAAAAAATCCGTGTGCCGACGGGTAAGTCCTTATTATTCTATCTTTAGGCGATGCCACACCGTGCGACCATTTGTAAATATAAGCTGACTTTTGAAAATGTTCGGCGTCATCATAAATATAAATCTTAACGCGATCATCATAAGTCCATCCCTTGTATCGAATAAATCCTAAATTGCGGACAATATCACGGTAACTTTGCTCGGCGGACTCCGCCACCGTTTCAGCAAAATCTTTAGGTGATTTTTGATAATAAACAATGAAATGGGTGCTGCGGTATTCTTTCCACTTTTCTTTCGTCCAACTAATGTCCGCCGAAAACGACAGACATAAAGCGACAAAAACAATGATCATTAAGAATTTGCGCATAAAACTTCCTCAGTTAAAAGATGAACAGCATTTGTTTTAAAGCTCTCCTGTAATATTTTTTGATCAATACATTTCTCTAAGCTTTTATTAAGCTGCTGTTTAAGAGCCTGGGCAAATTTAACGGGATTATTACCGCTGAATATTTCCGCAAGCCCTGTATCTTTTAATAACTGTGCATTTTGCAGTTGATGCGCGCCTGCATGCGGATAAGGCAAAAGTATTGCCTTTTTCTTAAAAGTGGCGAGCTCTGTGACCGTTAACGCGCCGCTACGCGCCACAACAACATCAGCCAAGGCATACAGTGGCCCCATATCATCGATAAATGGAAATATACATGCTTTTAGACCCAGTTCGTTATACACGTCTTGTTGCACCACATCATCATTGTTACCACAAATATGCAGCACCTGAAACAATGTGTCTTTTTTAAGCTCATTAAGAGAGTTAATAAAAAGTTGATTCACCCCTTTACTTCCCTGGCTGCCACCAAAAACCAGAATTGTTTTTATATCCTCTTGCAGACCATAATAACTGTACATAGCCGCTGTGCGTTTAATTGCACCGGTAAACACACATGGACATCCGGTGAACGACACCTTCTTTTTAGGAAAATACTTTGATGTATCCCTAAAGCTAATCGCAATACGGTCAGCCATTATTTTAAGAAACTTATTCGCACGTCCCGGGACAACATTTTGCTCGTGCAAAATAATTGCAGCCCCTAAAGACTTCCCCGCTATGACCCCCGGCACCGACGCATAACTACCAAATCCGACCACAACAGAAATATCGACAGTCTTAAAATAATCTCTGAAATTCGTATAAGAATTAAATAATGCTTTTAAAGAACTAAACGAAAACCCGATAGGCTTAGCTTCAACAGGATATATTTCAAATCCATACGACGAAATAATATTACTCCACCGCCTCAGAGCGCCAACCATATAAACATTATGCCCCAGTTCTTTTAAATTTTTTCCCAATAGAACCGCCGGCATAATATGCCCAAGCGATCCTCCGGTAGCCAGTGCAATGTTCATTGATGAACTAAATCCTCCGTCCTCGAGATATTGAGCAAAAGCCCGACCGCAATCATATTGAATATCAATGCCGAGCCGCCATAACTGACAAACGGTAAAGGCAGCCCCTTGGTTGGTAAAGCCCCGATACTGACACCGATATTCACAACAGCTTGCAAGCCAAGCATCGCCATAATGCCAATCACCAAATAATACCCAAAAGGATCTGTTGTCCTTTTGATAATACGCGCGCCTTGCCAGATAAAAGCAATAAACAAAAGTGTGACCAAAAGTGTCCCTAAAAGCCCGGTTTCCTCACCAATAATCGAAAGGATAAAATCCGTATGTGCGGCCGGCAGATAAAAAAGTTTTTGTACACTTTTACCCAAACCGACACCGAAAAGTCCGCCGGAGCCAAGCGCAATTTGCGACTGGGATAATTGAAAACCTATTCCCTGTGCATCTTCCCATGGATTAATAAACGCAATAATACGCTTAAGTCTGTAGGGCACCCGTACAACCAGTAAATATAAAACCGGAAAGGACAATACTCCCAGCACACCTAAATGAACAGGACGCGCACCGGCAATAAACATCATAATCAGCGTAATCATCGCAATCAAAATAGAGTTACCCAAGTCCGGCTGCCTAATAATAAACAAACATGCCACCCCCAAAATAAATATCAGCGGCATAAACCCTTCCCAAAAACGGGTAATCTTACGGTCCTTACGCGCCAAAAAATCCGCCGCGTAAATAATCATGGTCAACTTGGTCAGCTCAGACGGTTGCAGATGATAGGGGCCAAACTTAAACCAGCGACGGGCCCCAAAACTTTCTTTACCCAAACCGGGAATCAAAACCAAGGCTAAAAGAACAAGGGATATCAGAATAAGCGGTTTGGCATATTTGCGCAAAATTCTATAATCAATACTCATTGTCATAATCATGGCAATGAGCGCCACGACCAAAAAAATAAGATGCCGTTTGAGAAAAAACAAATCATCGCCCAACTCTTGTTGAGCATAGACGCCACTTGAACTGTAGATCATCACCACACCGATACTTAAAAGCAGCGTAACGATCATCGCGATCGAAATGCGTATCTCACGCATAGGCAGAACCTTCTTTAGTGCCTTGGTTTTTTCGCTCTCTTACCAACTCTTTAAAATAGGCGCCACGCTCTTCAAAATTAGAAAATTCATCAAAGCTCGCGCACATCGGACTTAAAAGAATACAATCTAAATCTTCCGCCTTTTCAACAGCTTGATCGAATGCTTCTTTAAGCGTAGCGGCATGGGAAATATCCGGATGCCCTTCAAAGGCTTTAATAATTTTTTTTCGCGCCTGCCCATAAGCAATCACCGCTTTTGTGTACTTTGCCACATCGCCGGCAATCACAGTAAAATCAAGATTTTTATCTTTACCACCGCAAAGCAGTACAACCGGCCCTTCTGTATTTTTAAGCGCCCACCGACCGGATTCAATGGTGGTTGACTTTGAGTCATTGACAAATCGTATTCCACCGACTACGGCAACATATTCTAGACGGTGTTCAACACCCTTAAAGTTTTGAAGCGTTGCCATAACATGCTGTTTATCAATATTGAACATATTAGCAATAGCACTTATAGCCTGGGCATTAGGATTGATCTGCACATCTTCCGGGATATTAAAAAAGTGAACCCCGCTTACAATCTCATCGACAAAACTACCTTTATGCCGCAAATCATAATTGATAAGCGCATGATCATCCGGCGTTTGATTAGCAAATATATTGAGCTTGGCTTCGAAATACTCAACCATATCACGGTGCCGGTCAAGATGATTTTGATTAAGGTTGAGCAAAACAGCCACGGCGGGTTTAAATCCTTTAAGCGCAAAACGCTTCTGATCATCCTTACTTACCATCGACTCTAACTGGAATGAACTTAATTCAATCACCACACAATCTAAATCATTTTCATCCAAAACAACTTGAGAAAAGGGTGTACCGATATTGCCGCATAGCCCTGCCTTATACCCGGCGCGTTTCAATAAATCATAAATCAAAGTTGAAACAGTTGTTTTGCCATTACTCCCCGTCACCCCAATAACGGGCTTAGGACAAAACTGAAACGCAAATTCAATCTCACCTAAAACAGGAATATCCGCTTGCCTCGCCCACTTGACCGCCGGCGCACTAAATGGCACTCCCGGACTTAAAACAACATAGTCGCTTTGCCGGATAAAATCTTCTGTCTGGCCTCCCAGTTCTACGACGAGATTATGCGCCTGCGCCCAATCGGCTATTTCATGGGACAGTTCATCTTTGGCATCACTGATCTTGACCTTGGCCCCATGAAAAAGCGCAAGTTTAGCCGCGGCAATGCCGGACTTCTGCGCACCGATGATGGTAATAGTTTTATTTTGAATATTCATAAATAGATCATCACATCCAATAGGTAGTGTTCCCGAGCGAGTTGCGAAACCCAGCTTTTTTCAGAAAAAAAGCTTCGGTGAAGCTTGTTCGAGCGAAGAACACTGCCTATTGGCACAAATTTATATCGATAAAGCTCTCGTTAGGCGTCTGCATTGGTTGCTTCGTTCCGTGCGCCATTTGCTTCTGGCAAACGGCTTAAGTCACTCAGCATCCCAATGCAAGCGGCTAACTTCGAGCCAATAATATGAGTACTCTTTTTTTATCGTATTTTAAGCGTCGTCAACGTTATCAACGCAAAAATAATCGCCAAAATCCAAAAACGGATAATGATTTTCGACTCATCCCATCCGGAGAGCTGAAAATGATGATGCAGCGGTGAGACTTTAAATATCCTCTTACCCCGCGTCTTAACAGAGAACACTTGCAAAATAACCGACATCGCCTCCATCACAAACACACCCCCCATGACAACTAAAAGGAGTTCCTTCTTAATCAAAACAGCAATAACCCCCATCGTCCCTCCCAAAGAAAGGGATCCGACATCGCCCATAAAGACACTGGCCGGATGGCAGTTGTACCACAAAAATCCCAGACTCGCCCCGATAATAGCCGCGCAAATAATCGTCAATTCACCGGCCCCAGGTATAAACGGAATAAGCAAATACTCGCTGAAGTTAAAGTTTCCCGTTAAATAACTGAGAACAGCCAGCGTCAAACTGACAATCAACACACATCCGATCGCCAAACCATCCAACCCGTCGGTCAAATTAACCGCATTAGACGATCCGATGATGATCAGCGCCACAAACGGCAGATAAAAAATACCCAAGTCCACCACCAGACTTTTAAGAAACGGGACATCGAGCTTGGTCGATATCTCAGGATTGAAAAAAACATAACTGCCGATAAAACAGCCTAAGAGAACTTCCCATAAGAGCTTTGTCTTCTTTGTTAAACCTCTCTGTCCAACACGGGTTAGCTTAACATAGTCATCGACCCAACCGAGCAGCGCCAAAAACAACATGGTCCCCGCCGTTAATAAAACATATTGATTGGATAAATCTGTCCACAGCGCAATGGCAATAAGTATACTTCCGATGATAAAAACACCGCCCATGGTCGGCGTTCCTTCTTTGGATGTTTGAAACTGATCTAAATCCGGACAGTCTTCGCGTTTGGCCACCTCACGGACTTTCATCGATTTTAGTTTATTAATAAAAAAAGGGGCAAAGAGGACACAAAGAAAGAATGTTGTAACCGCAGCCATCCCGGCACGAAAAGTGATATACCGGAAAATATTGAGAAATGAAAAAACGTCGCGTAATTCTGAGAGATAATAAAACATAGATGTTTACTTAATAAACCCTTCAACAACACGCTCCATGTGCATTGAGCGTGAGCCTTTAATCAGAACACAATCACCTTTTTTAGCCCATGACCGTAAATTCTTAATCAAGGCATGTCTATTTGTGTAATGTTTTGTCCGTACAGCAGAGTGTTTTTTAAGGTATGCGGTTATTCTTTCGGTATGCTTGCCAAAAGTAAAAACCGCGTCAATGGGTAATTCACTCAAATACACAGCCAATGCACGATGAAGCTTTGCGGCCTCACGGCCTAACTCCAACATATCCGCCAGCACACAAATCCGCCTGCCTTTGATATTAAGTGAAGCCAGTGTATCTACCGCCGCCCGGCATGAGAGCGGATTGGCATTATAGGTATCATCCAGTAGAGCAACGCCATGCGCCTTTTGCAAATTCATCCGTCCGGGCGCCGGCGGCACTCTTCTGATACTAGTATTTATATTATTATAGCTTAACTTAAATGAGGCTCCAGCGGAAATTGCAATAATTGCGCTTAAAACCGTGTGTCCGGCCACCCCTTGGACTTGATAGGCCCGTTGTTGAACAGTGAAAAAAACCTTATTTTGCAACGAGTTATGAACATTATCGGCTTTGACCATTGCCTTTTCCCTGATCCCACAAGAAATTTTTTTAAACCCCTTTTGCCTCTTAACCAAACGCGTTAAATAAAGATCATCCGCATTATAAATAATAGTCCCACGCTTCTTAAGATACCGGCATAGACTCATTTTTTCGCGGGCAACGCCGGCTTTATTTTTAAGTCCAGCCAAATGGGATGAACCAATGCCGGTTAAAACAGCGCTAGTCGGCTGAATCATTTTGGCGAGATAAGCAATATCTCCTTTTTGATTGGTCCCTATTTCAATCACAGCGGCTTTGTGCCGTTTATTAAGACGCAGAAGTGTGAGCGGAACACCAATATGATTATTAAAAGATTTAGCGCTGGCAAGGCATGGTCCTTTTGCGCTCAGCACCTTGGCAACATAATTTTTGGTTGTTGTTTTACCGACACTTCCGGTTATGGCCATAACCGGTATATTGAATTGGCTGCGGTGCCACGCCGCAATGGCTCCAAGCGCCTTGACGGTATCTTTCACATAAATAACCGGAACGTCGCAGCGTTTGATTTTTTTATGCGCAATAATGGCCCGTGCTTTGGCCTGCAGAGCTTTGGCAATATAATTATGCCCGTCGAAGTTATCGCCTTTAATCGCAATAAAAAGATCGCCCTTTTTGATCGTCCGTGTATCGATAGAAATATTTTTAAAAGAAATATTCTTCTCTTGCCTGGAACATTGCCCACGCGTGGCTTGAATAATATCAAACAGTGTTAACATAGGATAAAATTGCGGATAATGGCTTTTTCGTCAAATTGAATTTTTTGGTCTTTAAAAATTTGATAATTCTCATGCCCTTTACCGGCGATTAAAACAATGTCCCCGGTTTTGGCCATACGCAAAGCCTCATGGATCGCCTCTTCCCGGTTAGGCATCACTTTATAGGCATCGGTCTCAAACCCCTCGACAATTTGATCAATTATTTTTTGCGGCTCTTCGCTGCGCGGATTATCACTGGTGACAATCGTAAAATCAGCCAGCTCGCCGGCAACCTGGCCCATCTTAAACCGTTTGGACTGATCACGATCGCCCCCGCACCCGAACACACAAATCACCTTGGCATCACATGTTTTTTTAATGGCCGTAATAACATTATGCAATGCATCTTCCGTATGGGCATAATCAATAAATATCGTAAAGTCCTGCCCGAGGCTCACCTTTTCCAGACGCCCCGGAACACAGGTAAGACGCTCAATCCCTTTTTTGATCTTATCGAGACTAATGCCCTCAACCCAACAGGCTGCAGCCGCAGCTAACATATTGTAGACATTATATTCTCCGACAAGCGAAGAGTTAATATTCACCTCGCCATCGGCGCAGACAATTTTAAATTGTGTGTGTTCGACATCCAGTTGCACATCACGCGCCATAACATCGGCATTTTTGTAGATGCCGTACGTTGTAATCTGTGCCTGTGTTTTGGAGAAAAGTTTTCGTCCGAAATCATCGTCGACATTAATAATCGCTTTCGCTTCACTGGATAAATTAACAAACAGCTTTGCTTTGGCGGCAAAATAATTATCACGCGTCTTGTGATAATCCAGGTGATCACTGGTGAGATTAGAAAAAATAGCGACATTAAAATCAATCAAATCAATGCGTCCTTGATCAAGCGCATGAGATGAAACCTCCATCACACAATTTTCAATCGCCTCCTCGGCAATAAAGCTAAGCAGTTTCTGTGTCTGGATCAAACCCGGCGTGGTATTATTCGCCGGCAAGACTCTCTCGGCAATACGATAATTAATGGTTCCGACAATACTGCATGAACGCTCTGCTTCATGCAAAATCGATTCGGTGAGATAGGAAATTGTTGTCTTCCCATTTGTCCCTGTAATACCGATCATATTAATATGTTGCGATGGATTATCAAAATACTTGCTTGCCGCAAGTCGCAGAAATTTTTTCGTATCATCAACCTCAAGCCAACAAATATCTTTAAGCGCGGTCCATTCTTCACGCATATGATCGACCACGATGACAGAGGCCCCTTTTTGAGCAGCATTTAAAACATAATCGGCGCCATCCGCCAAGACACCTTTGACCGCGATAAACACAGCCCCTTGATCCACCTGACGTGAATCGTCGCACAAACCCGTTATGGTGATATCTTCAAAACGGGGATCTATTGGTTTGGAATAAATATCTTTCAGCAAGTTTTTAAGAAGCATTATTCATTACCCACCGATTCTAAATACTTAAGTGAATTTTCCATGATTTCTTTAAAAACCGGCGCTGCCACCGTCCCTCCATAATACACGGGACGCGGGTCATCGACAACAACAACTGTCGCCAAACGCGGTTTATGGGCCGGCGCGAATCCAAAAAACGAGGCCACAAAATGGCTATGCGAATATTTCCCATCAATCACCTTTTGGGCCGTTCCGGTTTTCCCCCCCGCTTTAATCCGGTCTATTTTAGCACGTCTCCCTGTTCCGTCATCGACAACACTCACTAATATTTTCTTAACCCTCTGGGCAATATGTTCACTCATCACCCGGTCAATCTGTTCGGGATAAAATTCATCAATGATCTCCCCATGTTGATCTTTAATATATTTAACAACATAGGGTTTCATCAATACCCCGTCATTGGCAACCGCCGCGATAGCAGAGACCAGCTGCAGCGGTGTTGTTGTCACCTCATGACCGATCGGAATAGCCCCGATGGTTGTCCTCGACCAGGAAGACGGCGGTTTAAGGACACCGGAAACTTCGCCTTTTAAATCAATCCCGGTCTTCTTTCCGAAAGGATAACGCTTGGCATGTTTATAAAAAGTAGAAGGCCCGAGCTTCTGGGCGATTTTAGCCACACCGATATTGCTTGAAAATTTAAAGACATCATTAAAGGTTAAATCACCATGCGGTTTATGGTCATGCAAAATATGATTAGCAATCCTGTACTTGCCGTTTTCACAGAAGATAATATCATCCTCGACATATGCCTCTTCCTCCAGGGCGGCCCCAGCGGCAACAATTTTAAAGACTGATCCCGGCTCATAGACAAAACTAATCGCTCTGTTGGTCCGGCTCTCGAGGCTGCTTTTAGACACTTCTTCAAGATTATAAGTAGGCCGGTTAACAAGGGCAAGGATCTCTCCTGTGGATACGTCCATCACAATCGCTGTAGCCGATTTAGCCTTGTATTTTTTAAAGGTTTTATCTAATGCGCGCTCGGTGATGTATTGTATAGTTTCATCGAGTGTTAAAACAAGGTCAACCCCGTCCTGCGGGAGAATAATATTTTCTTCAATCATAAGCTCACGGCTGCGGGCATCTTTCAAAATATGCATACGTCCCGGCGAGCCACGCAGGATATCATTATATTTAAGTTCAAGGCCTTCAAGCCCTTTATTATCAATGCCGGCAAAACCAATGATATGGGATGCCAAATAACCGTTTGGATAAAACCGTTTACTTTCTTTTTTAAAACCGAGTCCTTTGATCTTTAATGCTTTGATTTGCTCGGTGAGCTCCAAAGTAAGTTTGCGTTTAATCCAGACAAAATACTTATCCCGTTTAAGCTGACGTCCAATCTCTGCAGGATCCATTTTAAGGAGCACCGACAGTTCATTGACCGTTCTATCCTTTTCTTTCTGCGGCATGGCGCGTGGGTTGGCATATAAAGAGTAAACCGAAACATTAAAAGCCAATGGACGTAATTTACGGTCGTAAATTCCCCCGCGAACCGGCTCAATGGCAATTAAATGGCTGTGCTGCTTATCAGCTAAATTGGCAAGATGCGACGCATTAAAAATCTGGATCAAAACAAGTTTTACAGAAAAAACACAAAGGCAAATGATAAGGATGAGAAAGACTATACTGAAACGGAAGGCATGTTTGCGGATTTGCACTTTATTCGTTGTTGGTTGTTAACAATCATTCAAAATTTACTGCCCAAGCCCATACGCCTGTGCCTCAGTGCCAAACGAAATAATATTCAGGATCGGATTTGTTTTTTCTTTGGCTGCTATCTGACGCGTGTCTTTATCACTTGTATCCTCGAGTATGGGCGTTGAAATTTGCAGAACATTATCGGGATCAACAAACTCCATGCCGTATTCATCATCAAGCATTTTAAGGCCGAGATTGTGTGATGATTTAAGGGTCAGGATTGCATACGTTAAATTTCCATTTTCTTCAATCAGCCGGCGGATTTGATTTTCTTTTTGTTTGCCTTGGTATGCCAGATCAATAATCCGCATCTGCATATTAATATAAACAAGCGAAATCACAATCGCCATACACATAATTTTAAAAAGATTAACCAAACGCATTAAATTTTCTCCACCACCCTTAAACGAGCGCTGCGCGCTCTTTTGTTTTGAGACGTTTCTTCATCGGAAGCAAAAACAGGTTTCTTTAAAATCAGTTTGACCTGCCCATCTTTTGCCATTTGCCGGAATGTTATTTTGACTTTCCTGTCTTCTAGAGAATGAAAAGAAATAATAGCAAGTCTTCCGCCTGGTTTTAAAAAATCGACCCCAAACTGTAAGAACTGTTCAAGGGCCTCAAGCTCGCGATTAACGGCAATCCTGAGCGCCTGAAATGTGCGTGTCGCCGGATGAATCCGCTCACCTTTAGGTTTTTTACTAAACGGCATAGCACGCAGAACTATTTGACTTAATTCATTGGTTGTTTCAATCGGTTTTTCCACCCGGGCATTAACAATGTGCCGGGCAATCCTCCCGGAAAATCTCTCCTCCCCATAATCACGCAGGATGTGCGCGATTTCTTTCTCAGAAAGAGAGTTAATCAGATCAAACGCCGTAATCTGTGCCTGCGGATTCATACGCATATCAAGCGGCCCGTCATTGCGTATACTAAAGCCCCTGTCCGGATCGTCCATCTGAAAACTGGAGATCCCAAGATCAAGCAATATCCCGTCAACAGAATCAATATCCAAATCTTGCAACACGCGGTTGAGATGATAAAAATTATCGTGACAAAATGTGCATTGCCCATCGAACTTGGCTAGCCGCCTTTTGGCAAGGGCGATGGCACGATCATCCCGGTCGAGTCCAATCAATTGCCCATTATCCCCTATGCCCTCTAAAATGGCTTGCGCATGGCCGCCCATACCCAATGTCCCGTCAACATAAAGGCCCCCCTCTTTCAAATCCAAATATTCAAGCACCTCGTTTAATAAAACCGGGATGTGCTTCTCTGCTGGATTTTCATTCATTGGTTCTGTCCGCTTCTCATCAGCAATCTGAATCATAATAACTTTCTTATCTCATCACTCTGTTATGGCATAACATGGCACTTTACGTTCTTCAATCACATCTTCAAAACGGCTGCGGATAAAATTTATTTTCTCCGCATCAAAAATTTCCTCCCAAATACCGCTCAATCCGTTACGGATATAAACAGCATTTCGTTCGTTAAAAATCAAAAATAATTTAATGCGGTTATTTTCCTTAACTCTCGTCGAGCAAAAAACACAGTCACTATTTGGCATATCGATTAAGTGGTCAAATGTCACATCAAGATCGTCAAGCCTGTTAATCATTCATGCCTCCTGTCTCTAAGGTTTTATATATCCAAAATATTTTCTGCAATTTGCTCAAAGGACTCACTCGATGCATTATAAAATTCACCCCATCCTTTGCGTGACCAAATTTCGATACGGTTTGAAACACCGATAACAACTGTGTCTTTTTTGATTTCAGCGTATTCTTTCAAATAGGGCGGAACGATGAAACGACCCTGCTTATCCGGCATCACATCAACAGCGCCGGCAAAAAACATACGGTTAAACGAACGTGTTTCTTTTTTTGTAAAAGACATAGTACGGAACTTATGTTCTTGATTGCGCCACTCGTCTTCTGAAAACATAAAAATACATTTATCTAAACCGCGGGTGAGAAAAAAACGCTCGACACCGCAGTCTTTGCACGTGTCGCGAAATTTGGCTGGTAGGATCAAACGACCTTTACGGTCTATGCTGTGCTGATATTCGCCGTAAAACATGTATATCCCTAAGATTTGATTTTGTAAAAAATGCTTTTTTAGCGGTAAAAATTGAGGGTTATGCAGAATGGATGGGCTGACTATCTAACCACTTTCCTCCACTTCTCCCCACATTTAAATACATTTTACATATAGTCCTCCCTTATGTCAATATATAAATTACATAAGTTTATTATTTTAAATAATATAGAACAACACTATTGTGTGGTGGGGAAAATGACGAAAAATGGTAGTTTTTCTAGAAAAATAGTACCAGGCACTATTTATATAACAATAAAAGCAGTGTCCTTCTTTAATTTCTTATCAAATGTGTACGTTTTCAGATTTCTTGATTGGCCTACCTGACCGATTAAAGCATCGCTAAAATCGAGATTTTTTCTGACATCCGATATAGCCATTCTAACCGCAATCTCATTTTCAAAGCTAAATTCACTAACAGATAAGATCTCTTCAAAAGCTTGATACACTTGAGCCTTGCTCCAGCTAAGAAGTTTAGTTAAAACAAAATACATCTCGAGAAATACCAGTGAGCTGACAAAAATGGCCCCCTCGCCCTCATTCTCTTTGATAATTTTGCGTGCCTTTGACAATTGGGCCTTATTATCTTCTAAGATAAGCCTTAAAAGTATATTGGTATCTATTGCCGCTTTCATTTATTTTTGCGAGCCAAATTTGCATACCCCTCGTCAATAGCCACATTAATCTGTTTTACAGATAGTGGCTTTTTAGGATAGCTTTTAAATTTTTTCCCAAGATCCAGCGCAGATGCTTGTTTGCTTTTTGCAACAAGGATCTCTGCATGCTGTCCTAACACATTAAGCTGTATAGCATCTCCCGGCCCTATACCTAATTTTTTTAAAACCATCTGAGGAATCGTGATTTGACTTTTTGATGAAATTTTGATGTGTTTGGTAACCATAATAAATTTCCTTTACTTTTAAGTAAAGTTTACCACACAATTCCTTTACTGTCAACCAAAGGAATTGTCAAAACTACAACGGAAGTTCGACCACATGCCCTTTAAAAGACAATTGAACGGCTGTAGGGGTAATCACCTCAACCACGGCTGAGCGGAAAGCATCCTGCGGCTTAACAAAATACGTTGATCCGGTTTTACGCTCTTCAATAATGGCGGTCGGGGTCTCTCCCATCATAATCCCGACAACGGAAAACTTTTTGCTTAACTCTTTATAGGCCTTTTCTGTTTCTTTTTCTTGATCAGCCAAAAGAGTTCTCGGATCAAGATAGGGAGTGAAAATACTGCGCGTCTTAAATTGATTAAGATCTTTAACCGGTGTACCCGGCGCATAAACAACACTTATTGATTTGGATGGTTGACTTACGGCATCCACCTGTTTTTTAAAATCATCGATCTGTCGACTAGTCGAAAACACGCCAAAACCCAAGCGCACGACAACACAAACAATAATCACGCTTAATATAAAATTGATGAGCCTAAGCAAACTAAGCGTTGACTCAACTTGTTTAAATTTATCGTCGGAGGGTTTGAATTGCTCCCAAAGTTGCGTAAGCCCGTTAATAACCTTTTGACGCAAAGGCTCCTTAAACGGATCTTTAATCCCGAGCTTTTCAATATTAAAATCCGTTTTTGTCATCAGTATCTCCTGTTATGATGCGCGGTGTTAAGAAAATAGCAATTTCCGTCTTTGTTTCATCACGGGTGTGACTGCGAAATGGGAGTCCTAAAATCGGTATTTTACCAAGCCACGGCACTTGTTTAGCCGTTTCAATACTTTCATTTTTAATAAGACCGCCGATGACAACGGTCACTTGATCTTTAATCATCACCGTCGTCTCAGCCTCAGACGTCTCGACAACAGGAATAGTATTGTTATTGCCCGTTACAATCGTTTTAACAACTGAGCTGACCTCAGGGCGGATATTCATGGTGATAAATCCGTCATCATGCACAACAGGTGTCACAAAGAGCTTTACCCCCACATCAATAAATGTGACACTTTCCGCCGTTGTCGTCGGACCAGAGGACGGTGTGGTTGTGGTGGTCGTCACATAGGGCTCTTCGGAGCCCACCAGGATCTTGGCTTCTTTTTCACTGACCGCGGCAATGCGCGGGCTTGATAAAATCTCAGTCTCACCGACCTCGTTAAGTGCCTGCAAAAGAACTGTATAATCATCATCCGCCAATGTGCCAAAACTCAACTCTCCGCGCTTCTCGGTGGCGCCAAGCACGTCGAAATTACTTTTAAGTGTCAGGCTGTGAAAATCACTGACAAGGCCTTCCCAATCAATGCCGAGCTTGTGATCATCGGTGAGCGTAATCTGGACAATCTTGGCCTCAATAAACACTTCTTTATGCTGCTCGTCAAACGCTTCAATAAAATGGCGCACTCTTTGCATCCTGTAGGGAGAATCAGAAACAATGATCTTTTTGGAACGCTCATCAAACTGCACGGCCCCGGTATCCGGCGTCAGAAGCTCATTAATTTTATCAACCAACTCTTCCCCGTTGGCATAATTAAGTTGAAACACTTGTGTGTCAACCGGCACATCCATGCCCGCTAAAATCTCTTCCATCTCCTCAATCTTATGCGGATCATCTTTTAATATTAACATGTTTGACTTTTCGTCGGCCAAGATCTTACCTTCGCTACTTTTCACCTGATTTAAAACTTCGACGGCATCTTTAGAGCTCATATAGACCATACGGTGCAATTTGGTTTTAATATCACGACCGAATTTATAACCGTAACGCTCTTCAAAATCAGCGGCTGTCATAATTTTAATGACATCACTGTCCTTAGCCATGGCCCACCCATTGGCTTCAACAATAATCCTTAAGGCATCTTCCATCTCTGTATCACGCAAAAAGATCGTGACACGGCCTTTGACATTTTTGCCGACAACAATATTGACACCCGTCTTTTGGGAAATGAGTTTGGCGACATCCAGAATATCCATACTCTTAAGATCAAGAGCATCAAGGACAGGTGTCAGGGGTGCTTGCTGCGCTTGACTCACTAAAGGCATCTGCATAAAAAGCAAAAAAGCACACACACTAATGAAGCAACATTTACATTTTTTCATGGTCGTTTCATCCATTGTTAAATAGAGAGAACTCCGCATGCCTTTATAGCACACACGCGCCTGGCCTCTTTATTGATTATTAAAAAGGGGAAAACTTTTTAGGGGGGATGAGCTTTTCAGCTCATGGTAAAAAGTATAACAAATATTTGATAATTTATCAAATTTTATTTTAATGAGCATTTCATTTGCACGAACGTAAGACAGTGCAAAGGAGTGATGCGAATTAATCCCGAGTAACCATCACTTTCTAATCAGTTGCGAGGGATTTCCATAGAAGTATTATATTATGCAATTCGGATGAATAAAGAAGCAAAATCCGGATCGGCACTATTTTGTTCCTTACCAAATAACCTTTAAATGCTTGTATTTTTTGATATGTTTATCCGGGGTAAGCACGGTTAAATCATTATTTAGAGCTGTCGCGATAATGAATCGATCACACGGATCATTATGATGTTGTGGCAACTCTGCGGACTTAAGTGCAATATCCCCATCAATTGGAATCTCGGAAATCTGATGGCAGCGTATAGCTTCGGCATACCATTTATCTGATCTTAAGGGTAATTTTAATTTTCCTGAACGTACCTTAATGGCTATTTCAAAGGCACTAATACTCGATATAAACAAGGCCGCCGCATTATCTTTAATCATCTTGCGCGCCTTACCGGATAATTGTGTCTGATCAGAAACCAACCACAACAATGTGCATGTATCTAATAAAATCATACCTTACCTTGCCTCCTCAGGCCATTCGTCGACGGTCAAAGGTATACTAGGATCTTCATTAAATATAACTTTTTTAATCTGTACATGTTGTTTAAGAGGATCCTTCATACTTTCCTTCCATGGGTTTAATGTTGCAATCGGCTGCCCGTTGCGACAAATAATCACTTGCTCATCTCCCTGTTCAATCTTGGCCAAAAGTTGTGACAGTTTCGTTTTCGCTTCATGTGTATTAACTTTAATCATAGCCATCTCCTGATATTTATAAACTTAGCTAAGTCTAGTTTAAATATAACACATGAACATTTAATTGTCAAAATTAGATCACACTAAAAGATAAAAAGGAATTAAAAAATCTTGCACGATTAGGCAATATAGGAGGGTAAACGATCAACTTATATTAGAATTGTAACAAATATTTGATAATTTATCAAATTTTATTTTCCCCAACATTGCCAGCCGGCGCCGTGATGGGAAAAGTTGAAGGTTTGAGGATAGAGGATTTCGGCCATGATTTCCAGCGATTCGACCACCCTTGGAGAAGGACGATTGAAGTAAAAATTGCCGTCGGTCAGATAGACCTGGCCCTCGCGGACGGCTTTTAGATCGCGCCAGCCATCGAGTTTTTGTAAAACCGGCATCTCTTCTTTGGTGCGCTCAATATCCCAGCCGCACGGCATAACGATCATCACATCAGGGTCTTCTCGTCTAAGATCTTCAAAGGTCATGTAAGGCGAATGCTTGCCGGCCTCACCAAAAACATTTTCGACACCAAGCATTTCAACCAGCTCCGGCACCCAGTTACCGGCCGCCATCAGCGGCTCGACCCATTCGATACTCGCCAGACGGATCGGTTTATCACGCTTAGGCGTTTTCTGTGAGATAGCCTTCATGCGCGCCTTCATCGAGCCAACCACTTCCTCGGCCTTAGTCTCAACCGCAGCAGCCCGTCCTACTCTGTATATATCCTCATACAAATCATTTAAATCCATCGGCCTTAGAGAAACAAGCTTTGGCGTATACTCAACCCAATCGCAAACGGCCTCTTCGACATCTTTAAGACTGACCGCACATACCTCACATTGATCCTGCGTGACAATAATATCGGGCTTAAGTTCTTTAAGCTTGTCTTTAAACACACGGTAAACCGAAAGTGAATCACGCACCACATCTTTGACCTGACGGTCGATTTCGATCGCGGATGTATGGATATTAATTTTTGGTTCGGAACATTTAGGAAGTGCTTCCACCGACGGCGGCCAATCACATTCATGCGAGCGGCCAACAAGGTATTTTTCAAGACCAAGCGAGCAAACTATTTCTGTGGCTGAAGCTATTAAGGAAATAATACGCATAATAATATTGTAGGGTGTATATTGTCACAATTCGGGTAACCGTTTACAATAGTGAATAAGTAAAGGATGGTTACCAATGAGCAATACATTAACCCGTAATTTCACTA
>JANQMA010000006.1 GCA_028280285.1 Candidatus Omnitrophota bacterium | reverse complement strand
GTCGTTAATATGCACACAATTAAGCCGATTGATGAAGACTGTATTGTGGCCTGTGCCAAGGAAACAGGGGCCATTGTAACGGCCGAAGAGCATCAAAAGGCCGGTGGGTTAGGCGGTGCGGTGGCTGAAGTATTGGCTCAAAAAGCACCGTGCCCGATGGAATTTATTGCGGTTGATGATTCGTTCGGACAGACCGGTTCGCCGGACGAGCTGCTGGCCCATTATCATTTGCAAGATAAAGATATTGCTGAAGCGGTTAAGCGAGTCATCGAGCGCAAGGCAGCTAAAGTTACTGCTTAGTACGTGAATAATCTTCCAACCAATTTTGTTAAATAATCTAAGGAGACAAGATGTCAGAATCCAAACTGCAAGAGTTAGCTAACTTCGGTCAAAGCATTTGGCTTGATTATATCGACCGGCCACTTTTAGAAACAGGCAAACTCAAAAATCTTATTGATCAGGGTTTGCGTGGTATGACATCGAATCCGTCGATCTTTAATAATGCGATAGGCTCGTCCAATGATTATGACGAGAAAATTTCAGAGTTAGCCAAACAAGGCAAAGCCGTCTTTGACATTTATGACACTTTAACGATTAAAGATATTCAGGAGGCTTGCGATCAATTTGCCTCCGTCTATGCATCAACGGACCGGCTCGATGGCTATGTCAGTCTTGAAATTAATCCACAGATTGCTAATGACACGCAGGCACAGATTGATGAAGGCAAAAGGCTTTTTAAGGAAGTAAACCGTCCGAATGTTATGATTAAGGTTCCAGCCACTGAAGCCGGCATACCTGTTGTCGAGGAGCTGATTGCAAACGGCATTAATGTGAATACGACACTGATTTTTTCGCTTGGGCAATATGAGAAAGTTGTTGCGGCCTATTACCGGGGCCTTAGCCGTTTGGCAGAAACAGCGGATGATTTAAGTCATGTGCGCAGTGTGGCCAGTGTTTTTGTGAGCCGCATTGATACAACGGTTGATAAGTTGATTGATGAAAAATATGCGGACTCAACGGAAGAAGATAAGGCGCTTCTTGATTCATTGCGTGGTAAGGCAGCTGTAGCCAATGCGCATTTGATATTTGAAAAATGGGCAGAGTTATTGCAAACGGAAGCTGTTAAGGCCTTAAGTGGAAAGAATGCGAATATGCAGCGTCTGCTTTGGGCCTCAACCGGAACTAAAAATCCTGATTACAGCGATATCAAATATGTGACGGAACTTATTTCCAATCCAAGTGTTAATACTCTGCCGGAGAAGACACTGAATGCCTTTTGTGATCATGGAACAGTCGACAATGCGTTTGTCTATCCGGTTGATGATTCTAAGAAAGTGATCGATCAGTTAAAGACTTTTGGTATTGATATTGATGCGGTCTGCCAAGAACTTCTTGAAAAAGGGGTTGTGGCATTTGATGATGCGTTTATTGATTTGTTTGCGTCGATTGAGAAGAAAGCGAAAGAGCTTGTTGCTTAATTGTATTTAGTAAATAGTAATTAGTAATTGGCGTGCTAATTACCAATTACTAAATACCAAATACGATTATGATTCATATCCAAAACAAAAACTGGACCACCACTCCCACCGGCGAGCCGCGCGGTTATATTCAACCATCCACCCTTAAAGAACTTTGGTTTCACACTGGGACTATTTGTAATCTCGCTTGTCCGTTTTGTCTGGAAGGCTCCAAGCCCGGTGATGACCGTTTAAATAAAATCACCTTGGATGATGCTAAGCCGTTTATCGACGAAGCGCTTGAGTTGGGTGTTGAGCGGTTTTCTTTTACCGGCGGGGAGCCGTTTGTTATCCGTGATATTGTCAAGATTCTGGACTATGCGCTTGATTACTGTCCTTGCCTGGTGCTCACCAATGCCACTGATCCGTTGGCCAAACGTCTGAGTGACATCAAATCACTTTTAGATAAACCTCACTCATTAAATTTTCGTGTCAGTTTTGATTACTCTGATCCTAAACGCCATGATGCCGGGCGTGGGGAAGGGAATTTTTTTAAGGCGCTTGATACAATAGGAAAATTACATGAGTTAGGTTTTACTGTTTCGATTGCCAGACAAAGAGAAAAAGATGAAGACATTAAAGCCGTTGATAAACAATATCAAAAACATTTTAAACAAGCGTGTATTCCTGATGAAACACGTATTGTGAGTTTTCCCGACTTTTTAACTCCCGGCAGTCTGGCTAATGTTCCACATATTACAGAAAAGTGTATGACAAGTTATCACACGGAAGAGACACGCGCGCAATTTATGTGTGATTTCAGTAAGATGATTGTTAAACAAGATAATCAAATGCGTGTCTATGCCTGCACCCTCGTCGATGATGATAAGGATTATGATTTAGGTGGCAGCCTCAAAGAGGCTATGCGTCCGCGTGTTATGATGAAACATCATCGCTGCTATTCCTGCTTTGCCCAAGGGGCGTCCTGTTCGGAGATATAATTCCTTTTATTTCTTGATCCCCACGTTCGTGAAGATATTATATTAATATGGATAAGCAAGTCTATATCTTCGAAACCCCTCACCAGCTCACCAATTTTTACATGAAGTTATGGGCCGAGATGGCCGTTGAAGCTATCTGTGAAAGAGAAATTTTTACAACCGCACTTTCTGGTGGGCACACACCGGTTGAGTTTTTCTGTAAATTATCGGCCCTTGAAAATTTCAATGTCTGGCGTAATACAGTTGTGTTTCAAACCGATGAGCGTTTTGTAAGCACGGAAGAGAATGACAATAATTTCCGTATGATACGCGAAAGTTTGCTTAATTATATTAATATACCGGATGGCAATATTTTTCCGATTCACACCGATGTGGATAATGCCCTTGTGGCGGCCGATAAATATGAACAGGCCATGCGGCAGTATTTTAATCTTGATGAAGGATTTCCAGTCTTTGATCTGATTAATCTGGGGATCGGTCTGGATGGTCATAGCGCGTCATTATTTCCAGAGAGTGATGCCCTGAAAGAAAATCACAGATGGGTTCTTCCGGTTACCGCAGGCGGAATAGAGCATGCACGGATTTCTTTAACCTATCCCGTTATTAATGGCGCACGCAATATTATTTTTCATGTGCAGGGCAAGGAAAAAGCGGAAATCGTTAAAAGGGTGATTAATGAAGATTACAGTCTGCCCGCGGCGCGCATAAATCCACACAACGGCAGGGTTATATTTTTGCTCGATCAAGAGGCGGCCAGTGCCATTTCTTATGGGGATAATTATGAAAACTTGGAGGAAGGAATTCTGCTATGTTCAGACGCGTTGGCAACATGAAACCAGAGGAGATTTTTACCCGTACTGTTTTTGGCCTTATTATGATAGGCTCAGCCTTTGTCAGCTGGGGCAAATGGGTGGTCCTTGTCCTTGGCATTTGTTTTCTTATCTCGGCCTTGCAGGGCTTCTGTATTACGTGTGTGATTTATAAAAAATTCTTCATGAAGAATGGTGATCAGTGATCTGTGGTCTGTGATCAGAGCACGGACCACCGAACACGGATCACTTTACAAATTCTTACCTTTTTATTTGTGCCCAGGGGCCAATCTGCGCTATACTACTTAATGCGTTGTTACTCAAAGAGTTCGAAAGTTTAACGGAAAGGACAGTATGAATCCCTGGGATAATTTGTCCAGTCTCTCGCAAGGTGAAATCCGTAGCCTGCAGAATAAAAAACTGCACACATTTGTCAATAAATACCTTTATCCATTTTCTACTTACTACCGCGATCTGTTTGATCAAAACAATATAAATCCCAAAAGTATCCGCACTATTGAAGATTTAAAGCATTTGCCGCTCACATCCAAACTCGACTTCGGTGATGGCAAATACCTTGATTTTATTGTTAAGCCTGATAAAGCAAAAATTAGAAAATACTGGCCCAAAGGGGACCTTCTAAAACTCGCGGCGAAAAAAATATTGCGGGGTGAAGACGTTGTTTCTCATGATATGAACAATGAATTTAGGCCGGTTTTTATGACGTTTACGACCGGGACCACAAGCACGCCGGTCCCGTTTCTCTATACCAATTATGATTTAAATAATCTGCGTATCTCCGGTAACCGTATGCTTGAGCTGTTTAATATCGGACCGGATGAAAAAATTGTTAATATTTTCCCTTTTGCGCCTCACTTGGCTTTTTGGCAAGTGTTTTTCGGGGGTGTTGCTTCATGCGTGCTCACGCTTAGTACCGGTGGTGGTAAGGTGATGGGGACTGATGGCAATATTGCGGCGATTGAAAAAATAAAGCCGTCAACAATACTTGGCGTGCCGAGTTATATTTATCATCTTTTGCGCGAGGCCCACGAGCGCAAATGCAAGATGCCGTATATCAAAAATATTGTTTTGGGGGCGTCGCGCATCACCTTTACATTTAAACATAAGATTGCCCAGTTGCTCAAGGCGATGGGCTCTGACGGTGTGTCGGTATTTGGCACATATGGGTTTACCGAAGCCCGTTGCGCCTGGGCTGAGTGTCCGACCTCACTGGACACTTCAAGCGGTTATTTTTTATATCCAGACAAAGAAATCTTCGAAGTGGTGAATCCTGATACAGGGGAGGTACTCGGGGAAGGTGAAAGCGGTGAAATTGTTTATACATCGCTTGATTCGCGCGCAAGCTCCGTCTTTAGATTTCGTACGGGCGATTATGTTAATGGCGGGATTACTTACGCGAAATGTCCTTATACAAAGATGTATGTGCCGCGCATGTCGAGTGATATTACACGCATGTCTAATGTGAAAGATTTGCAGCTTTCCAAAATTAAAGGGTCACTTGTTAACTTAAATCATTTTGAAGGGATACTTAATCAGTTTGCGGATATTGATGAATGGCAGGTAGAGATTGGCAAGAAAAACGATGATCCGTTTGATATTGATGAGCTTATTATTCATTTGACGGTTGGGCCTAACTGTAATCAATCTCGGCTGGTTGAGGATGTGCAAAAGAAAGTGATGAAAGATACAGAGGTACGACCTAATGATATCCGGTTTATTCCAATGGAAGAAATGGTTAAACGACTTGAGCTTGAGACAGCGAATAAAGAGCGGAGGATACTTGATAAGCGACCAAAGGATTGATAATTGATAATGGTGGTCGGTGATCTGTGGTCTGTGATCAGAGCACAGACCACGGAACACAGATCACTAACTAGCGAGGTAAAACATGGACAGAATAGCAGTCGTTACAGGATACCGAACACCGTTTTGCAAGATGGGGACATACTTTAATGATCTGAGTGCCCAGGAGCTTGGACGTATTGTTGTGCGTGAGCTTCTTGAGCGTACGGATTTTGATCCGGCGCATTTAGATGAAGTAATTTTTGGATGTGTTGGCCAGCCGGCTGATGCGGCTAACCTTGCGCGTGTTGTTGCCCTTATGGCCGGGATTGATAAAAAAGTGCCGGCCTACACCGTGCATCGCAATTGTGCCTCCGGCATTGAGGCCGCGGCCCAGGCGGTGATGAAAATTCGCTCCGGGGAAGGCAGCTGTTATCTCGTTGGCGGGACAGAATCAATGACCAATATTCCATTTTATTATCCTAAAAAGATGCAGGAATGGTTTATGGGGCTAGCCCGGGCCAAGTCACCTCTGCAAAAAATAGGACACCTGGCTAGTTTTCGTTTCAGTATGCTTAAACCAAGGATTGGTTTGCAATTAGGGTTGTCCGATCCGGTCTGCGGGCTTAATATGGGACAGACCGCCGAAGTCTTGGCGCGGGAATTTGGTATAAGCCGCGCGGAGCAAGATCAATTTTCATTGCAGAGTCATTTAAGAGCCATTGCCGGACGGGAAGCCTTGCGCGAAGAAATTGTCCCGGTGATCCCGGGCAATCGTTATAAAAAAGCCGTGGAAGATGATAATGGTCCGCGCGAAGGACAAACAATCGAAGCGCTGACCAAGCTTAAACCGTATTTTGACCGGCGTAGCGGGACGGTTACGGCCGGTAATGCATCGCAGATTACCGACGGGGCGGTGGCCCTGTTAATCATGACAGAGAGCAAGGCCAATGAGCTTGGGCTTAAACCGCTTGGGTTTATTAAAGATTTTTCTTTTGCCGGGGTTGAGCCGGACCGCATGGGGATTGGTCCAGCGCATGCCATCCCTAAGGTACTTAAAAAAGTGGATATGCCGTTAAGCGCGATGGAAGCGGTTGAAATTAATGAAGCCTTTGCCGCGCAGGTGATTGCCTGTGTTAAGGCCTTGGCGTCGGATGAATTTGCCAAAGAGTTTGGGTATGAAGGCTACACCGGTGAAATTAACCCGGATATTCTTAATGTTAATGGCGGGGCTGTTGCGTTGGGGCATCCTGTCGGATCGACGGGGGCGCGGCTTATTTTAACGATGCTCAAACACATGAATCGCAATAATCTTAAGGCTGGTCTTGTTTCACTGTGTATTGGTGGTGGTCAAGGGGCGGCTATGGTGCTTGAACGTTGACAGAGATAGAAAAATTGAAAGTTTTGTTTAATGTTTAAAGTTTATTGTTTGTAAAATCATGATTAAACATTAAACAATACACTTTAAACAGTTTTATAAATCCAATTTGAATAAAGGGCAAGGATATGGGTCTAACATATCGAATAATTAAAAAAGTGGCGGTGATCGGTTTTGATGATGACGATTCTAAAGTTAATGTGCTCAATGCCGATGCGATTGAACGTTTTTCAAATATGCTTAATGAGGTTTCCCAGAAAACAGATATTCTTGCCGTTGTGCTTATGAGCATGAAGAAGAACTGTTTTATTGCCGGGGCGGATATTAAAGAGATCGAAAAAATTGTTGAGCCTGATGACGGGGCACAAAAAGCCAAGGCCGGTCAGGACATTATGAATATGATTGAGGACCTTAAGGTCCCGACGGTGGCTGTCATCGATGGGGTTGCCCTTGGTGGTGGCTGTGAGTTAGCACTTGCCTGTGATTACCGGGTTGCGACCTTTAATGACAAAGTAAAAATCGGATTGCCGGAAGTCAATCTTGGGTTTGTGCCGGGCTTTGGCGGTACGTACCGTCTGCCACGCGTGGTTGGTCTGCAGGAGGCGATGAAGATGATCCTTGCTGGCAAGCCGATCGATGGCGCTAAAGCGCTCCGTATCGGTTTGTTCGATAAATTATTTCCCCAAAAAAATTTGGAAGATAATGTGCACGCCTTTGTCGAGGAGGTGGTGACGGGTGCTTATAAACGTAGGCCCAAAAAACCAAAAGGCATTAATGCTATCCTCGAGAAAACAAAATTTGGCAATAATATTGTCTTTAAAGAATCGCGTAAGTCGGTGATGAAACTCTCTAAAGGGTTTTATCCGGCGCCACTTAAGGCGATTGATGTTGTTGCCCAAACGCTTTATCTTAACCGCGATGAAGGGATGCGCATTGAGCGTGAGGCCTTTGGTGAACTAGCCATAACCGACATTTCTAAAAGTCTTGTGAAAGTCTTTTA
>JANQMA010000032.1 GCA_028280285.1 Candidatus Omnitrophota bacterium | reverse complement strand
CTTGCTGATAGACCGCTTCCGGCGGAGGGTAGGCCCGGTAATTTTTCTAATGCCGTTGGTGAATTTGATTTTAAGGTAAACGTTTCGCCTTTAGAGGTTAATGCCGGTGATCCATTAACCGTTAAAGTCAGGCTTTCGGGAGAAGGAAATTTAAAAGCCGTTGATATGCCGCGGTATAGTGAGTCGAATGAATTTCGTACTTATGAACCGGTCGTTAAAGAAGAGAACGGTGTTAAGATTTTGGAGCAAGTGCTTATTCCCAAAACACACAGGGTTAAAAAAGTACCGGAGCTTGTTTTTTCTTACTTTGATCCGCTAAGCAGGACGTATAAAAGTAAACAAGACGGGCCTTTTCCGATTACTGTGCGTAAAGCCCCGGGTTCATCCGGTATTAGTATTGCGGGGCTTAATCAGGCAGAAGAAGACTTTGATCAGACGGAAGAACAGTTCGGTGAAGATATTGTTTATATTAAGGAAGATATCGGTGTTGTATCGGACAAGGGAGCATTTTTGCATACGCAACCGCTTTTTTACGGGATCGTTTTGGTATTATTGGTCGGTTATGGCATGCTGTGGCAGAAAATGAGCATGCAACAAAGATTAAAAACAGATAAAAATTATGCCCGTCGGCATAAAGCAAAAAGATATATTAAAGGAGAATTGTCTAAACTTAGTCAATTGGCGGGCAAAGGTGAATCAGCGTCTTTTTATAATCAATTAGGGCAGATTACGCAGAAATATTTATCTGATATAGTGGGGGTTGCACCGGGGGTCGTGTCGGGTGATGCGCTTGAATCGCGTAGCGAGTTTCAGCGTCTACCGCAAGATATGCGTAAGACAATCAGAGCAATATTAGAGGAGTGTGATCAAGTACGGTTTGCTTCGGCCAGTATTGACCGTTCCAATCTGGATCAAAGTTTAGACCGTTTTAAAACAGTAGTTCAGCAGTTAGAAAATTATGACAATTAATAGGGTAATTAGATTTGGTATTGTTGTTGTATTGTGCCTGTGTGCATCAAGCGTCCAGGCACAGATGTCTAAAGAAGACGTGCGTGTAAAATTTGAGGCAGCCAATCAAAAATATCAAGAAGCGATGTATAAAGAGGCGATCAAACTTTATGAAGCAATTTTAAGCGGTGGGCGGGATAGCGCGGCTATTTATTACAATCTCGGTAATGCATATAAAAAGCAAAATGAATTAGGGCGGGCAGTGCTCAATTATGAAAGAGCGCTTATTCTAAAGCCGCGTGATGCAGATATTAAAGCAAACTACAAATTTGTTTTAAAAGAGGCGCGTGTTTCCAGAAAGATCGAGGGAGGCAATATTATTCAACGCCAAATGCAAAAGCATATTGATTTTTATTCTTTTGATGAAATGCTCTTTATTATTACTTGTTTAGTACTAGTTGTTGGTCTTTTGTTTTTATTTAAAAGTAAATTTGAAGGCCGGACATTTTTATACGGGTTGAGTTATGTGATTGTTGCTGTGCTTTTGACCGCGCATGTTTTTGGATTTGTTATGAAGTTATCTGATTTTAAAGCAGCAGGCATTGTGCTTTCGTCAACCGATGCGCGTTATGAGCCGCGTGTTGAAGCGGTGACCCATTATCATATACATCAAGGCGAGAAAGTTAAGATTGATAAAACTCTTGGCGCTTGGGTTAAGGTCGAGCGCAAGGACAAAAAATTAGGCTGGATTGAGAAAAAAGATATTGAGAAGATATTGCAATGATAAGAGCTATATTTATCGTAATGTTCATGGTTGTTGCCTTTTTGGGGAATCCCACTTTGTCTTATGCACGCAGTGCGCTTGACCAATATTGTGATAAAAAGTTTAAAGAAACAAATGTTTGTCGAGAAGAGTTATGTCAAACGCGCTGCTATGGCGGGCTTGATTATCCCGGCTGTGATATAGAATGCTATGGCAAAGATTGTGCGGCGATAGTTGTTAATCAATGCCCAAGTCCCACTTGTCAAATTGTTAAAGGATGTGACGGGCGGAAGCGCTGCCTACCGGATGATTACGCAGAGGGGGATACGTGTGGTGTTTTAGGGTATGTAGGCGATAAGCTTGAGTGTTGTGAGGGTTTGGTTAAAAAATGTGGTATACCGCTTTTTGATGGCAGTTGTGATGAGGCTCCCGAGCGTTCCATTTATGCAGCCCCTATGTGTTTGCCGTGTGGTAATGGCAAGTGTGATGTGCTTGAGAACAGATGCAACTGTCCTGAGGATTGCGGTTTATTTAAGGATTGATAATTTGAAGGACTTTTTTTGCGGCTTTGAGGCTTGCCCCATTTGAACCTAGGGCAACACGGATTTGGCGCAAATCGTTTTTGATGGATGCGATTCTTTTTTCATCATTGATGATTGCCGCTAACTTATTTGCAATATTTTCCCCATTTGCTTCATGTTGTATGCATTCCGGGGCAATTTCTTTGCCGGCGACAATATTCACCAGTCCAATATGCGATATTTTGACAAATATACGTGCCAGTATGTAGGTCAGCCAGGTTGTTTTATAAATAATAACCATGGGTTTTTCTAAAAGGGCGGTCTCAAGGGTGGCTGTGCCGGAAGCAACCATACAAAAATCACACGCATTTATACCATTGTAATTATTTTCGGTGATTATTTCTAAATTGCCGGGTTTGTTAAACAGGTATTGTTCAAGTTGGTTATCTTTAATGGTGTCGGCCTTAACAAGAATAAATTGTAGGTCGGCAAATTTTTCATTGAGTAAATGGACGGCTTCAATCATAGAAGGAAGGTTTTTCTCGATCTCTTTAAGGCGTGAACCGGGCAAAATACCGATGGTTCTTTTTTTCGTATCAAGTTTAAGTTTTTTATGAATATCACTTCGAGAGTTAGTCGTTTTGACCATGTCCACCAGCGGATGCCCAACAAATGTTACATCGACTCCGTGTTTGGCATAAAAGTCCTTCTCAAACTCAAAAAGCACAAGCATCCGGTCGACATATTTTTCGATATCATAGATGCGATTTTTTTTCCATGCCCACACTTGGGGGCTTATATAATAAATGACTTTGATATCATGTTTTTTTAATTCTTTAGCTAAGCGTAGGTTAAACCCCGGATAATCAACAAGAACGACGGCATCGGGCCTTCGCTCGAGGATTTTAGCCAAAATCATATCGAAAATTTGTTTAAATGTATCATAATGGCGAATGACTTCAGAAACACCGATGACCGCCATTTTAGTTAAATCATGAAATACCTCAACGCCTGTTCTTTGCATTTCTTTGCCGCCCAAACCGGAGAATGTAATAGAGGGGTCGATTTTTTTAATTTCATCGATTAAATGGGCCGCATGCATATCGCCTGAGGCTTCCCCGGCGACAAACATAAGGTGCTTAATAGGAGGGCTGGTTTTAACAGGTTTTTCTTTCCAGATTTTGTCCCCAATCGTAATAGCTACTTTAAGCGCATCGCGGCCCTCGGTTCCCGAAATAAGCGGGGTGGTATCATTGACGATGCACTGAAAGAAATGTTCAACTTCTTTTTTTAAAGGTTCTTCTTTTTCAATCGGAAGGCTGTGCTTGAGAATGTTATTTTCTTTCTTTTTGTATATGAATGCTTCCTGTTTGACATAGTCAAGGGAGATATATGTTTCTTTTTGAAAGATACGGATTTTACGCATGACATCGTCGGAGACGCGGCTGGCCGTGAGGTTACACACACAGCCGTTTTCAAACGTGATACGCACGCTTGCGATGTCCTCAAGAGCAGTTAGGACATTAACACCGACTGGTTGAATCTCTTTAATCGGTGATTTGATAAGCCCCAAGATGATATCAATGTCATGGATCATCAGATCCATAACCACGCCAATATCAAGCGAACGGTTTGGAAATTTGTTAAGCCGGTGACATTCGATAAATAATGGTTCGTTTGTAAAATGTTTGATCGATTGAAAGGCAGAGTTAAAACGCTCGACATGGCCGACTTGAAGTTTCCTGTTTTTTGCCGCAGCTAATTTGATTAGTTCATCTGCTTCGGCTACCGTTGATGTGATGGGTTTTTCAATAAAGACATGGATTTCGTTTTCCAGGAAAAATTTGGCGATTTCAAAGTGCGACTCTGTCGGCACACAGATAAGGACGGCTTCAACTTTATCGGCAAGGTCCCGATAATCTTCAAAATAGGGGACTTTATAATGGCTGGCAAGCTTGAGCGTCCGTTCTTTTTTGATATCACAGATGCCTTCAATGGTGATGAGGTCTCTCAGTTCATCACACACCTTAAGATGGCGGGTGCCCAGATGTCCGATCCCGATGATGGCGATTTTTAGTTTTTCCATTGGTGTTAGAATCCTAAGTATTTGTATTTATTGTGTTTAACAATAACAAATGCCTGTACAAAAGTCAAACGGTATGGTAATATCGACCAATTACGATAAGCCCTGCTCGGTTAAGGAGCAGGGCGCTTTATTATTATGCGAAATTACCTTAAATTACTCGATTTTGTCAAAGATCACAAGGTTTTATTTGGATTTGCCATTGTGATGATGCTCATCTCAAGCCTTTTTGAGGGTTCAACCATCTCCTTAGCGCTTCCACTGATGGACCGGATTTTTACGGATAAGACCATTGTCACACCTAATGAGCTGCCGGGATTTTTGGAAGGCGTTAAGGATTATCTTAACAATACACCGCGTAAAGAGCTTTTTTGGATCTTTCCCTGGATCTGGATCACGTGGGTTTTGGGCAAGCATGTCAGTATCTATTTCTACCAGATCTCGATGAATGCGGTCTCCCAAAGGGTGGTCCGTGATGTGCGTTTCAAACTCTATAACAAAATACAAAGCCTGTCTTTAGACTACTTCAGTAAAAAAAGAACAGGGGAGTTGATCTCCCGTATTACAGCCGATGTTTTAATGATCGAAAATGCGGTGTCTTATGCCACAACGGATTTGATCCGTCAAAGTTTTCTTATTCTGATTTATCTAAGCATATCCATTACACTCTATCCTAAAGGAGCACTTGTTGTTCTTCTGGTTTTTCCATTATTAGGTTATCCTATCTCAAGGCTTGGTAAAAGGCTTAAGAAAATTGCTAAGGTCTATCAAGAAAAGTTGGCGGACATTACGACACATCTGATCGAAACAATTTCCGGTGTTTTCCTTATTAAGGCATCAAATACGGAAAAGTATGAAGTCGATCGTTTTCAAAAAGACAATCAAAACCTTTATGGCCTTAAGATGAGTGAGATAAGGCGTTTGATTTTAATCGCGCCTTTAACAGAGATCGTCGGGACGATATGCGGTATTTGTGTTTATCTTTATTTGGGTAAGCCGGTTTTAGATGAAGAGCTCTCGGCGGGGGTCTTTATGGTTTTCTTTATTTCGATTATGCAGATTATAAGCCCTTTTAAAAAGTTGGGTAATGCCAATGCGCTTATTCAAAAGGCGTTGGCCGCCAATACACGGATTTATGATGTTCTCGACAAAGAGGCGACGGTTAAAGAAAAGCAAGGCGCGCAGGATATTGGTGAGATGAAGGATAATATTACAATCGATTGCCGGCAGTTTCATTACGGCAATGCCGATGAGATCATCTTAAAAGATATTAATTTGGAAATCAAAAAAGGAGAGCTTGTTGCACTGGTAGGCCCAACGGGAACGGGTAAGACAACGCTGATTAACCTCATCCCGCGGTTTTATGATCCGGTGAAAGGGCATGTGACGATTGATGGGGTTGATTTGCGCGATGTGTCTTTTGCGTCGTTAAGGAAGCAAATCGGGATCGTTTCGCAGGACACGATTCTTTTTAATGATACGGTTAAGAATAATATCCTTTACGGTCAGTTTGATTTATCGGATGCCAAAGTCCAGGATGCGGCTAACAAGGCCTTTGCCCGTCAATTTATTGATAAGATGCCGCAAAAGTATGATACGGTGATCGGCGATCGCGGCTTCAGGCTTTCCGGTGGAGAGAAGCAGCGTTTGGCGATTGCCCGGGCTATCCTTAAAAATGCGCCGATTTTGATCCTGGATGAGGCCACCAGCGCGCTTGATTCTGAGTCTGAACGGTATGTGCAGGAGGCTTTAGATGAGCTTATGAAAGGCCGTACGGTTATTGCGATCGCCCACAGGCTTTCGACGATCAAGAAGGCCGATAAGATTGTGGTTTTGGATCAAGGCAGTATTGTGGGTCTTGGCCGGCATGAGGATTTGCTTGAAAACTGCGATCTTTATAAACGCTTGCACGATATGCAGTTTCAGACCTAAGATCTTCAAGAAAACCGAAAATTTAGGGTTGCATTTATAAAGATTCTTAGGTATACTATCACCTCATTTTAGGGTATAGACGTTTAACACCAATATTTATAGCAATGCCGCCTGATTAACACTAAGGCGGCAAGGTTGCTAAAATATTGAACCACAAGGAGAAAAAATGGTAAATGAGTTAGTCAAACAATTGTTGGAAGCGGGTGTCCATTTTGGGCATCAGACAAAACGCTGGAATCCGAAAATGAAGAAGTTTATTTTCGGTCAGCGCGCAGGTATCTACATTATTGACTTGGAAAAAACAGCAGCCAAGTTAACCGAAGCTAAAGAGTTTATGCGTGATATTGCAGCCAAAGGCGGCAATATTCTTTTCATCGGAACCAAAAAACAAGCCCAGGATATTGTTGAAGAGAGTGCTAAGAAAAGTGAAATGTCGTATGTGCGCAATCGTTGGTCGGGCGGGCTTTTAACAAACTTTCAAACAGTTAAAAAATCTCTTATGCGTCTTCAAGAAATTGAAGATATGAAAGAAAACGGCATATGGGAAAATTTGAAGAAAAAAGAAATCGCAGCGCTTACCAAAGAAAAAGAAAAACTTCTTTTTAACTTTGGCGGTATTCGTGAGATGAAGGGAATGCCGGATGCGATTTTTATGGTCGACCCGAAAAGAGAAGACATTGCGGTGCGTGAAGCACAAAAGTTAAATATTCCTATCATCGCTATCGTTGATACAAACTGTGATCCGGAAAATGTTAATTTTCCTATCCCGGGTAACGACGATGCGCTTAAATCCATACGGTTAATCACTTCACTTATTACCGACGGTATAATGGAAGGCCGCGAAGAATTTTTAGAAACAGAAAAAGTTCGTAAAAAAGCGGAAGAGAAAAAGGCTTCCAAGCCGGCTGCCGCAGAAACGGCCAGTGAAGAATCCCAAAGTGAAAAGTCCGAGGAACAACCCAAAGAAGAAAACACAAAAAAAAATAAAGAAGATACTACAGCATCTTCTGCCAAATAAATAATAAAGAGGTGAAATCATGGCAGTTACTGCAGAAGCAATTAAAGAATTAAGAGAACTAACATCATGTGGTGTTATTGATTGTAAAAAAGCGCTTGAAGAAACAGGCGGCGATATTAATAAAGCGAAGGATGTCCTTCGTCAGCGTGGTCTTGAATTAGCGGCCAAAAAAGGTGGACGTGCGGCGACGGAAGGCCGAATAGAGGCTTATATTCACGGCGGTGCCAAAATTGGCGTTTTAGTTGAAGTTAATTGTGAAACGGATTTTGTTTCCAATAATGAAGACTTTGTCAAGTTTTCTAAAGACGTGGCGATGCAAATTGCGGCGGCAAATCCTAAGTATGTCAAGGAAGACGATATTCCCGAAGAAGAACTTACAGTGCAGGAAGATAAAGATGCTTATATTAAGGAAGTCTGTTTGCTTGCTCAGCCGTTTGTTAAAGAGCCTAAGAAAACAATTCAAGATTGTTTAAATGAATTGATTGCTAAGATTGGTGAAAATATTTTCATAGGTAGATTTTTGAGATACAAGGTTAACGAAGTTGAGTAAAAATCCCGTCTACAAAAGTATATTGCTTAAGCTAAGCGGTGAGGCGTTTTTGGGCGATCAGGATCATGGAATTGATGCTGAAACATGCGTGTCATTCGCCAAACAAATCAAAGAAGTCCGTTCTTTAGGAGTTAAAATTGCTTTGGTTGTCGGAGGTGGGAACATTTTCAGAGGCGGCGTGGCATCGAAACATTTCGGTTTGGATCGTTCGGTAGCCGATCATATGGGAATGCTGGCGACCGTTTTAAACGGTCTTGCGCTTCAAAATGCATTGGAACACATCGATGTTCCAACACGTGTTATGACGGCGATCGAAATGGCCGCTATTGCCGAGCCGTATATTCGTCGCAGAGCGCTGAGGCATTTGGAAAAAGACCGCGTCGTGATCTTCGTTGCCGGTACAGGTAATCCTTATTTTACGACAGATACGACGGCTTCTTTACGCGCTAAAGAGCTTAATATGGATGCCATCCTTAAAGCAACGAAAGTCGACGGTATTTATACAGCAGATCCGGTTAAAGATCCGAATGCGAAAAAATACGACGATTTGCGTTACATGGAAGTCCTTAAAGATGATTTGAAGGTTATGGATGCGACCGCCATTAGTATGTGTATGGAATATAACATGCCCATCGTTGTTTTTAATCTGCTTAAAGAAGGCAATATCAAAAAGGTTGTGTTGGGCGAGAAAATCGGGACAACCGTTCGCTAACCTGGAGGGAAATCATGCCAGTTAAACAAGTGTTGAAAGAAACTGAAGATAAGATGAAAAAGGCTGTTGATTCAGCCAAACGCGAATTTGCCGAGGTAAGAACAGGGCGTGCTCATCCAGGGTTAATTGAGGGTCTTCATGCGGATTATTACGGAACACCGACGGCATTTAAGGAGCTCGCTTCTGTGTCGGTACCTGATCCCAAAACGATTGTGATTCAGCCTTGGGATGCAACCGTCATTCCGGAGATTGAAAAGGCGATTCAAAATTCAACACTCGGATTAACGCCGCAAAATGACGGCAAATTAATTCGTCTTAATATTCCGGCGCTTTCAACCGAAAGACGTGAAGAGCTTAAGAAGATTGTGAAAGATATGGCTGAACATGCGCGGGTTTCACTGCGGACGATTAGACGTGATGCGAATGATAAGCTTAAAAAAATGCAGTCCGATAAAGAAATTTCCGAGGACGATCATCATAAAGGCCATGATGATGTCCAGAAGATAACGGACAAATATGTCAAAGATGTTGACCAGTTGCTTGACGACAAATCAAAGCAATTAATGGAACAATAGATTTGAGCCACTAGCTCATCCGGTAGAGCACTGCCCTTTTAAGGCAGGTGTGCCGCGTTCGAGTCGCGGGTGGCTCACCAATTTAGTGTTTAGGGATTAGTGATTAGGGGTTGGTGTTTCAGGAATTAGACAACCGGACAATTTCGGTAATTCTTGTTTCACTACTCCCTAGTCACTATTCCCTAATCCCTAGATATTGCCCCGCTGGTGAAATTGGTAGACACGCTAGACTTAGGATCTAGTGCTTAACGGCATGGGGGTTCAAGTCCCTCGCGGGGCATTATTAAATTTTAAATTTATGGAGCGTAAGCGAACATAAATTTGTAAATTTAGTTATCCCGAGCGGCAAGCGAATAAGTGGAGGCCGCGGGGGGTATAATATACGTTCTCCCTCGTCACTGAAAATTGTAGTGACGGTGACTCGGGACTGCGCTCCTCGGCAAAGCCTTGGAGCTTGAAAATTTTGCGGCGGTAATTCAGTTGGCTAGAATGCCACCTTGCCAAGGTGGATGTCGTGGGTTCGAATCCCATCCGCCGCTTTTAATTTGACCTTATTACAGGAGACATTAATGAAGACAACTGAATTTTTATGTAAAGAGGCATTATCAGCGGATCTAAAAAGCAAAACGAAACCGGAAGTTATTGAAGAGATGTTGGATTTGCTTATTAATGCAGGCGCTTTACCTAAAAAAGACAAAAAAAAGATTCTCGAAGTGCTCATGGCGCGCGAAGCGCTTGGATCAACCGCCATCGGTCAGGGAATTGCGATCCCTCACGGAAAATGTGAATGTGTTGATAAATTAGCCGGTTGTATCGCTATCAGTAAAGAAGGCATCAACTTTGATTCTCTTGATGGGGAACCAGCCTTTATTTTTTTCTTACTTGTGGCACCTGTCGATTCCGCAGGGCCTCACTTAAAAGCATTGGCCAGGATTTCGCGTTTACTCAAAGATAAATTTGTCCGAGATAATCTTAAGTTAGCAGTAGATGGTAAGGATATTTATAAGATTATCCAGCAAGAAGATAAACGACTTGCAAATCTATAATGCCTAACAGTCCAGTTAAATGGTTGTACCCGGGGATGAGGATCAAGCGGTGGCTTTTGACCTCATTATTCGGAGTCTTCATCGTCGCTATCGGCGCTTTTCTTACAGCAACAGAATATACATTTGTCTCGTTTTTTGGCGTGATCTGGATTATATGCGGTATTATTCTTATTGTCCTTGGCATGGCCAAGATGATTGTATCGCTTCTTACTTTGTTTCTTCCTCGGGGTGAACGTGAGCTTGTTAATATACTTTACAAAAAGCGTTATTTAGAGCGTGGCCCCAAGATTGTTGCGATCGGTGGGGGCACCGGATTATCTCATCTTATTTTTGGTTTAAAAGAATATACGGCCAATATTACAGCCGTTGTAACGGTTGCCGATAGCGGAGGATCCTCAGGGCGTTTGCGTGAGGAGTTTAATATTGTTGCGCCGGGCGATATAAGAAATTGCCTTGTTGCTTTAGCCGATGCGCCGGAGCTGGTGGGCGATCTTTTTCAATTCCGTTTTTCCAAAGATTCAGAATTAAAAGGGCATAATTTTGGAAATCTGTTTTTAACAGCGATGTATCAGTTAACCGATGGTGATTTTGAAAAAGCGGTTAAAGAGACAAGTAAAGTGCTTGCCATTCGTGGCAGTGTTGTACCGTCGACTGTACAAAATGTTCATTTGATTGCCGAATATGAAGATGGCTCCCGGACGCAAGGAGAGGCGGATATTCCTAATCCCGATACGCGTATCAGGAGGCTTTCTTTAAACGAAAAAGATGTTAAGCCGACGGAGGATGCTATAAAAGCAATCGAGGAAGCCGATGTTATCATTTTGGGTCCGGGCAGCCTATATACGAGTGTTATTCCTAATCTTTTGATTAAATCGGTGAGTGAAAAAATAGCGGCATCTTCAGCTTTTAAGATTTATGTTTGCAATGTGATGACACAGCATGGTGAAACGGATGGTTTTTCGGCTAGTGATCACTTAAAGGCAATATTTGCCCATTCCAACAGCAGCGTAGTTGATGCTGTTCTGGTCAATGATGCCGAGGTTCCTGTGGACGCCTTAGGACGTTATGAAGGTGAAGAATCATTTCCGGTTAAAGCAGATGTTGATGCTATTCGTGAGCTCGGATGCCGGACAGTTGCGACCGACCTATTGAGCGTTACGAATTATGTCCGGCACGATGCTTCAAAGTTGAATAAAGCCCTGATTAAACTTATTGAATCAAACAGAATTATTAAAAGATAGAGTTATGGCCCTGATTGAAAAAGAAATTACAATCAAATCGGCACAAGGTTTGCACGCGCGTCCTGCAGCGCTATTCGTGCAAGTGGCAACTAAATTTGATTCAACCGTTATTATTGAGAAGGATGGTGAACAGATAAACGGTAAGTCTATTATGGATATCTTGACACTCGGTGCGCAACAGAATACAGTCGTTACCCTTAAAGTCGATGGGGAAGATGCCGAGCAGGCTTTCACTGAGTTAGAAGAATTATTAACCAAAGAAGATTAAAAGAAGATTAATGGAAGAAATTATATTAAAAGGTGTAGCGGCGGCCCCGGGAATTATTTTCGGATATGCATTTATTCTCGATAAGCAAGATTTTGTCATTGCTCCGCGAACGATTATGGAAAATGAGGTGCCAAGTGAAATTGCCCGATTTCTGGAGGCGGTTATACATGCCAAAGATGAAATTGTTGATTTGAAAAACAAAATTGATGCACAAAAACGGGCCAATGAAACACAAATATTTGATGCTCATTTAATGATTTTAGAAGATAGAAGCTTGATCAACGATGTTGAGAAAAGGATTCGGGCGGAGAAGCTGTCGGCGGAATATATTTTTATGGAGGTTATCCGTGATTATTTGTCTAAGTTTGCGAACATTGATGATGAGTATCTGCGTGAGCGGGCGTCTGATATTAATGATATAGGCCGGCGTGTTCTCAAAAATTTAGTTGATGAGGATAGATTGCATGCCCTTGATAATGTAGAAGAAAAGTTGATTATTATCGGGCATGATTTATCGCCTTCAGATACGGCGAGCATGTATAATAAAAATATTATTGGTTTTGCAACTGATATTGGGGGCAAAACATCTCACACAGCCATCATGGCTAAATCTTTGGGTGTTCCGGCTGTTGTGGGATTAAAAGATGCGACATTGCGTATCCGTAATCAAGATTATTTAATTGTGGATGGAGAGCGTGGTATGGTCGTGGTTAATCCGAAGGAAGAAACACTTTCTCAATATAAGTCGCAACAAACCAAAATTCAGGAAACCCGCGACCGTATTCAGGAAATAAAAGATCTTCCATGTGAAACAACCGATGGTAAAAAGATCGGATTATATGCTAATTTGGAATTGCCGGAGGAAATGCCGGCTATCATTAGTTCAGGCGCCGATGGGATAGGGCTTTATCGTACAGAGTTTTTTTATATGAATCGCATGGATTTGCCGAGTGAGGATGAGCAGTTTGAAGTGTATAAAAATGTTGTTGAGCAAATGAAAGGAGGTATGGTAACGATCCGTACACTAGATATTGGAGGCGATAAGTTTTTGTCAACACTTCAAATTCCGATTGATATGTCTCCGTCACTTGGATGGCGGGGGATTCAGTTTTGTCTACGTCAGCCGGATATATTTAAGACGCAGTTGCGGGCGATTTTACGAGCCTCTGCTTTTGGTAATTTGCGTCTGATGTACCCAATGATCTCTGGCGTTCAGGAGCTTCGCCAGGCCAATGCTTTGCTTGAGGAAGCGAAGTTGAATTTAAAAGAAGAAGGTGTGGCTTTTGATGAGAATATGCCGGTTGGAGTGATGATTGAGATACCGGCGGCAGCATTGATGGCGGATATGTTAGCGCGTGAAACTGATTTTTTCTCCATCGGAACCAATGATTTGATTCAATATACTTTTGCGATTGACCGCGTTAATGAACAAACGGCTCAATTATACGAGCCTGCTAACCCGGCTATTCTTAGGCTGATTCGTGTGACTATTGAAGCAGCGCATAAGGAAGGCATTAAGGTGAGTTTATGCGGTGAGATGTCCGGTGAGCTTGCTTTGGCTTTTATTTTGCTTGGCCTTGAGGTCGATGATTTAAGTATGTCCTCAGTTAGTATTTTACAGATCAAAAATATGATCCGCAATGTAACATACAAAAAGGCAAAGGAAGTGGCCCATGAAGCGGTATCTTTGGCAACCAGTGAAGAAGTGGAAACAATCACGCTTAACCGTCTTAAGACAATGGCGCCCGATTTATTTAACGCTCAGCATTAACTAAGGATAATTATGAAGGCTCTTATACTTGCTGCCGGCTACGGTACCCGACTTAAAGAAATCACAAAAGACAGTCCCAAGCCCCTTTTACCGATCAATGGCAAACCACTTTTGAATTTTATCCTCGAGCGGATAGAAGGTTTAGAGGATTTAACAGAAGTTCTGGTTGTGACTAATGCGAAGTTTTACGGTCATTTTACAGAGTGGGCCGATAACTTGGATTATCCGCACTCCATCACAATCATTAATGATGGGACAACCTCACCTGATGACAGGCTTGGTTCCATTGGGGATATTGAGTTTGTCATTAAAGATCAAACTTTAGATGAGGATCTTCTGGTGGTTGGTGGGGACAATCTTTTTGATTTTAATTTGAAAGAATATATCGCCTTTGCTCGGGCGACACCGGAATGTGTGAGTATCGGGACGTATGATATTGAAGATATTGGACAGGCCAGCAAGTTTGGTGTACTATCTCTAGGGAAAGATGGTATTATCACTTCATTTGAGGAAAAGCCTGACAATCCTCGCTCCAGCTTGGTGGCTATGTGTTTTTATTACTTGCCTAAAAGCACTTTGTCCTTGATTGAAACGTATCTTAAAGAGACCCAAAAAGCGGATAGAGCCGGAGATTACATCCATTGGCTGTGTGAAAAAAGTGAAGTCTATGGTTTTACATTTACCGGCAAGTGGTATGATATTGGAAGTATCGAAGCCTATAATGAAGCACAAGCGAAATTTGTTTAAATATAAAGAGTTATAAAGAAAGGTGGTTGAAGTGAAAGGAAGTTATTTTTTTACATCTGAGTCGGTATCAATGGGGCATCCGGATAAAATGGCGGATCAGATATCCGACGCTGTTTTAGATGCTATGTTGGCTCAAGACCCAAAAAGCCGCGTGGCGTGCGAAACAATGATTACGACCGGGATGGTAGTGTTGGCAGGGGAAATTACAACCAAGGCTCAGGTTGATTTTCAAAAAATCGTACGCGATACGGTGAAAAAAATCGGCTATGATGATTCCAAAAAGGGTTTTGATTACAATACGTGTGCTGTGCTTGTTGCGCTTGATAAACAGTCGCCTGATATTTCACAAGGTGTTACTACAGGCCAGGGGCTACATAAAGAGCAAGGGGCCGGTGATCAAGGGATAATGTTTGGTTATGCGTGTAATGAAACAGCTGATTTAATGCCGCTTGCGATTGACTTATCGCACAAGCTTGTGGCGGAGCATGCAAAGATCAGAAAGACAAAATTAAAGTATCTGCGCCCTGATGCCAAGTCGCAGGTAACGATTGAGTATGATAAAAATGATAAACCGCTGCGAGTTGACACGGTTGTATTTTCATCGCAGCATGATGAAGATGTGTCTTACGCGAAACTTAAAAAGGATATTATTGCCAAAATTTGTAAAAAAATTATCCCGGCTAAGTTGATTGATAAGAAAACACGATTTTTGATCAACCCGACGGGAAAATTTGTTGTGGGTGGGCCGCAAGGAGACTGCGGTTTAACCGGACGTAAAATTATCGTGGATACCTACGGTGGTTATGGTCGTCATGGGGGCGGGGCCTTTTCCGGTAAAGATCCGTCTAAGGTTGACCGTTCAGCCGCGTATGCCGCCCGCTATGTGGCCAAGAATATTGTTAAGGCCAAAATCGCGAAAAAATGCGAAGTGCAGCTTTCTTATGCGATTGGTTATCCTCGTCCAACATCAATTCATATCAATACGTTTGGGACGTCTAAATTATCCGATCGTCAGATCGCAAAACTAATTGAGAAACATTTTGACTTATCGCCGGCGGGGATTATAAAGAAGTTAGATCTTCTTAAGCCTCGTTATTTTGCAACGGCAGCTCACGGACATTTTGGGCGCAAAGAAAAACAATTCACATGGGAGAAGACCGATAAAGCCCAGGCACTTGCCCGTGCGGCGGCAGCTTTAAAATAAATTATTATTATGAATCAAGATAATGAGGGGAAAAAAATGAATCCAACCGTAGCGTCAGGAGATTATAAGGTAAAAGATATTTCATTGGCCGAATGGGGTCGTAAAGAAGTTGAAATCGCCGAGAAGGAAATGCCCGGGTTAATGGCTATCCGCGCGGAATATAAAGACGAACAGCCGCTTAAAGGCGCGCGTATCGCTGGTTGCATCCATATGACGATCCAAACAGCTGTTTTGATTGAAACACTGATAGATCTTGGTGCTGAAGTGCGCTGGTCATCGTGTAATATTTTCTCGACGCAAGATCAGGCGGCGGCTGCGATCGCAGCTAAAGGTATTCCTGTTTTTGCCTGGAAGGGCGAAACCGAAGAGGAGTATGAATGGTGTATTGAACAAACCATCACCTGGCCGGATGGTAAGGGGCCGAATATGATTCTGGATGACGGTGGGGATTTAACGCAGATCATGCATGATAAATATCCTGATTTGTTAGACCATGTCGGCGGTATCACCGAAGAGACCACAACAGGCGTTCATCGTTTATATGAGATGATGGAGGCAGGTGAATTAAAAGTTCCTGCGATAAACGTTAATGACTCGGTAACAAAATCTAAATTTGACAACCTTTACGGATGCCGCGAATCATTGCTCGATGGGATTAAGCGAGCGACCGATGTGATGATTTCCGGTAAAGTCTGTATTGTGGCCGGTTACGGTGATGTTGGTAAGGGTTGCGCGCAAGCCTTTGACGGTATGGGTGGGCGTGTGATCGTTACGGAAATCGATCCTATCTGTGCGCTTCAAGCATCGATGGAAGGTTTTGATGTGATGAAGATGGAAGATGCGGCCAAAATAGGCGACATTTTTGTCACGACAACCGGATGTTGTGATGTTATTTGTGGTCAGCATCTTGATGCGATGAAAGATGGCGCGATCGTGTGTAATATCGGTCACTTTGATTTAGAAATCGAAATCGCTTATCTTAATGGGCGCAATGATATTGAAAAGGTTAATATTAAACCGCAAGTCGATCAATATGTGTATCCTGATGGCAAGAAGATTATTGTCTTGGCCGAAGGGCGTCTGGTCAATCTGGGATGCGCGACGGGACATCCGTCATTTGTTATGAGTAATTCATTTACAAACCAAGTGATGGCACAGATCGAGCTTTATAAAAACGGCAGCAACTATGAAAATAAAGTTTATTTTCTTCCGAAAGAATTGGATGAGAAGGTTGCTCGTCTTCATTTGGGTCAGCTGGGGGTTGATTTGGATGTCTTAACAGACAAACAGTCAAAGTATCTTAATATCCCGGTCAACGGTCCGTACAAACCTGAGCATTATAGGTATTAATTGTTTCGTACTTCGTACGTCGTACTTAGTACATCGTGGAGCACGAAGTACGAAGTCCTAAGTACGATGTACGATTTATCAAACAAATAAATTACAATGAGCATATTCAATCGTAAAAAAGATACAAAAAGGATTGCTATTCTTACTTCCGGTGGGGATGGCCCGGGGATGAATGCGGCGATTCGCAGTGCCGTGCGTTGTGGCCTAGCCAAAGGCTATGAGATGTACGGTATCATCCATGGTTATAAAGGGATATTGGAAGAAGAAATTGTTCCGCTTAACCACCGGTCGGTTTCCAATATTATCAATCGTGGCGGGACTATCTTGAAGACAGCCCGTTGTCCTGAATTCCGTCCATTGGAAGGTAAGAAAAAAGGTGTAGAGATACTTAAGAAACACGGGATCGATGCGCTTATTGCCATTGGTGGGGATGGAACTTATCAAGCGGCGTCCATTCTGTGGGATAATTTTAAGTTTCCTGTAGTTGGATTGCCCGGAACTATTGATAATGATTTAAAAGGAACGGATGAAACGATTGGCTGCTATACAGCAGTTAATACGGCCTTAGAGGCGATCGATAAGATTCGCGACACGGCTCATAGTATGGAGCGGGTTTTTGTGATTGAGGTTATGGGTAATAAGTCCGGGTATATTGCCCTTGAGGTGGCGATTGGGGCGGGTGCCGAAGATGTCATTATTCCTGAGCGTCCATTTGATTTTACAAGTATGTGTGAGGCGATTAAGCAGGGGCATAAAAAAGGTAAAGTCAGTTGGATGATTATTGTGGCGGAAGGTGCCGGCAAGGCAGTAGATATCTCCAATACCATCACTACGATGACCGGTCTCGAGTCGCGTTATGTCACCTTAGGGCATGTGCAGCGAGGAGGCGTTCCAACCGGTCAGGATCGTATTTTGGCCACACGCCTGGGCGCAGCTGCGATCGATTTGATCGAAAAGGAGCAGTACGGCAAGGCCATCGGTGTTTTGCAGGATCAAATCAATGTGATCGACTTAAGGGATGCCACCCAAAAAGAATTCAAACACCTCGATGAATTCTATTCTCTGGTCCAGATTCTGACCTAAATTCACTGTATATCTAGCAGTTGCAACGATATGAAAACATGGTATAATCTGTTTTTAAAATTGAATAATATCCAAGAAGGGAAGTCAAATGCCAAAGATTTACTACGATAAAGATGCTGATTTAAAAGTATATAAAGGGCGTACCATTGCCATTGTAGGTTACGGTATTCAAGGCCGTGGGCAGGCATTGTCATTGCGTGACAGCGGACTTAATGTTATTGTGGCCCAGCGTCCAGGGGGTGTCAACTATGATATCGCCAAAAAGGATGGGTTTAAACCGGTCAGTGCCGCCGAAGCCGCCCAAAAGGCTGATGTTATAATGATCTTAACGCAGGATCATGTGCAGGCTGATCTTTTCAAAAATGAAATTGAACCGAATTTAACTAAGGGTAAGGCGATTGCTTTTTCCCATGGATTTAATGTGCATTTCGGCTACATTAAGGCGCCAAAAGGCGTTGATGTGTGGATGATTGCACCAAAGGGCCCTGGGGCTCTTGTGAGACGTCAATTTGAAGAAGGTAAAGGGGTTCCTTGTTTAGTGGCTATTCATACGGATGCGACCAAACATGCGTTGAAAGATGCGCTGGCCTATGCCAAAGGCATTGGTGGTGGCCGGGCAGGGATTTTTAGAACGACATTTAAAGAAGAGACGGAAACAGATCTTTTTGGTGAGCAAGCTGTTCTTTGTGGCGGAACATCGGAATTGATTAAGGCTGGCTTTGAGACCTTGGTTGAAGCAGGTTATGCCCCGGAGATGGCGTATTTTGAATGCTGCCACGAGCTTAAATTGATTGTGGATTGTATTTTTGAAGAGGGTGTGGACGGTATGCGCGGGCGCATTTCCGACACAGCCGAATATGGAGATTACTCCCGCGGTCCGCGTGTGGTTAACCCACGGACAAAAAAAGAAATGCAAAAAATCCTTAAAGAAATCCAAACAGGCAAATTCGCACGCGAATGGATGAAAGAAAATAGAGAAGGCAAACGCAAGGCTATGAGTCAGTATCGAAAAGATGCAAAAAAACATCCAATCGAAAAAGTGGGCAAGCGACTGCGGGGCTTCATGAGTTGGATGAAGAAGTAATTTAAGGTAAAGAATTCCTAAAGTTAAGAGGTAAGCGGTATAGAGAAAATTCTTTACGGCTTACCTCTTTTTTACGAGGTGTGAAATGGGCAAAAAAGACAAAGTTTTAATTTTTGATACGACATTAAGGGATGGCGAGCAGGCGCCGGGCGCCAGCATGTCTGTGCGTGAAAAATTAGAAATTGCCTATACGCTTGAAAAACTAGGTGTCGATATTATTGAAGCCGGGTTCCCGGTTATCTCCAAAGGCGATTTTGATTCCGTCGAAACGGTGGCCAAGCATATTAAAAATTCCTGTGTTTGCGGCCTGGCGCGTTCAATCAAAAAAGATATTGATGCGGCCGCTGATGCGCTTAAACCGGCCAAGCATAAACGGATCCATGTCTTTTTAGCGACCTCCAAAATCCACATGGAGCACAAGTTTAAAAAAGGCAAGGAAGAGATATTGCAGATGGCAGTCGATGCGGTTAAGCATGCCCGCGCGAAAGTCGATAATATCGAATTCTCCCCGGAAGATGCCTCGCGCAGTGATAAAGACTTTTTGTACCAAGTCTTAGAAGATGTTATTAAGGCCGGGGCAACGACGGTCAATATTCCTGATACGGTTGGTTACGCGGTTCCGGCCGAATACGGAAAGTTAATTGCGGATATTAAAAACAATGTGCCGAATATTAATAAAGCAATTATATCGACGCATTGTCACGACGATTTAGGGTTTGCGGTATCCAATTCCTTAAGCGGTGTAGAAAACGGCGCGCGTCAAGTGGAGTGCACAATTAACGGTATTGGTGAGCGCGCCGGCAATGCCTCTATGGAAGAGATTGTCATGGCGATTAAAACCCGGCAGGATTATTACAATTTAATGACAGGAATTAATACAAAAGAGTTTTACCGTGCTTCGCGTTTGGTGAGCAAGTACACCGGTTTCGTTGTTCCACCTAATAAAGCGATTGTCGGGGCTAACGCTTTTCGGCATGAATCCGGTATTCATCAGGACGGCGTGCTTAAAGAAAAATCAACCTATGAAATCATGGCGGGCGAAGATGTCGGGTTTAATATGGAAGTGATGGTCCTCGGCAAACATTCCGGACGCCATGCCTTTAAAGACCGATTAAAACAATTGGGTGTTGAGTTGGACGATGCCAAGATTGATAAGGCCTTTGAACGGTTTAAAAACTTGGCCGATAAAAAGAAACAAGTCTATGATGACGATTTGCTCGCGATTGTTGATGACGAAGTCCAGCCATTTAAAAATATTTGGGCGCTTGAGGATTTAAAAGTGATAAGTGCGATGGGTTCAAAGCCAGAGGTGGAGGTTGTCCTTAAAAAAGAAGGCAAGACCTATATGAAAAAGGCCACCGGCGACGGGCCGGTCAATGCCTGTTATAAAGCGATAGATGCCATCACAAAGATTAAGGCAGAGCTGCTTGATTATTCACTTCAATCGGTGACCGAAGGAAAAGATGCCTTAGGTGAGGTAACGGCTAAAGTTAAAGTCGAAGGGAAGAAGGTTGTTTCACATGGCACAAGTACTGACATCGTTGAGGCATCGGCCAAGGCTTATATTAACGCAGTGAACAAGGTTTTGTCAGTTGAATAACATGTCGATAATGGTGATAGAGTGATAAAGTGGTAGAGTGGTAGTAAATATGATAACTTATCATTTCGGGCATAATTACCACTTTTAGCACTCTACCACTCTATCACTTTTAATTTAAAAATGAATAAACACATAACCACATACGGTATTATCGGTAATCCGCTTAAGCACACGCTTTCACCGGTTATGCATAATACTGCTTTTAAAAAACTTAATGTGGATGCTCTCTATAAACCATTTCCGCTTCAGGATGATGAGCTTGATGGATTTTTCGAAGATCTTAAAAAAGAAGACTCGCCTATATTTGGGTTGAATGTAACCGTGCCTTATAAAGAGAAGGTGCTTAAATACATGGATAGCCTGACACCGCTTGTCGAGAAATTAAAGGCAGTTAATACGATCGTTATTAACAAAAAGCGTAAACTAACCGGGTATAATACGGATGCGCCGGGCTTTTTAACGCATTTGACCGAGCTCGGGTTTGATCTATCGGATAAGCGTATTGTCATTCTTGGCGCCGGTGGCTCGGCGCGGGCGATTTTGACAACGTTGTGTTTGATTCCGGAAAGGCCACAGTCGATTAAAATCTATAACCGCACATCGTCACGCTTGGATCATATGTTGAATGAGATTCGTGAATATGTGGATGTCAGTATTGTTGAGCCGGCTATGTCCGTCGATGATTTAGATATTGAACTCGCTGATCTTTTGATCAATACGACTTCGATTGGACTGAACGAAGAAGATCCCTGTCTTGTTGATGAAGAGCTTTTACATAGTAATTTGCTCGTCTATGATTTGATCTATAATCCTGCCAAAACAACGCTTCTTAAAATGGCCGAAGAAAGAGGAGCACGTATCGCCAACGGACTTGGCATGCTTTATTACCAAGGTGTTTTAGCCCTTCAGCATTGGGCCGAAGATGTTGAGATTAGTGATCAGATTAAAAATGACATGCGTCAGGCTTTAGAGAAGGCAGCTTATGTCTGAAGAAGATTTTATTTCTATTTTTATATTTTTATTCGGTACGATCGTAGGCAGTTTTCTTAATGTCTGCATTGTACGCATGCCGGAAGAAAAATCAGTTCTTAATCCCCCATCCCATTGCCCTCAATGTCGAAAGCCGATTGCCTGGTACGACAACATTCCCATTATCAGTTATTTAGTTTTGCTCGGCCGCTGCCGGGATTGCAGTGAACCATTTTCCATGCGTTATTTTTGGGTAGAGTTGTTGACCGGGTGCGTCTTTCTTGCGTTTTATCACTTCTTTGGATTTGATCTTATCCTGATTCCTTATTTATTTATGGTTTCGTGTTTTATTGTCACTGTCTTTGTTGATTTCGCGCATCGTATTATCCCGGATGAGATCAGTGTGGGCGGGATGTTTTTTGGGCTTCTTTTTAGTCTTTTGATCCCTGCTTTGCATAATGTTTATTTAACGGAAGACGCCTGGTGGCTTGCGCATCTTTACTCTTTGGGTTGGTCGGTTGTTGGTGTTTTGGTCGGCGGTGGTGCCATTTATGCGATGGGGATTTTGGGTGATCTGCTTTTTAAAAAGGAATCGATGGGCGGCGGGGATATTAAACTGATGGCGATGATCGGCGCCTTTTTGGGCTGGAAATATGCGCTTTTAACTTTCTTCTTGGCGCCTTTTTTTGGAGCAGTCTTTGGCATTATTGAAAAATTACGTACGGGCGATACCACAATTGCCTATGGACCATTCATTGTGGCTGGTGCACTACTCAGCCTCTTTTTGGGTGATCAGATTATCGCCTGGATCCTGAGTGGCTACGGACTATACTAATGAACACTGAATTGTGGAATGTCAAGAATCTGCTCCGCTGCAATGTTGCGCTCGATTCGTTTAAAGTGCTTACGCGTTTAAACTCATCGTGCTCACGTTGGCTTCGCAGATAAATTCGCTGTAACAATTTCCTTTCGTCCCCCGCTTCTTGCATTCGCAAGAATGCAGCGGGGTCCTCAGTAAATTGAACGCTCATTTAGTAATACCCCCATATATTAGAGAAGAAGGCTGTTTGACTTCAAATGCCCCCTGTGTTAAAATCCGGGCATGAGTCAGAAAAATATTGTCTTTATCGGATTTATGGGCTCCGGTAAGACATTGGTTTCCAAAGAGTTAGAGAAGATACTGGGCCGCAAACGTGTTTCGACCGATGATTTAATCGAGGCCAAAGAAGGCAAGTCGATTACAGATATATTTGCCGAGCATGGGGAAGAGTATTTTCGTGCGTGTGAAAAACAAGCCGTTGAGGAGGTTTCCGGGAAGTCTGATCTGATTATTGATTGCGGGGGAGGAATTGTCCTTGACCCGAGCAATATTGATAAACTGCGCCAAAATGGTATAATCATTCATCTTTCGATTACCGCTGATTCGGTTTTAGAAAACACACGTGGGACAACGAACCGGCCGCTTCTTAATGTGCCGGACCCCAGAGCCAAGGTTCAAGAACTGCTCGATCAGCGTCGCCCCCTGTATGAAACGGCTGATTACTCGGTTGTTTCTGATAACAAAACGATCCCCCAGTTAGCTAAAGATATCTTAGAGGTAATAGAAAATGTCTGAAAAAGATGCATTATTAATTCTTAATGCCATACCGTATTTAAGCAATAAACAGATTGTTAAACTGTTTGATTATTACGGTTCTGCCAAAAATGTTTTGCGTCAATCCAATGATTTGGCGGCAAGTAAGCTTTTGCCGTCCAAGGCATGTGAAGAAGTAGCTAAGTTTGATCACGACAGGTTTTTGGAGGAAGAATATAAATCGATCAAAGAGGCGGGTATTGATATCATTGCCATCCATGATGAGGTATATCCTGCGCGTTTAAAAGAGATCGATGATGCACCGGTTATTTTGTATGTGAAAGGTGCGCTACCGGAAACTTTGGATATTGGCATTGCGATTGTGGGCAGCCGTGCCTCATCGCTCTATGGTCTATCAACGGCAGAGAAGTTTGCCTATGAGCTGGGACGGTATGATATCCCGGTTATTTCTGGACTGGCCAAAGGGATTGATGCTGCGGCGCATCGCGGCGCTTTAAAAGCCAAGGGATCCACGATGGCTGTTTTGGGCTGTGGTTTGGCTGAAGTATACCCGAAAGAAAATGCGCAATTATTTATAGAGATTCCACAGTCTGGGGCGGTTATTTCAGAATTTCCAATGCGTATGCAGCCGATGACCTATAATTTTCCACGCCGCAACAGGATTGTCAGTGGTCTATCCCAAGGGGTGGTTGTGGTAGAGGCAGCCAAACGCAGCGGGGCTTTAATTACCGCTGATTTGGCCCTTGAGCAAGGGCGGGAGGTTTATGCGGTGCCAGGAAAAATTGACAGCCCGACCGCCGGCGGCACAAATGATTTGATCCGCCAGGGTGCCAAAATTGTAACCGCCGTCGATGATGTGCTCGAAGATATTGCGGTCAGAGTGAATATGTTTGGCACACAACGCACAGACAATCAGAACGATCAAAATTGTGAAAATATTTTAAAAAATTTAACCGCTGAAGAGAAAATTGTGTACAATCAAATAACCGGTGATCCTGTAGAGATTGATCTTATTTTAAGACGCTGTGTAGAGGAAAATGTTCTCAGTGCACAGGCTGTTTTGCTCAAACTTGAGATGAAACATTTGATTAAGCAGCTGCCTGGGAAGAGGTTTTTAAGAAATTTTAATTAGATAAGTGATGCTAGATAAAATAGAAAGTATTTTATGGCTAAAGCAATTGTAATTGTAGAATCTCCCACCAAAGTTAAAACGATCAACAAATTTTTAGGTAAGAAATATAAAGTTGTCTCTTCTATGGGGCATTTGATTGATTTACCGAAATCCACTCTTGGGGTTGATGTGGAAAATAATTTTGAGCCTAAGTTGATTGTTGTGCGTAGCAAATCGAAAATTTTAACCAAACTGAAAAAGGACAGCAAGTCTGCCAAAGAAATCTATGTTGCCACCGACCCTGACCGTGAAGGTGAGGCCATTGGGTGGAATTTGGTCAATCATATTGGCGAAGGCAAAAAGGTTTACCGGGTGTCTTTTCAAGAGATCACCAAAGAGGCCGTGCTTAAGGCCTTTGACAATGCCCGCGAGTTTGATCAGAATTTGATTAATGCACAGATTGGGCGCAGGCTGTTAGACCGTATTGTAGGATATAAGTTAAGCCCGATTCTCTGGAAAAAAGTCGGCTCACGGCTTAGTGCCGGACGTGTTCAGTCGGTTGCCCTTAAAATCATTGTCGACCGTGAACGCCAAATTGAGGCCTTTAATCCAAAAGAGTATTGGCAAGTCGAGGCCCATCTGCAACGTACAGGATCTGACACCATCCTTGAAGCAGCCCTTGAAAAGATCGACGGTAAAAAGTTTGAATTAGGATCTAAGGAAGTCACCGATGAGCTGCTTACCAAACTTAAGACAGAACAATTTGTTGTTTCAAGTATTTCCAAACGCGAAGTTAAACGTAAGGCAGGCGCACCGCTCATCACAAGTACCATGCAGCAGGAGGCATTTAATAAACTTAAGTTTAATGCGAATCGTACTATGATGCTTGCTCAGCAGCTTTATGAGGGGATTGATGTGGGTAACGGTGAGACAACGGGTCTGATTACCTATATGCGTACCGATTCGGTTAATATTTCTGCTGAGGCCACAGCCAAATTAAGAGATTTTATCGGCAAAGAATTTGGTGCAAAGTATTTGCCTGAGAAGCCGAATGTCTATAAATCGAAAAAGTCAGCGCAGGAAGCGCATGAAGCGATACGTCCGACTAATGTTCACTTAAAGCCCGGGGATGTGAAGGCCTATTTAGATGCGGATCAGTATAAACTCTATGAACTTATCTGGAATCGTTTTGTCAGCTCACAGATTGTGCCGGCGATTTATGAATACAAAAAGATGGAAGTAACTGCCGGCAACTGCACGTTTGGAGCTTCGGTCTCCACCCTTAAATTCGACGGGCATCTAGTCGTCGATCATGCTGTTCGCGAAGAGGCGACTAAAGTCGATTTTTCAAGTTATAAAAAAGGCGATGTTCTTATATTAAAAAAACTTCTGCCTACACAACATTTTACCAAGCCACCGCCGCGATTTTCGGATGCCTCTTTAGTCAAGGCTTTGGAAGAAGATGGCATCGGCCGTCCGAGTACCTATGCGGCGATCATCTCGACTTTGGTTATGCGTAATTATACCATTCGAGAAAAGGGTTATTTACAACCTACGGAACTTGGAATTTTGATTTCCGATCTTTTAACCGAAAATTTTCCGCATGTTATTGATGAAAGTTTTACCGCGAAGATGGAGGCGAATCTCGACCGTATTGAAGAGGGCAACCTTGAATATGCGACTTTGCTTAAAAAATTTTGGAAGCCGTTTAGTCAGGAGTTAGAAACGGCAGAGGCAACCATTGAGAAGACGCATAACTTTTTAGATAAAACTTGTCCCGAATGTGATGCAAAACTGGCGGTCAAATGGGGTCGGCGCGGTAAGTTTATCAGTTGTTCGGATTTTCCCAAGTGTAAATACGCAGCGCCGTTTACGCTTGGCATCCCGTGTCCTGAAGAGGGGTGTGACGGTGAGTTGGTTGAACGTCGTTCCAAACGCGGACAAACATTTTATGGATGCAGCAAGTATCCCAAATGTAATCATATCAGCAATAAATTGCCTGATAAAGACGATAAAGAAGAAGCTAAAGAAGAATCACAAGGCCAAAGCAGCAAAGAAGAATAAACGTCTCTGTTTTCTTAAACGAGGTAATGGCCTGTCATGAAAAAGCATGTCGATAACTTTTTAAATTATCTTGATATCGAGAAAAATTATTCCGAACATACTATCCTGAATTACAAATTAGATCTTATTGAATTTTCCACATTTATCGGCCGGGTAAAATTAGATACTGTCGAATACGTGCAATTAAGGCGTTTTCTTTCACATCTGAAAGCGAAAGAACACAAGCCACGTACACTCGCACGTAAATTATCAACACTGCGTAGTTTTTTTAAGTATTTGCAGAGAGAAGGGGTTGTTGACGAAAATCCGACGAAGATTCTTATGTCGCCGAAGTTGGATAAGCCTCTTCCTAAGTTTTTAACAGAAGAAGAGATGGTTGCTTTTATTGAAGCACCAAAAACAAATAAAGACTTGGGTCGACGGGACAGGGCTATCTTAGAAACACTTTATAGTGCTGGTATACGGGTTAGTGAATTGGTCGGTTTAAATTTAGAGGATGTTGATTTTATCGGCAATATCGCCAAGGTTTATGGCAAGGGGAAAAAAGAACGTATTGTGCCGATTGGTGATAAAGCGATTGCCGCGATAAAGGATTATGTTGAGAAACGCCGGGAAAAAACACGGGCTGTATTTTTAAATAAGAACGGTAAGAGGATTTCAACACGGGCCGTTATTGACATTACAAAGAAATATATCCGTCAAACCTGTGTGAACAAAGATATCTCGCCACATGTGTTGCGGCATTCATTTGCCACACATCTTTTAAACCATGGGGCGGATTTACGCAGTGTTCAGGAGCTTTTGGGGCATGCGAGTTTATCGACGACACAGATTTATACGCATGTCTCGACAGACCGCTTAAAAAAGGTGTACGATAAAGCGCACCCACGGGCGTAATAAGAGTGTATTTTTTATGTTTTTTTATAATACCCTACTAATATTAATACTAATAACTTATATTCCGCATTTGACATTGCGGGGTAAATGGCATAAGGGGTTGTGGGTTCAGCTTGGGTTTTGGCCTGATGATTTTGAAACTCATCTAAAGCATCCCAAAAATATTTGGATTCATGCGGTAAGTGTCGGCGAAGTGCTTGCCATTGAAAGCGTTGTTAATGATCTTCTAAGACAATATCCACATCATCAAATTATTCTCTCAACAGTAACACGTACAGGCAATGAATTGGCCTGTGAAAAGTTTAAAGATAAGGTTAAAATTATTTATGCGCCATTTGACTTTTCTTGGGTTGTCAAAAAATTTGTGAGTGTTATCAGGCCTGTTGTCTATATTGCCGCCGAGACAGAGATTTGGCCGAATTTATACCGTACACTTAAGCGAACAAATGTTGCCATACTGCAAATTAACGGACGCATTTCCGATAAGTCTTTTAAAGGTTACAGAAGAATTAAACCCTTTGTTGCTAAAACATTGAATACAGTTGACCGTTTTTGCATGCAAAGTGCCATTGATTCCGAGAGGATCTGTGCGCTTGGAGCTGATTCCAACAAGATTGAGGTGTTCGGTAATTTAAAATTTGATAGTGTTGATGTTTTAAATATGCTTGAGCGTAGTGATTATGGGTTTGCCGAAGAGGATATTGTGTGGGTGGCCGGAAGCACGCATCCAGGGGAAGAAGAGATTGTTTTAAACATTTACAATGATTTGCGCACAAAATATACGAACCTTAAATTGATTCTCGCCCCGCGGCACATAGAGCGTATGGCAGAGGTGGTTAAATTACTTGATGAAGGTGATTTGCCGTACACCAGACTTTCTGAGCGAACCAATCAGAGTCGGGCTATTTTGTTAATTGATACGATTGGCCACTTGCGTCAAATGTATAGTTTGGCGGATATTGTGTTTGTCGGCAAAACATTAAAGGGGGTTGGTGGTCAGAACATTTTAGAGCCGGCCGTTTTTGCCAAACCGATTATTGTTGGCCCGCATATGGAAAACTTTAAGAATATTATTGATCTATTTAGCGAAGGCAAGGCTGTTATCAAGGTGGATAATGAAAAGGAGCTTGCCGAGAAGATAGAAGGATTGATTGGAGATGAATCAAGACGCCTTGATTATGGGGCCAAGGCGGCAGAGATTATGCAAGCGAACCGTGGGGCAACGGATAAGACCGTGGATATGATTGGTAATTATATAAAAGCATGAAACAATTTTTCCTGGGATTAATGACAGACCGTAACAAGGCATTCTGGACAATACCTGTTAAAGGTGTTTTGCGTGTTTTATCTTGGGTTTATGGCATTGTTGTGGCTATACGCAATGGTTTTTATGAAAGCCGTATGTTGCCTTCGTCGAATTTGGGACGTCCGGTTATAAGCGTCGGTAATATTGTGATGGGAGGTGTAGGAAAGACACCGGTTGTGGCTTATCTGGTTCGTTTTTTAACCGCTGATGGTAAACATCCGGCTGTGCTGATGCGTGGGTATATGGACCGTGGGCAGCAAACAGCTAGTGACGAGGCAGCTATGCTCAAGACCAAATTTAATCAAGTACCTGTATTGATAGGATCGAACAGAGTAGAGCAAGCAAAGCAATTCTTATCCCAAGATGACTGTGATGTGTTTATCATGGATGATGGCTTTCAAAGACGACAAGTTAAACGTGATTTAAATATCCTTGTTATTGACAGCGCCAATCCATTTGGCAATGGGGCTTTAATTCCACGGGGTATTTTACGCGAACCGCACAGGGCGCTTAAGCGCGCAGATATGATTCTATTAAGCAAGACCGATTTGGTCAAAGATATTGATGCCGTTAAAGATGCCATCAAACAATTTAATCCATCAGCACCCGTAGTTGAGACGATTCATAAACCTGTTAGTTTGGTTGATCCGGTTAATAGGGCGGCTATGGGCTTGACTTTACTTAACAGTAAAAAGGTGTTTTGTTTGAGTAGCATTGGCAATCCTCAAGGATTTAAGAAAACAGTAGAATCTTTGGGGGCGCAAGTAGTAGATGCCGCTCAGTTTATAGATCATTACAGTTACCTTGAAAAAAATATTGTGGATGTTATTGATCAAGCCAAGAGTTCGGGAGCAGAAGCAATTATTACGACGGAAAAAGATATTGTTAAGTTAGAACAGTTTTATAGACAGTTTGCTTCTCAAATTGATGTATATGTTTTAGGGATTGAAATCGATATTACAGAAGGAAAAAATGAATTTAATGAAAGACTCGATCATATATTTTAGTGCGCTTATTTTCGGCGCAGTCGTGCGTACTCTCCCACTCGGTGTTGCGCTTTGGATGGGACGGTGTATCGGCAGGTGTTATTATACGATTGATTTTAAAAACCGTGCGCAGACCTATGCCAATTTAAAGGCTGCTTTTGCCGGTGTTAAATCGCTTAAAGAATTGAAAAGAATTGCGAAAAATATGTACGCCAATTTCGGTATGAGCATTGTTGATATGTTTCGTCTGCCCCTATTAAGTCCGGATAATTTTCAAGATGTTGTCAATATTGAGGGGAAGGAATATATCGATCAGGCGCGCAAACGCGGCAAAGGGGTTATCCTTGTTGGGATGCATGCTGGGAGTTGGGAAATGGCCAATGTCGTTTGCGCTATGCTCGATTTTCCTTATACCTTGTTTGCAAATGTCCAGCGTAAATATTCGAAGTTAGATAAACTGCTTAACTCTTACCGGACTTGTGGTGGAACGGTGGTCTTAAATCATGGCTCTGCCGTACGGGATATTGTGGCGACACTGAAAAAGAATGGTGTTGTCGGAATGGTGATTGATCAAGGTGGCCGTAAGGGAGAGCCGGTTGATTTTTTTGGGCGTAGTGCAACGATGAATAGTGGTGTTATCCGGCTTGCCCATAAATACGATGCCTCGATTGTCTTTGCCTCTATTAAGCGAACAGGGGATGGCAGACATTGTATGACCTTTTCTAAGCCAATAGAAGTTCCGCAGGCGGGCGACCTTGATGCCAGTATCACGGCAAGCCTTAAGCAGATTGTTGACATGATGGAAGAGGCTATTATTGAAAAACCAGATGAATATATGTGGGTGTATAAGATCTGGAAATTTTCTAAACAGGCGAGAATATGTGTTTTAAGTGATGGCAAGATGGGGCATCAACGGCAATCCGAGGCCGTGGCATCTGTCCTGCAAAAGGTTTTGGCCGAGAAAAGGGATATACAGGCGGAAGTATCTATTGTGCCTGTTTCATATAAAAGTAACCTTTCGTCTAAAATTCTTGCTGTGTTAGGTGTTTTATATATGCCTTTATTTATGCGGGGGAGAATTGATTTTTTAAGACAATTTTTGACAGATAGATGTGCACAGAAGGTTTTAACAATAACTGCTGATTATATCATTTCGTGCGGTTCTTCGATTGCAGCTCTTAATTTTCTTATTGCGAAAGATCATAATGCTAAGAGCATTGTCAATCTTAAACCGGGTTTACTTGGATATAATAGATTTGATCTGGTTGTTTTGCCCCAGCATGATAAACCAAAAATCAATTATTATCGGTGTCGTTTTGCGATCACCTATGCTGTGCCTAATTTAGTCGATGAAACACATCTCGATGAGCAACAGGAGTTGCTTTTAAAACGGTTTTCTCATCTTAAAAAACGTATGCGTATGAAGATCGGTGTTTTGATTGGTGGAGGAGCCAAAGGTGTATGGTTGTCGGAAAAAAAAATCGGTATGCTAACCCGTCAGCTCGGTGAAATTGCAGAAAACCTTAATGCGGATTTGCTTATAACGACATCACGCCGGACACCTAAAAAAATAGATCAAATAATCAGAAGCGTTTTTAAACAACACGACCATTGCCCGCTGCTTATCATGCCGAATCAGGAAGATATTGACTTTGCCATCGGGGGTATTATGGGGTTAAGTGACCTTTTGATTGTTTCAGGTGACAGCCTTTCCATGATTTCAGAAGCGGTCTCATCGAAAAAAAGGACAATTGTTTTTACGCCCGAAACGCGCCGTCGCAACGGTAAACATATGCGTTTTATTAAAAAGCTAAGCCAGGAAGGGTATATCATCTCGGTTGATGTCAAAAACTTGGGTCAACAAATTTATGATGTGGGGAAAAAGAAAATGGTGACACGTGCTTTGCAAGATAATGCCATTATTTATGAAGAATTATGTGAGGTTATATAAATCGTGAATATTTTGCAGATATTGCCTGAGCTTAATGTGGGGGGAGTCGAAACCGGGACGGTGGATTTTGCCAAATATTTAGTTGAGCATGGGCATAAATCAGTTGTGGTATCTAACGGCGGGAAGTTAGTCTCTGTGATTGAAGAGACGGGAAGTAAGCACTATGCGCTTCCGGTTCATAAAAAATCACTTTTTTCGGTCATCGCCATGATCAAGCATGTCCGTGCGATTATTGTCGATGAAAAGATTGATATTGTTCATGCCCGTTCGCGTATTCCCGGATGGATTGCTTACTTTGCGTGCCGTAAAACAACAGCTTCGTTTATCACTACTTGTCATGGTTATTATAAAAATGTGTTTTACAGTAAAGTGATGGGTAAATCGAAATTAGTCATTGTTCCAAGTGAAGTGATCGGCCGGCATATGATTGATGATTTTGGTGTGTTACCTGAAGCGATAAGATGCATTCCGCGCAGTGTCGATTTAAAGCGCTTTAATATAGAAAAGAAAAAGAATGTCGGGTCTAATATTGTCATTTCCATGATCGGGCGCATTACACCCTTAAAGGGGCATAAGTATTTTATTGAATCGATGGCCAAGGTTATACGCAGTTATCCGCACGTTATTGTGCAGATTATCGGGGAAGCCCCGCCGCGCAAGCAATTTTATAAAGATGAATTGATGTCTTTAACACGCAGGCTAGGGGTTGACGGTAATGTCCACTTTTTAGGAAACAGAAGAGACATTCCTGAGATTTTGGCAGAAACAGATATGCTTGTTATGTCATCCATTGAGCCAGAATCTTTCGGTCGTGTGGTTGTTGAGGCTCAGGCGGTGGGTGTTCCGGTTATTGCGACCAAGATCGGTGGCGTGATCGATATTATTGATGATGAGAAAACCGGTCTTTTAGTTCCGCCTAAAGATACCGACGCGATGGCCAATGCGGTTATACGTCTTATCCGCAGTCCTGAGCTTGCGCAGAGTTTTGTTGCGGCGGCCAAGGAAAAAATTAAAGAACAATATACCCTTGAGCATATGGCTTCACAAACGCTTGCGGTTTATGAAGAACTCTTAAGTATGATGAATATACTTGTGATTAAAATTGGTTCGATCGGGGATGTTATCCTCGTTACAGCTTCTTTAAAGGCCATTCGTAAAAAATTTCCTAAAGCTAAAATTCACTGCTTGGTTGGGGCGCCTTCCCGTAAAATTTTATTAAGCTGTCCCTATATCGATGATTTAATCATTTATGATACAAAAGATGACCATTGGTTCAAGCTCCTTAAGATGGCGAAAAAATTACGCGAGTTAAAGTTAGATAAGGTCATTGATTTTCAAAACAATAAACGTAGTCATCTGCTTACCTTTTTATCGTTTCCGAAGGAAAGTTATGGGTATAATAACGGTAAGTGGGGCTTTTTGTTATCCCATACGGTTAAAAATCCACGTAATGATATTGCTGCTGTTCCCCATCAGTTTGAAGTCCTTCAAATGCTAGGGATAGAATTTAAGGAAAATGATTATTTGGAGTTATGGCCATCTGCGGCCGATAGGAAAAATGTTAAGGCCCTGCTTGACGCTGAGTGGCTGGCCAATGCGAAAAATATTGTCGGTATTAATTTAGCCGCATCAGAAAAATGGTTGAGCAAAAATTGGCCGATTGAACACATCGCTAAACTATGCGATATGCTAGCGGCTAAAAACGTGCGTGTCGTGATCACGGGGATGGACAAAGATAGGGCGCTTGCTAAAAAGCTGCTTGATATGACACAAGCGCGTCCAGCCATTTTGGCGGGTAAAACCGATATTATGGAGTTGGCGGTTTTAATCAAAAGGTGTAAGGTTTTTATTACGCCGGATTCATCCCCCATGCATATTGCAGCGGCTGTTGATACGCCGTTTATTGCCTTTTTTGGTCCGACCGATGCCAAAAGGCATATCCCACCGGCCAAACGATTTTATATTTTTGAAAGAGATTTAGAGTGTGCACCGTGCTATAGCACACAATGTAAAATTATGACACATGTATGTATGACCGAAATCAAACCGCAAGAGGTGTTTGATAAAACGATGGAATTTCTTGAGGCGAAATCATGAATATTCTCTATTTAAGCAATCATTTAAATGCCGGAGGGATCACAAGCTATTTGTTGACCCAAGCCAGGGGTATGCGCAAGAACGGTCATAATGTTTTTATAGCGAGTTGTGGTGGGGATATGGAAGATTTTTTTATCCGGGAAGGGGTGCAGCTTTTAACGCTTAATTTGAAGACAAAATCAGAATTAAGCCTGAAAGTTTATATTGCCGCTGTGCGTCTAATTAAATATGTAAGAGACAATGATATTGATGTCGTTCATGCCAATACACGCATCACACAGGTGATAGGACAAATATTATTATCTCTGACTCATTGTACATTTGTCTCGACCTGTCATGGGTATTTTAAACGGCGTTTGGGACGAATTCTTTTTCCCTGTTGGGGCGAAGAAGTTGCTGCGATCAGTCAACAGGTTTTAGAGCACCTTCAAAATGATTTTAAGGTTAAGCTTGATCAAATCAAATTGATTGAAAATGGCGTTGATATCGATCATTTTGCGGCCAAGGATGAATACAAAGTAGGTAAGTTGCGGCAAAGGTTTGGTTTAAAAGATGAAAAAATAATAGGCTTGGTGGCGCGTTTATCAGATATTAAGGGGCAGGATGTTTTAATCCGTGCGATGGAAAGGATTATTCAAACAAGAAAAGACGTTAAATGTTTTTTGGTGGGGCAAGGAAAGATGGAAGAAGAATTTAAGATGATGGTCGAGACTCTTGGTTTATCCGGTTATGTTGAGTTTGCCCCGACAGTCAATGAAACACGTAACTTTCTTCATCTTTTTGATGTGGCGGTTATGCCATCCAGGCAAGAAGGGCTTGGTCTGTCGATTATAGAAGCGCAGGCGTCTTTTTGTCCGGTTGTGGCTTCACGGGTCGGCGGTATACCGAGTTTGATTGAACATGAAAAGACAGGGCTTTTGGTTGAGAGCGAAGATGTGGAAGGTTTTGCGCAAAATATTTTACGCATACTTGAGGATAGTACTTTGCGCGATACAGTGGTTAAAAACGCGCACGAACATATCGCAGAGAGGTTTTCAGCAGAGGCTATGGTGTCAAAAACTATCACAATGTATGAAAGGCTTATTAAGCGAAAGATTTTATCGTAATTATGAAACGTATTTTAGTTGTTAATGTTAACTGGCTAGGCGATGTTGTTTTTTCATCACCTGTTTTTTATGCGCTGAAGGAGGTATACCCAGATAGTTTTATTGTATGTATGGCTGATCCGCGTGTCAGAAGTGTGCTTGAGTGTATTGATGCAATCGATAAAATTGTTGAATATGATGAAAAAGGAAAGCATAAGTGGTGGTGGTCTAAATTAAGTGTTATTGAAGAGTTGTATAAGGAGCAGTGTGATATTGCCTTTATGCTGCATGGATCGACGACAAAGGCCTTAATGGCAAAAATAGCTGGCATAAAGGTGCGCGTGGGCAGTCCTATTAAAAAGAAACAACAATTTTTGACCGATGTCATAACACCTTTAGCTCAGATAAGCCATCGATCGGATGATTATCTTAATATTATTGAAGGCTATGGCATCAACGTTTCACAACGTAACACCCGTTTATCTATTCATGAAAGTGACTTGACGGAAATGGACATGTTTTTATCCAAATACAGGGTTTCTACAACAGACAAATTGGTCGGTATCAATATCGGAGCGAATTGGGAATTAAAACGCTGGGCGAATGAAAATTTTAGGCAATTGATTAGGGTATTGCTTGATTCACAAAAAAAGGTTGTTGTGACAGGAGCAGCACAAGATAAAACAGAGGTTGATGAATTGCTTAAAAGTATTGATCATGACAATTGCATTAATTTAACTGGGAAAACATCTCTATCTCAGCTAATTGCGCTGCTTAAACGTTTGGATGTTTTTGTTTGCGCCGATTCCGGGCCACTGCATATTGCTAATAGTTTAGGGACGAGTGTTATCGGGCTTTTCGGTCCGACAAGGTCTGAAGTGACTGGTCCTCGCGGTATCGGGCAAGTGACTGTTTTACACTGTGATGTAGGTTGTAATCAGGAACCGTGTTACTTTTTAGATTGTCCGGATAATATATGCATGCAGGCTATATCGGTGGATATGGTTTTGGAGAAGATTAAAGAATTAATTGTATGATAATATTCTAAGCGTTGTTAGTTGTTAGTCTCAAACTCCAACAACGAACAACCAGCAACCAACAACTCATCAATTTATGGTAATTACTGAACAAACAGACATTAAACGTATATTGGTTATTTCTTTGTCGAATATAGGGGATGCGATACTAACTTTCCCTGTTGTCGATGCGCTCATTAATGCTTATCCGAATGCTGAGGTCTCAGTCATCGTTGCATCAAAATCGAAGGCATTGTTTTTATATAATCCAAAACTTAAAAATATTTTTGAATATGATAAAAAAATAAATATTTTAGATAAATTAAAATGGGTTTTACGTCTTCGTCGAGAAAAATTTGATCTAGTCATCGATCTTAAAAATTCAGCCATACCGTTTATCCTTTGGCCGCGATATCGCACAAGTGTTGAGATTAAGAAAGATGAAAATATACATATGAAGGATAAGCATATAGAGCGCCTTAAAACAGTTTATCAGGGAGAGATAGCATTTTCTCCTCAACATATGCTGTTTCTTGGGGAAGAAGATGAGGCGCGTGTTAATTGGCTGCTCAAAAGTTTTATCAAAGGCAATGAGCGTTTTGTTGTTATGGCACCGGGATCATTAAATGAGTTTAAACGGTGGGATAAAGAAAAGTTTAAAGAAGTCGCCCGTCATGTTATCAATCATAATAAATTAAAAGTTGTTTTTATCGGCGACGGCTCCGACAAAGTCATTGCCGATTTTATCTGCGATGGTTTAAAAGAGAGTACTCTTAATCTTTGTGGTAAAACCAGTTTATTGCAATGTGCGGGAATAGTTAAGCAGGCAACAATGGCACTGGTTAACGACAGTGGACCTATGCATATGGCGTCTTATTTTGATAAACCGGTTGTGGCACTATTCGGTCCGTCGAAAGTTCATCAGTATGGGCCTTGGAGCAGCCAAAGCATTTATTTAAAAGGCGATAAGCCTTTTTATAATGATGATCTAAAGAAGGATCAAAAAAGTTTTACGGATATCAATTCAATTACGGTAGAACAGGTTATCGGTGCTTTTACTATTAAGGGTAAGAAAGTAATATTGAATCATGAATAGGGGTTTTCAGAATATATTAGTGATAAGAACGGATCGCATCGGTGATGTGATTTTGACAACGCCAGCTCTTAAAGCATTACGCACCACTTATCCGATGGCGCGGATCACTTTGCTTGTTGCGCCTTTAACCTTACCCCTGGTCGAAGATAATCCGTATGTGGATGATATTATTGTTGATGACCGTGAGCAAGAGCATAAAGGGTTTTGGGGAACGGTTAAGCTTATTCAGTTTTTGCGTAGTAAAAAATTCGATATTGTTATTAATTATCATACAAAAAAAAGAACGAACTTTTTAAGTTTTGCAGCGGGTATTCCTGTACGCTTGGCCTATGATAACGGTAAGTTTAGCTTTCTTTTAACCCATCGTGTGGAAGACAGACGGCATTTCGGTGAGAAGCATGAAAGCGATTATTGTTTGGATTTACTTGAGACAATCGGAGTAAAATCTCATGGCAAAGAGCTTTATGTTTCTCTCCGCGAGACAGCTGAAGAATGGGTTGGGCAATTTCGTACACAAAATCATATAACAGAAGATAAACCGTTTATTGTTATTCATCCCGGGGCCAGTGATCCATCGAAAACCTGGGCGGCTAAAAACTACGGCATACTCATTGATAAATTGATTGAGGATTATGGTGCGCAAGTATTTTTGATTGGTTCAATGGCTATCCGTCCGCTGGCCCGAAAGATCAAAGGTTATTCGATGCACGCTCCCGGTGATTTAACCGGTATGACATCTATTCCACAGCTGATTAGCCTTGTTAAAAATGCCGATTTGCTCATATCCAATGATTCTGGTCCGGTGCATGTGGCATGCGCCGTGCATACTCCGGTTATATCTATTTTTACCCGGAATCGCCCTGGCATTAATCCTGAGCGTTGGCGGCCTTTAGGAGAGCTGACACGCAGCCTTTATCCACCACCCGGCACCGAGTTTGTCAATACTGAAGAAGATGCGAAAGTGCCTGAAATTAATGAATTTATTTCAGTTTCGCACGTTTTACAAGCGGTTGACGCCTTTATAAAACTGTGATAGAATCACGCCTTAATTACTAGTATTATATATATAATATTATGGATTTTAGATCAGTCATTCGTAAATTCAGCAGAAAAAATATACTGGTTGTGGGGGATATTATCCTTGATCACTATATCCAAGGAACGGTTTCACGGATTTCGCCAGAAGCACCTGTGCCGGTTGTACTTGAAAATGAGCGGTTTTATGTGCCTGGCGGAGCGGCGAATGTGGCTCATAACTTGGCCGGGCTTGGAGTGAAGGTAACCTTGGCCGGACGTATCGGCGATGATGCGGAAGGGCGCAGTGTTAAACAGGAGCTTAAGAAGAAAAAGATTGATACGCGGGCCATCTTTGCGGATAAAAAACTCCCCACTATTCTTAAAACACGGGTGATTGCCCAGCACCAACAAGTTGTGCGGATTGACAGGGAAAAAGCAAATCTTTCCGGTACGGTAAAAGTTTTCGAAAAACTTAAGACATTTATTAAGAATCACATTGACGATTTTGATGCGATTGTTATCTCCGATTACGGCAAAGGCCTTATCACGACGGAAATGATCAATTTTCTTACCACGCTTGCCCATAAAAATAAAACAATCATTACCGTTGATCCTAAGGTGGAGAATTTTTGTAATTACATCAATGTGACGGCCATCACACCGAATTTAAAAGAAGCAGAAAATGCTATTCGTAATATCAAGGTCACAGACGGTTCACGCAAAAAACTTAAAATTAATTTCGATAAGCTCATCACCGATGATCAGATAGAAAAGGCCGGTAAGGCGATTGTGCAATATCTTAATGCCGAGTGTTTATTGATGACGCTGGGTGAGCGCGGTATGCGGGTTTTCGCTAAGGGAAAGAAAACACATGCGATAAATACTAAAGCAATTGAAGTTTATGATGTTTCCGGAGCAGGGGATGCGGTGATTGCGGTATTTACGCTTGGTTTAACGCTTGGACTCACTAAGACTAAAGCAGCGGAGTTGGCCAATGTAGCGGCAGGTATTGTGGTTGGCAAATTAGGTACGGCAGCGGTGACAAAACAAGAGTTATTGGCGGCGTTTAGTGGGAAATAATATTAAGCTATGCGTTATAAGCTGTAACAAAAGGTGTTAGGTTTAAGGTGTTGGGTGTTAGTCGACTAAAACCTAAAACCTTTAATTAGGGCTTATGGCTTCTGAAATTTTTTAAAATTTTATTTGATGCTATGAAAACAGTAGCGGTTATTCCAGCCCGGTGGGGTTCGACAAGATTTGAAGGCAAGGTGCTGGCCGATATTCACGGCAAGCCGATGATTCAGCATGTCTACGAACGTGTCAAGCAGGCCGCGCATGTGGATGATGTTTGGATTGCCTGTGATGCGGATCATGTGCTTAAGGCCGCGCAGGATTTCGGCGCGCACGCTGTTATGACGTCGGTCGACCATCCGTCAGGCTCCGACCGTATTGCTGAAGCCGTACGGGATATTGAAGCGGACGTTATTGTCAATGTTCAAGGGGACGAGCCGCTGATCGAACCAAAGCAAATTGATGCGCTTGTTAAGGTCTTTGAAGAAGATAGCGAGTGTCCGATGGCAACCATGATTAAGCGTATTGATGATGAAGAGGATTTAGACAATTCCCATGTGGTTAAAGTCGTGGTCGACAATAATGGCCGGGCGCTTTACTTTTCCCGTTCGCCCATTCCATTTAACCGTGATTGTGAACATGTTACACATTATCGTCATTTAGGGATTTATGCGTATCGGAAAGATTTCTTATTTAAATACGTAGAGCTGCCCCATTCGAAATTAGAACAAGCCGAGAAGCTTGAGCAGTTGCGTGTTCTGGAAGCAGGATATGAAATCAAAACAGTTGAAACGGACATGGATATCATAGGCGTTGATACGCCTGAAGACTTACAAAAGGTTTTAGAAAAATTATGACAAAGGCGATTAAGTCAGGAAAAATTAAGTTTGGCGCAGGCGCACCGTTTGTGCTGATTGCCGGTCCGTGTGTGATCGAAAGCCGGGCTATGGCGATCGCGCATGCCAAGGCGATTAAACAGATCGCAAGCAAGCTTGGCATCCCGTTTGTATTTAAAGCAAGTTATGATAAAGCCAACCGTACGTCTATTAAATCTTTTCGCGGCCCAGGTCTTGAAGAAGGGCTTGCAATTCTAAAAGAAATTAAAGAGACGCTTAAGGTTCCGGTGTTAAGTGATGTGCATGAGCCCGAGGATATGGTGCCTGCCGCCGCAGTGCTCGACATTATCCAGATCCCGGCGTTTCTCTGCCGGCAGACAGATATTGTGGTGGCCGCCGGTAAAACGAAAAAGATTATTAATGTCAAAAAAGGGCAGTTCCTCGCACCACACGATGTCGGACAGATTATCAAAAAGATCGAAGGCACATTTAATAAAAAAATCCTTTTGACCGAACGCGGCACAACATTCGGTTACAATAATTTGGTAACCGATTTCCGTTCGCTTGCCATTATGCGCGCAACCGGTTATCCGGTTGTTTTTGATGCCACGCATAGTGTTCAGCAACCGGGCGGACTGGGTAATGCCTCAGGCGGTAAGCGCGAATATGTGCCGCTTTTAGCACGCTGTGCGGTTGCCGCTGGATGCGATGCGATCTTTATGGAAGTGCATAAGAATCCTGAGAAAGCATTATCCGATGGACCAAACATGTTGCCGCTTAAGCAACTGGAGGGTGTGCTTAAGGAACTTAAGGCAATCGATAAATTGGTGAAGAAAAAGAAATGAGTTTAAAAAAGGCAAAAGAAGTTATTGCAATTGAAGCTCATGCCATTAAAGATTTAGCCAAAAGGCTTAACAGTCATTTTACTAAGACTGTTGATTTAATTGCTAAGTGTAAAGGGCGTGTTGTCATCGCCGGCATGGGCAAGACCGGTATTATCGGACGCAAGATCGCCGCGACACTTTCTTCAACCGGAACACCGAGTATTTTTTTGCATAGCGCTGAAGCATCGCATGGTGATTTTGGGCAAGTGACAAAGGACGATGTTTTTATCGTGATTTCTAATAGTGGTGAGACCGAAGAGACAAAGCGTCTTATTCCGTTTCTCAAACGTTTGAAGGTTAAAACAGTTGCGATGACAGGTAATACCAAATCCGCCTTGGCGAAGTATTGTGATTTTGTTTTAGATGTTGGCGTATCAAAGGAAGGTTGCCCGCTCGGGCTTGCACCGATGGCTTCAACAACAGCAACGCTTGTCATGGGTGATGCCTTGGCTGCCTCTTTGATTGTGCGCAAAAAATTTAAACAGGAAGATTTCGCGGTGTTTCATCCCGGGGGGGCGCTCGGTAAGAAGCTTTTGCTTAAAGTAGACGATTTGATGCGCACAGGCAAAGATTATGCCAAGGTTAAAGAAACAGCGACGGTCAAAAGCGCATTATTCACAATCACCAAAGCGCGCTGCGGCTCAGCGTGTGTGCTTTCTGCGCGGGGGAAACTGGTTGGGATATTCACCGATGGTGATTTAAGAAGACGTCTTGATGCGGGCGCGGATTTATTGCGCTTGAAGGTTAAAGATATTATGACAAAGAAACCAACGGTTATTCGACGAGACAAGCTTGCTGTTGAAGCACTGAGTATTTTTCAAACAAAAAGGATTGATGAGCTGCCGGTAGTTGATTCTAAAGATAAACTAGTCGGTCTTCTCGATGTGCAGGATTTGCTCAAGGCAGGACTTGTATGACCGACACACTCAAACGTAAATTAAAAAAGATAGAGCTACTCGTTATGGATGTTGATGGCGTGTTGACCAATGGGCATATCAATATCGATAGTACGGGGAAAGAACTTAAGATGTTTGATGTGCAGGACGGTCTGCGTATTGTCTTGTTTCAGCGGGCAGGGTTTAAAACAGCGATTATCTCGGCCCGGGCTAATAAAGCGGTTGATGCGCGGGCCAAGGATTTAGGGATTACCAAGGTTTATCAAAATGCCTTTCCCAAAACCCAGGCGTTTGAAAAATTGCTCAAAGAAGTTAAATTAAACAAAGAACAAGTTTGTTATATTGGTGATGATCTGCCTGATATCTGTTTATTCAGTCGTGTCGGTGTTGCGGTGAGTGTGCCGAATGGTTCTGTTGAAGCTCGTAAGAGGGCGCATTTTGTCACCAAAAATGCTGGTGGTCATGGGGCTGTGAAAGAAGTGATTGAGATGGTTTTAAAAGCTAAGGGATTGTGGTCAAAAATCGTAAAGGAGCTTTCGTGAGACGGGGTTGTTGGATTTTTACATTTCTTTTTTTGATGACGGGCCCTGTCCTGGCGCAAGATGCCGGCCAGCAGTTCGAAGGGTTTAATCTGGAAGGCTACACCGATGACGGTGAAAAGTCATGGGATGTTAACGGATCGACGGCTGATGTGATGGGTGAGAAAATTAAAATAACGGATGTGAACGCCAATGCCTATGGTCAAGAAAAAATGAATGTTAAAGCCAACAGTGGTCTGGTTGACCAGGCAAGTGGTGAGATGGAGTTGCATGATGATGTGATTATTACGACCGAAGATGGCGCACAATTGATGACTGACTCACTTTATTGGGATCGTGAGGAAGATTTGGTAACAAGTGAAGACGATGTTTTTATAACTGACCAAGGGCTCACTGTTTCCGGTGTTGGGCTCGAAGCTAAACCTGGGCTTAAACGTTCGCAGATTAATCAGGATGTGCGTGCGTTGGTCGATATCGACGAGGTTGGTAAGGATGATAAATATGACGAAGACTTCCAGGAGCCTAAAAAACCGTTAACCATTACCAGCGACGGGCCGATGGTGATCGATCAGGTCAAACAATTAGCCACATTTGAAGACAATGTGATTGCCGTTCAGGAAGATCAAACGCTTAAGGCCGACCGTATGGAAGTGTATATGAATGAAGATATGAATGATATCATCGAAATTGTCTGTATCGGTAATGTTGAGATTATGCAGGGGGAGAATAAGACCTATGCCGAGCGTGCTGTTTTTAATCGTGAAACACAAAGGCTGACTTTATCCGGCCGACCTAAACTTATTTTACTAACTGAGGGCGAAGGTGGGATTACATCTCTTAGAGACTAGAGGTCTCGTTAAATCATACGGTGAGCGCCGTGTTGTCGATGGGCTTAATATTTCCGTTGGCCGTGGTGAGATTGTCGGACTTTTGGGCCCGAACGGGGCCGGCAAGACAACATCATTTTATATGACAGTGGGGATTATCAAACCCAATGAGGGGCTTATCTTTTTTGATCAGGAAGATATTACAAGTAAGTCCATTCATGAAAGATGTCGCCTGGGGATGGGGTACCTGGCCCAGGAGTCGTCGATTTTCCGTAAAATGACGGTTGAGCAGAATATTATGGCGATTTTGGAGACCTTAAACATATCTGTGCGTGAACGAAAGAAAAGGTTGCAATCTTTGTTAGAAGAGCTTAATATAGCTCACTTGGCCAAAGCAAAAGCCTATACTTTATCAGGAGGGGAGCGGCGTAGGCTTGAGATTACGCGCGCGCTTGTGACCAATCCGTCGTTTTTGCTTTTGGATGAGCCTTTCAGTGGTATTGATCCCATTGTCGTTGCCGAGGCGCAGGAAATTATTAAAGACCTAAAGGCGCGTGGTCTCGGCATATTACTCACAGATCATAATGTGCGCGAAACATTGTCTATTACAGACCGCGCTTATTTAATTGCTGACGGACGTATTTTAATATCCGGTACGGCGGACGACTTAATTAATAATGAGGCTGCACGCAAGATTTATTTGGGTGATAAGTTTACAATGTAGTTGTTGGTTGCTGGTTGTTAGTTGTTGGAATTTTAAATGCTAACAACCAACAACAATCAACAAACAACTAGCAGTCATTTTTTAGGAGGAAACACAAACACATGAAAGTTGAAGTTAAGAAGGTTAATGAAGTTAAACGTGAGTTAAGGTTTGCGGTTCCCAAAGAACGTGTATCCAAAACTTTAGACCAGGTTTATAGAGATATTGCGAAAGTGGCTAAAATAAAAGGTTTTCGCAAAGGCAAGGTGCCGCGTAATATTTTAGAGCAACATCATTCCTCGGCGGCCAAAGATGAAATGCTTAAAAAAGTAATCCAGGAAGTTTATCAAGAAGGCGTTGTGCAAGAGCAACTGGCGCCCCTTGATTATCCCGACATACAGGATGTTAATTATAAAGACGGTGAGGTGACCTTTACCGCGACGCTTGACGTTAAGCCTGAGGTAAAAATCAAAGACTATGAAGGCATTAAGGTCAAACGCAAATCCTCGAAAGTAACCGATGAGGATATTAATAAAACGCTCGAATATTTTAAACAAGGGCAAGGGGCCGGTAAAGACGCTAAAGATGTTGCCATCGATGATAATTTTGCTAAAGGTCTCGGTTATCCGAGCTTGGATGCGTTTAAGGATTCTTTATCGCGTCAAATCGAAATGGATAAGGACCGTCAAAACAAGGCCGATGTCGAAAATCAAATCGTCGAGGCTTTACTTAAAAAAGCAAAGTTAACCACACCGGAATCGCTTGTTAAAAAACAATTGGAGTATCGCATTCATGATCAAAAGCAGCGTATGGAACAGCAGGGAATGCCGAAAGAAGAGGTAGATAAAAAAGAAGAAGAGATGCGCAAAGAGCTTGCATCGGTTGTTGAAAAAGATGTGAAGGTTTATCTGATTTTTGACAAGATCGCGCAGCTCGAGAGCATTGAAGTCGGCGAAGGCGAAAACCTGCCGGCGAAAGTGATGGAATTTTTACTTAAAAAAGCTGTTTGGGAGGAGGCCAAATAATGAATCCAAAATCATCTGTTTTAGTCCCAATGGTCGTTGAAAAATCAGGACAGGGTGAACGTGCTTATGACATTTATTCACGTCTACTTAAAGACCGTATCATTTTTATCGGTACGGCGATTGATGATAATGTTGCTAACTTGATCATTGCGCAATTACTTTTTTTGCAAAGCGAAGATCCTAACAAAGACATACATGTCTATGTTAATTCTCCGGGAGGTTCAGTAACAGCTGGCCTAGGAATTTATGACACAATGCAATTCATTAAGCCTGATGTTTGTACATATTGTTTAGGCCAGGCGGCGAGTATGGGCTCATTGCTCCTAACAGCTGGAACAAGGGGTAAACGCTATGCGCTTCCTTACGCGCGTATTATGATCCATCAGCCATGGGGCGGCGCTCAGGGGACAGCGAGTGACATTTCTATTCAAGCAACTGAAATCCTCCGTATGAAAAAAGAACTGACACAAATTTTGGCGAATCATTCGGGGCAAACTTTTGAAAAAGTTGAGAGCGATTGTGACCGCGATTATTTCATGTCAGCTGAGGAAGCCAAGGCCTATGGTTTAGTTGATGAAGTCATTTCAACGACCGCCACAAAGAAAAAGAAATAGATTCTTATATATCGGTAACGTCTTTTGGTGTCGATGCTCGTTTCGGTTTAGGTGTCGGTATCGAAACCGAAAAACGATAGACGTAACGCGCCTCGATGCCGATTACCGAAGAACGTAATTTAGAAAGGCAGTAAGATGAAAAGAAATTTATTGCTTACCCCCGGGCCGACGCAAATTCCTGCGGATGTTTGCGCGGCACTTGGTCGTCCGATTATTCACCATCGCACACCACAATTTCAAGATAACATAAAAGAGGCGATTGAAGGCCTGCAGTATGTTTTTCAGACGAAGAATGAAATTTATCTTTTAGCTTCGTCGGGAACGGGTGCTATGGAAGCGGCTGTATGTAATCTGCTTTCGCCGGGTGATAAAGCGATTACGGTTGAGGGCGGTAAATTCGGTGAGCGTTGGACGGAGTTGTGTAAGGCGTACAATGCTGAGCCGACGGTGATTGAGGTTGAGTGGGGAACGGCGGTTGATCCGGCTAAAATCAAAGAGCTTCTTGATCAGGCGCCAGAGACAAAGGCCGTTTTTGTAACACTTAATGAAACATCAACCGGTGTTGTGAGTGATATTGAAGCAATTGCTAAGATTGTTAAAGAGACAAGCGCGGTTCTGGTTGTCGATGCGGTCAGCGGGCTCGGTGTTGTTGACTGCCAAACCGATAAGTGGGGTGTTGATATTGTGTGTTCAGCATCACACAAAGGATTTATGCTCCCTCCGGGGCTTGCCTTTCTTTCTGTCAGCGACAAGGCATATAAAGTGATTGAAGCCTCAACTAACGCACGTTATTACTGGGATTTGCGTAAATCGAAAAAGGCATTTGCCGCGACGGATACACCTTTTACGCCGGCCATCGGTATTGTCGTTGCATTATGTGAAAGCTTAAAAAAGTTTAAGGCTGAAGGCATCGATAATCTTTTGGCTAATTACGGCCGGCTTGCCGAAGGCACACGGGCTGCCGCTCGTGCTTTAGGTTTGTCTCTTTTTGCCAAAGACGATTGCATTTCCAATGTTTTGACGGCTATCAGCTTACCGGAAGATGTCGATGGCGGCAAATTGGTTAAGACAATGCGGGATACTTATGGTATTTCTGTGGCCGGCGGACAAGGACATCTTAAGGGTAAAATTATCCGTATTTCGCATATGGGATGTATCGATGAATACGATATTCTCACAGGTATTTCCTGTTTGGAAAAAACCTTAAAAGAACTAGGATATAAATTCGAACTTGGCGTTGGTGTTGCCGCCGCGCAAAAAGTTTTTAACGCATAGAAAGACGATAAAATGAAAATTCTCATCAGTGATAAATTAGCTCGCGAAGGTGTTGCCATACTCGAGGCGGTTGACGGTTTTCAGGTTGACTGCAAATTTGGTATCAGCCCCGAAGAATTAAAACAAGTTATTAAGGATTACGACGGTCTCATTATCCGCAGTGGAACAACCGTGACAGCCGAGGTGCTTGATAATGCGGCAAACTTAAAAGTTATTGGGCGTGCCGGTGTCGGTCTGGATAATGTTGATCTTGAGACAGCCACCAAAAAGGGTGTTGTGGCCATGAACACGCCGGCCGGCAACACAACATCAACGGCTGAGCAGACATTCAGTTTAATCCTTTCTTTATCACGCAACACACCACAGGCATGTGCTTCTTTAAAATCAGGCAAGTGGGAGCGTTCAAAGTTTGGCGGTGTTGAGTTGCGTGGCAAGACACTTGGTGTTATCGGTTTTGGGCGTATTGGCTCAACGGTGGCTAAGTTTGCCAAGGCCTTTGGCATGGAAATATGTGTTTTTGATCCATTCTTGACGGATGAAAGGGCGGCCAAATTTGCTGTGGAAAAAGTAGAACTAGAGGATCTATTAAAAAAGGCTGATTACATCACACTCCATATCCCTAAAACAAAAGAGACAGCCAATCTTATTTCCGATAAAGAATTTGATTTAATGAAACCAACAGCGCGATTAATCAATTGTGCGCGTGGAGGTATTATTGATGAAGAGGCTTTGGTCCGTGCGCTTGAGGAAAATAAAATTGCCGGATGCGCGCTTGATGTCTATGCCACAGAACCACCGGATTTTGATCATCCATTATTTAAATTAGACAATTGTATTACAACGCCGCATTTGGGCGCGTCTACCTCTGAGGCGCAGATTAATGTGGCCATTGAAATTGCTGAATGTGTGCGCGATGCCCTACTTGGTCGCGGCATTGCCAATGCCGCTAATTTCCCGTCGATGGATGCCGAAACACACAAGGTCTTGCAGCCTTATTGTGACCTTGCCTTTAAAATGGGTAAGTTTGCCGGACAGCTCATTCAATCAGGGATTAAAGATGTAAAACTTACCTATACAGGTGTTGTCACACAATATAAATCGGCATCGGTTTCTTTATCAGCCATTAACGGGCTCTTAACGCCTATTTTGGGTAAGGATATTAATTCTATTAATGCCATTAGTGTGGCCAAAGAGCGCGGCATTAATGTCGAGGAGATCAATTCCAATAAAGAATCTGCCTATGTCAATAGCATTGAAATGGACATTCTGACAGACAAAGAGCCGTTTTGTATTCTCGGAACGCTTTCGGCTAATCAAGAGCCGCGTATTGTGCGTGTTAAAAATGTTAATGTCGAGTGCACGCCAGAGGGTGATATGCTCTTTATCAACAATACGGATAAGCCGGGTCTTGTCGGAGCGATCGGCACGGCTTTGGCTGAAGCCAATGTTAATATTGCCGCGATCTCTCTTGGGCGCGAAGCGCAAGATGGTATTGCGAGTAGTGTGGTTAATACCGACGGAGAAGTTCCGCAAGAGGTGGTTGAAAAACTGCGTAATATTGAAGGCGTGACTTATATCAAGGAACTCAAAGTTTAATTGATCCTATGTTAACGGAAACTTTCCTTATCGGGTTTACCAATTTGTTAAGTCCCGGTAGTGTGATTGTGGCGCTGACATTACTTGGGTTGCTCTTATTCTTTGGTCAGGACAAAAAAAGTCACCGGCTTATCGGCAGGGTTTTTATTTTTCTGGTAGCCTTATTATATTGTTCGATTTTTCAGAATTTATTTGCGTATGTACGTTATGTATTAGTCGATATCGGTTTTGTGGATATCGGCTATTTGATTGTGGCGGGCATTTTTATAGCCAGCGGAGTGTTCTTTTTTATTCAATGGTTTAAGTTGTGTCAGGGTAAAGATATTTCTGTCATTCATTTAAGATATTTAACCCCGCAAACAAAAGGCATAAAGAGATGTTTGTTTGTTGTGTTGATTTCTGTGGCGGCCGCTATTATAGTAACGTTTCTTGCGGTCGATTGGGTTGATGACAGGATTGTTTTTCAGTTTTTAATTGATGCTGTTGTTGCACGTGACAGGGCTTCTTATTATAGCGTTCTAGGCGTCTATATTTTTGTGTTGTTGTTTCCTCTTATTATTGTCGATCAAGTTATGCGGATGATACGCAGTAGTCAGAGTGAATTTAATGTCAGTTATCAAAGGATGTTTGTTGTTGTGCTTGCGGCTGTATATTTGGCGGCGGGCTTAAGTTTCTTATACGTTCGTTAAAATAGAGAAAAGGGAAAGACATGAATACAGTTGTTGTTGGGGCCCAATGGGGTGATGAAGGTAAGGGAAAGTTAATCGACATCTTATCTGAGAAATGCGATGTGACCGTCCGCTATCAAGGAGGAAATAATGCAGGGCATACGGTTGTGGTAGAAGATAAAGAGTATGTCTTTCATCTTTTGCCGTCGGCGATACTCCATAAGGGGAAAAGCTGTGTCATCGGTAATGGGGTTGTGGTTGACCCGAAGGCCTTGCTGGCCGAGATCGATGAATTGGCTGCCAAAGGTCTTAAAGTAAGTCCCAAAAAACTGAAGATTTCCGATCGTTGCCATATTGTTATGCCGTATCATCGCGTGCTTGATGGCTTGCGTGAACAAAAACGAAAAAATAAAATCGGAACTACAGGGCGTGGTATCGGTCCATGTTATGCGGATAAAGTGACACGCTGCGGTATCCGTATGGTTGATCTTCTTAATCCACGTGTCTTTCGCGCCAAGCTTGCCGATAATTTAAGAGAAAAGAATGAAACTTTCCGTAAGGTATTCGGACAGAAAAATTATAAGCTTGAGAAAATCTACAAAGAGTATTTAGCCTACGGGAAAAAGTTAAAACCGTATGTCGAAGATACAGTGCTTTATATTAATAAGGAAATCGATAAGAAGAAAAAGGTTTTGTTTGAAGGGGCACAGGGGACTTTTCTTGATATAGATTTCGGCACCTATCCGTTTGTGACTTCTTCTAATTCAATTGTGGGAGGGGTTTGTTCGGGAAGTGGTGTTGCCCCAACCAAGATTGATAAGTCTATTGCCTGTGTTAAGGCCTATACAACAAGGGTCGGTGAAGGGCCTTTTCCAACAGAATTTACATCCAAACAAAATGATTTTATCCGCAAAAAAGGGAATGAATATGGGGCCACGACAGGCCGGCCGCGGCGCTGCGGCTGGTTTGATGCGGTTTTGGTCAAGTATTCTGTTATTGTGAATGGCATCGGTGAGCTGGCGATTATGAAGCTCGATGTTTTGGATGGGCTTGATAAAATCAAAATCTGCACGGGCTATAAGTATAAAGGAAAAATATACCGTGATTTTCCAACAGATTATGAAAAGTTGGTCAAAAGTAAACCTGTCTATGAGACGCTGCCTGGCTGGGATAAGCCGACCACCAAGGCCCGCAAATTTACCCAATTGCCGGTTAATGCCCGCAACTATATCAAGCGCCTAGAAGAGCTTCTGGGGGTTCGGGTTAAGTATATTTCGGTCGGGACCAAACGCAGTGAAATAATTATGCGTTAGAAACGTATCTTGTTGTAGGGCATCAAGTTGTCGCTATATTAATCTTGACTTTAAAAATCGGCTATGTTAATCTGTACACTGCCAATTAACCTGTTTTTAGAGGATTTAATAAGGAGGCTTCAATGCTTAAGTGTTTAAGACAAACTCTTACATATATTGCTATTTTAACGGTTGTTTTTTCCATGACAGGCTGTACATTTATTTTTCAGAAGGGCCGCCGCGTTGATGTGGAAAAAATTTCGAAATTAAAGAGTGAATTGACAGATTTGGAGCGGGCCAAGCAGGATTTAGAGAACCGGCTTAAAAATGAGATTAATGACAAAGAAGTAAAGGTTGAAATGCTTGAAAAGGGGCTTGTCATCACCTTTGTCGGCGAGGTCCTTTTTGATTCAGGTAAAGCCGAGTTACGCGAAGACTCGATTGATAAGCTTAGTAAAGTAGCGCGTGTTTTAAGTACAACGGTTAAGGATCTGGATGTTGGGATTGAAGGGCATACGGACAATGTGCCGATTAAACATTCCGGATGGAAATCCAATTGGGAGCTCTCATCGGCGCGGGCACTGAGTGTGCTGCATTTCTTGGTGGATGAACGTAAAATCAAACCGACGCGCCTATCCGCTGTTGCTTATGGTGAATTTTATCCGATCGCGAAAAACAATACAAAAGAAGGTAGACAGAAAAATCGTCGTGTAGAAATTGTTATTTTACCGGAAGATTTACAGAAAGAAAGATAATTTCAGAAAGGAAAAACAATGAGGGTTCTTCTTACATTTCTTATCATCACAGCACTGGCTTTTGGGGCAGGTGTTGTTTATAATTCGCACAGGCAAGCAGCGCAAGCACAGAATGAGCTATCGCAAGAAAGATATCAACGTATGGTGGCCGAAGAGGGTTTGGAAAAAGCGCAAAGTCAAGTATCATCGCTGACATTGCAATTAGATAAGTCTCATACTAAGCTGAAAAATTTAGAGGCCCGTTTAACATTGGCTGACTCAAAAGCATCTGAGTTGGAAGGTAAGGTAAGCCAATTTGAGCAGTTAAAGGCCGCTTTAGAACAGCAAGTAACCGAGCTTCAGGGGCGTCTGGGTGATACGCCTGATTTAGCGAATAAAACAGCTACGATACCTGGGTTAGAGTAAACGGCAACTTAAGGCTACGATGAGCTTTTACGAATGGGGGACTGAATGATCCCCCATTTTCATTAATAGCGATCTGAAAAGTAAAATTATATAGCAGCTGGCCGTTAGTCGTTGGTCATTAGTCATTGGAGGACGAATGACTAAAGACTAATGACCAACGACGCTTTCATTGAAATGAACAAAATAGATCCTGATCATGTCCCTCAGCATATAGCCATCATCTTGGATGGAAACGGACGTTGGGCCGAAAGTCAGAATTTAGCACGGGCTAAGGGTCATGTTGAAGGGGTTAAGCGGGTTGAAGAGCTCCTCGATGAGGCACGTCAACTGGGTGTTAAGGTGCTTACGCTTTACACGTTCTCAACCGAAAACTGGAAAAGGCCACGCACGGAAGTCTCGCTCATTATGAACATTCTCGATGCGGTTCTGGTGCAGAAGTTAAAAAAGCTTTGTGAAGATAATATACGTTTTCAAATCATCGGCAAATGGGCCCGGGTGCCGGAGCCTGTATTGAGCACGATGAAAAATGCGATTGAAACAACAAAAGATAATGATGGCCTTATTCTTAACCTTGCTTTTAATTACGGTTCAAGAATGGAGATTGTTGATGCCGTACGTGATATTGCACAAAGAGTAGAGGATAAGGACATTACGGTTGATCAGATCAATGAAGAGATGGTAAGCAATGCCCTTTATACAAAGGGTCTGCCGGATCCGGATCTTCTGATTCGCACATCAGGAGAGATTCGTATTAGTAATTTTTTACTGTGGCAATTGTCTTATGCTGAGCTTTATTTTTCGGATAAATTTTGGCCGGAATTTGATACAAAAGAATTTCATAAAGCGATTATTGATTTTCAAAATAGAGAGCGCCGGTTCGGCGGTGTTAAACATGAGGTAAAGTAGTTTGGTTAGTAAGGAGCGGTTTTTCAGCGCGACACTCATCATTGGGCTAACGATCCTTGCGGTTGTTAATAAATGGTTTTTTATCATTGTTGTCCTGGGTTTATCGACGACTGCTTTATTTGAATTCTACTCGATTATTAAACTTAAAGATATTCATGTTTTTCGCAATACTGGGTTGCTTGTTGGGGCAGCTATTCCGCTGTCGATCTTTTTTGAATGGCAATTGGGCGGACGCTGGGATTCGTTTTTTATTCTCATTGTTTTTTTGATCACGTTTTTACTCCAGTTTGCCAAAAATCATACGACCGATGCGATTATTGGTATTTCGGCGACTTTATTCGGTATTTTGTATGTGTCCTGGTTTTTCAGTTATCTGATTAAGATTCGCATGATGCTGCCTGGCGTGCAGGGTGTTAAACTTCTCGCGTTTATACTCATTGTGACAAAGATTGCCGATATCGGGGCGCTGATTGTGGGATCACGTTTTGGAAAAACACCGCTCATGCCACGGGTCAGTCCCAAGAAAACCATTGAAGGGTATTTGGGTGGTATTTTGTTCAGTTTATTGGCGGCACTTGTATGCAGTCCGTTTTTGCCGAATTATCTTGATTTTCCGACGTGGCATATCATTTTTCTCGGCGTGTTTTTCGGCACACTCGGGCAAATGGGAGATTTGGCGGAATCACTGATTAAAAGGGATTGTAATGTTAAGGATTCAGGCAATGTGATTCCAGCGTTTGGCGGGATATTAGATACCATTGACAGTTTACTTTTTTGCGCGCCGGCTTTTTATTTTTATATGAGTGCGCTATTGCAGGCCGGATAAGTATGAAACGGAAAAATGTTGTTATTCTAGGCTCGACAGGTTCGATTGGGATAAATACATTAAAGGTTGTTAAACGCTACAGAGAGAAGTTCAATGTTTACGGATTAACGGCGTATAACAATCACACGCTCCTTGAAAAACAAATTAAAGAGTTCAATCCTAAATACGTTGCGGCGACAGAAAGAGCAGCGCAGTACTTAAGGAAAAGAATTAATACGCGCAAAACCAGAATCCTCAATGTCGATGGTGATCTTGAGGGAATGGTTAGTCAACGGGGTGTGGATGTGGTTGTGATCGGGATGCGCGGCAGCGCGGCGCTTGAGCCCTTTTTGGCCGCGGCACGCGCCGGCAAAACCATTGCCCCGGCGAATAAAGAGGCCCTGGTTGTGGCCGGGGATATTCTCATGAAAGCGGCCCGTCAAAACGGGGCTACGATTGTTCCGGTGGACAGTGAGCAGAGCGCAATCTTTCAATGCCTGGAGGGTAACCGTCGGGAAGATTTAAAGCGTGTGTATTTAACGGCCTCGGGCGGCACGCTGCGTGATGTGCCTAAAGCAAAGTTCAATAAGCTGAGTGTTAAGCAAATGCTTAAGCATCCGACGTGGAAGATGGGTGATAAAATTACCATCGATTCGGCGACGCTCATGAATAAGGGATTTGAGGTTTTAGAGGCGCAGGCGCTTTTTAATTTGGATATAAAAGATATTGAAGTGTTGATTCATCCACAGTCGATTATTCATTCGATGATTGAATACAAGGATGGATCGATTATGGCACAACTAGGTGTGACGGATATGCGTATTCCGATTCAATATGCATTAACATATCCCGAACGTCTGGATGTGGGGCTTAAACAGATTGATTTTTGCAAACTGGCAAAGTTGACATTTGAAAAACCGGATATGAAAAAGTTTCCGTCGCTTGGTCTCTGTATGTATGTCGGCCGAAAGGGAGGGACGCTGCCGAGTGTTTTGAATGCGGCGGATGAAGTCGCTGTTGAGGCTTATCTAAACGGTAAGTTAAAGTTTACTAAGATTTATGATGTTGTGGAAAGAATTGTGCGTAAACACAAAATTATTAAAAAACCAACACTCAAGCAAATTATCGCCGCCGATGATTGGGCGCGGAGTGAAACAAGAAAGGTTTTGGATAGATAAATGCTAGAAGGTCTTTTGTCAAATACGTGGGGGATTATTGTTTTTATTATTGTACTTAGCATTCTTGTTGTTGTGCATGAGTGGGGGCATTTTATTGCGGCTAAAAAGAACGGTGTTGATGTTAAAGAATTTGCTGTTGGTTTTGGTCCGACATTATGGTCGAAACATTACAATGGCACAACATATCTTATCAAGGCTTATTTGCTTGGTGGTTATGTCCGTATGGCTGGAGAAGAAAGAGAAAAGTGCACTGGAGCGCCTGGTGAATATTATTCAACATCTTTATCTAAACGCGCGTTTATTGTTTTTAATGGGCCGCTCGTCAATTTTGTTTTTGCCTATCTCTGTTTTGTTTTTGTTTTTATGCTCGGTTATCCGGATTTATCGACGCGTGTTGGAGAGTTGGTCAACGATTATCCAGCAATTGAAGCGGGGCTTCAGATAGGTGATGACATTAAAGTGATTAATGGAATACCTACGGAAAGTTGGACGGATATTCAAACAACAATTGCTAATTCTAAGGGAGAAACCATTGATCTTATTATTGAACGCAATGGCATACAGCAAACCATTGTTATTACACCGAAGGTCAGTGAAATGAAAAATATTTTCGGACAGCTTAAAGAAAGACGAATGGTCGGTATAAGCCCGGCGCGGGATATTATTGCTTTAAAATACGGTTTTGGTGAATCGGTTGTAAAGGCTTGGGAAAAGCTGTATGAGATTACGGCTATGACGTATAAATCCTTGTGGTATATGGCAACCGGCAGCATGCCGGCTAAGGAAAATTTAACGGGCCCGGTTGGTATTTTTTATATTGTTAAATCAGCGGCGGAATTAGGGCTGGCACACTTGCTTTTTATTACAGGAGTTATTAGTGCGAGTTTGGCGATTTTTAATTTACTTCCGATCATACCGCTTGACGGCGGCCATTTGTTTTTAATGGCTGTTGAAAAGATTAGAGGCGGTGCGCTGCCACCTAAAATTGATGAGTATATTGCGCGATTTGGTTTTAGTTTGATTATCTTGCTGGCCTTGTTTGTTTTTTATAATGACTTTGCGCGTTTTGGGGTTTTTGAAAAGATTCGATCACTGTTTCCTTAATGACGAAATTTAATCCAGAGGATTAAAAAGATGGACAACCATGAGTTTAAACAAAAATTTAATGCGTATTTGATCCGCGAAACAAATTACGTCCAAGAAAAAGACGAAATGAATGAGGATCAATTGCGCTTTTTCTTAAATGAAAAGATTCTTGCAATGTGCAAGGTTAAGGATATTGAACTGACCGATGATCAGCGCATGGCCATTGTCCGCGAGCTTGTCAGTGCCGGGATGAGTTTGGGGCCTTTGCGTCCTTTAATGGAAGATGAGTCGATTACAGAGATTATGATTAACGGCGCCCATCAGATTTATATTCAACGTGCTGGGCGTATTACACTCACGGATGTGCAGTTTGAAAGCAATGCGCAACTGATGCATACGGTGCAAAAACTTTTAGCATCATCCGGTTCCAACAAGCGTGTGGATGAATCGCAGCCTTATGTGGACTTTTCGCTTGTTGATGGCTCACGGGTTAATATTATTTTGCCGCCCTGTGCGGTGGTAGGGCCTGTTGTAACCATTCGTAAATTTAAAGATGATATTGGCAGTGTCGATGATCTTTTAACGCTCGGCATGTTTGATAAACAAATCGCAACATTTTTATCAGCGGCGATGAAGGCCAAGCTTAATGTGATTTACTGTGGTTCGACGGGGGCAGGGAAGACAACGATTATGAATGTCTTTTCGCGGGATATCCCTGAGCAGGAACGTATCATCACTATTGAAGATACGCCGGAGCTTAATCTTCTGCAGGAGCACGTTGTCTCGCTTGCCTCAAAACCGGCGAACATTGAAGGTAAGGGTGAGATTACGATGCGCGATTTATTTGTTAACTCTTTGCGTATGCGTCCCGATCGCATTATTGTCGGTGAGGTCCGTGGGCATGAAATGCTTGATCTGATTCAATCAATCAGCAGTGGGCATAGCGGTTCACTTGCGATTGTCCATGCGGAAAGTCCACTTGACTGTTTTAACCGCATGGTTTCTATGATGCTTATGACGGGTATTAATTTATCGACCGCTGAGATTCGCAAACAAGTGGCGCGGGCGATGGATCTCATTGTTCATGTTGAACTTTTTATGGATGGTAAACGGCGTGTGACAGCCGTAACAGATCTTATTTATGATGAAACGAGTGACAGAGTGATGCTGCATAATGTGTTTAAATTCGAACAAACTGGTCAAAATGAGGCTGGTAGTATTTCAGGGCAATGGAAAATAAGTAAACGGGCACCGTCATTTATGGATAAATTTGCTAAACGGATGGTTAAATTGCCGGAGGGGTTTTTTAGTGGGTAATGTAACTAAATGGAGTGAATATTTTATCCCGACGCTCAAGGATGCCCCGGCCGATTGTGAAGCGCTTAGCCACAAGCTTTTAGCGCGCGCCGGGCTGGTTAATATGTTGACCTCAGGGGTCTATTCGTATTTGCCTTTGGGTCTTAAGGTGTTGTCGAATATTGAAAATATTATCCGTGAAGAGATGAATGGGGCAGGCGCTAATGAGCTTTTATTGCCAAGCCTGCATCCGATTGAATTGTGGAAGCAAACAGGCCGCGATGAGGTGCTGGATGATGTTATGTTTAAGTTTAATGATGGTAAGGGTAAAGAAATGTGTTTGGGTCCAACCCATGAGGAAGTCATTACTGATCTTGTGAGCAAATATGTGCAGTCGTATAAGCAACTACCGGTTACCCTGTATCAAATTCAAACTAAGTTTCGTGATGAACTGAGGCCACGTTTTGGTATTGTGCGCGCGTGTGAATTTATTATGAAAGATGCGTACAGTTTTGATGTGGATAAAGAAGGGATGCAGAAAAATTACGATAAGATGTATACCGCTTATGAAAATACTTTTAGGCGTTGTGGGGTTGAGGCGATTGCCGTTGAAGCCGATTCAGGGGCGATGGGAGGAGATCTTTCTCATGAGTTTATGGTCCCAGCGGAGATTGGCGAAGATAAAGTAACGGTTGAAGAAAACGGCAACAGGAAAGAAAAAGTTGCCATTGAGCTCGGACATATCTTTCAATTGGGTACAAAATACAGCGAGGCGCAGGGTGCTGTCTTTTTGGATGAAAACGGTGCGTCCAAACCGATTATCATGGGTTGCTACGGTATTGGCGTGAGCCGGGTTATTGCAGCCATAGTCGAGAAGAACAATGATGGTAAAGGGATTATCTGGCCTGATGAGGTTGCGCCATTTGATGTTGAGGTTTTATCTTTGCATAAAAATGACAATGACACGGAAGTATTGAATGCGGTTAAGAAAATACAAAATGATCTCGGTGCTCAGGACTTAGATGTGTTAGTGGATGATCGTCTTGAAAGGCCGGGGCGAAAATTTAATGATGCGGATTTAATCGGTATTCCTTATCAAGTTGTTGCCGGTCATCGTAACTTGAAAGAGGGTAAGGTGGAAATTAAGACACGCCGTAGCGGTGAAAGTCAATTGGTTGATACCGACAAGGTGGTTGATTTTATCAAATAAAGGTCCCTCGCCGCAGACAGTTAGTGAAGGCGGCTCGGGATCAATTCGTATTTCTAATTTACACTTCCTTATGGTCGTGTAAATTAAATACTCATAGAATGAAAGCTGATCTTTTAGAAACAATAAAGGCTATTGCTGAGTCGATTGCTGAGCAAGTTAAACTCGATCTCGTCGATTTAAATTTAAATAGACGTGGTATGGCGCTCATCATTGATGTTATTGCTGATCATCCCGAAGGCGGTATAACGATTGATGAATGCACAGAGCTTAATCGTAAGCTGTCGGATGAGTTGGAGAAGCAAGACCTCATTAAAGATGATTATATCGTTGAGGTATCATCCCCCGGACTTGACAGGCCTTTAACCAATGAAAAAGATTTTAAACGGGCCGCCAAGCGTGAAATCCGTTTTCATTTGAAGGAAAAAATTGACGGTAAAATTGAGCATCAAGGTATTGTACAAGATATCACCAGCGATGGCGTGATGGTCAAAACCAAAAAAGAAGTTATTAAAATTTTATACGGCCAAATTAACAAGGCTATACAGATTATTTAACAAAGGAAGGGAAAAAAATGGAGAGTAGTGAATTATTGACAATCCTCGAGCAATTAGAGCGTGACAAGGGGATTGATAAGAAGGTTTTAATAGAAGCGGTGGAAGCGGCGGTTGCCTCTGCGGCACGTAAGCTGTGGACTGTTGATAAAGAAGAAGATATTCACGCAGAGCTTGACCCGATTTCCGGAAAAATTACCGCTTATGCCGGTGAGGAAGAAATTCGTTCCAGTGAATTTGGACGGATTGCGGCCCAAACAGCCAAGCAAGTGGTCATCCAGAAAATCCGCGAAGCGGAAAAGGATGTTGTCTACACAGAATACCAGGCCAGAATCGGTGAGATGATTAGTGGTAGTATTTACCGTTTTGAACGTGGTAATATAATTATGGATTTGGGTAAAACCGAGGCGATTATTCCCAGACGTGAACAATCCAAAAAAGAAGAGTTCCGCCAAGGGGATCGTATCCGTGCCTATATTCTGGATGTGAACCGTGAAAACCGCGGACCGCAGATTATTCTTTCGCGGTCGAATCCGAATTTTGTTAAGCGTTTATTTGAGCTTGAAGTTCCGGAAATCTACGAGGGAATTGTTGAGATTAAATCCATTTCCCGTGACGTTGGCGAACGCACAAAGATCGCGGTATTTTCTAAAGATGAAAAGATCGACAGTGTTGGCGCTTGTGTGGGTATGCGTGGGTCGCGCGTTAAAAATATTGTCAATGAATTGCATGGTGAGAAAATAGATATTGTCCGTTATTCGGAAGATATTAAAGAGTATATTCAAGCAGCTCTTTCTCCGGCGGAGATTTCACAGATGCAACTTGATTATGACACTAAGAAAGTAAATATCATTGTGGCTAATGATCAGTTGTCACTTGCCATTGGACGCCATGGGCAAAATGTGCGTTTGGCCAGTGAATTAGTCGGCTGGGAACTTGATTTATATTCATTCGATCAATGGAATGAGCTTGAAGAGCAAGAAGAGCAAGATACAGAAGCGGCTACGGAGGCTAAAGGGGCGGTTGAAACCGCTGACAGTGCGGCAGAGGAAGTAGAAGTCGAAGAAGAGGTTGAAGAAATCGAAGAGGTCGAGGAGGATGCGACCATTGCAGACCTTTCTGGCGTAGGGGCTAAAATGCTTGAAGCCTTAAAGGAGGCGGGATTTGATAGTCTCGAAAAAGTGGCCGATGCGACAATCGACGAGTTGACGGTTGTTAAGGGTCTAGGTAAAGCCAAGGCCGAAAAATTAATCGAAGAGGCGAAATCCTTTTTTGAATAGGCAAGGAGTAATGTAAGTTTATGAAAGTTTCAGAGTTAGCTAAAGAATTAAATATGTCGACTGACGCAATCGTCAAGGCGATGAAATCGCTTAAACTAAAGGTTAAGGATGATGCGCAGGCGATAAGCCCGGTTGTTGTCTCGATTGTCCGCAGTCATTTCGGTCGTGATGATGCAGAAGAAAAGGCTGAGCCGGCTAAAGCGACGAAAAAGAAAGCTGCTGCGAAGACGACTAAAAAGGTCTCCGCTGCCAAAGCAACAAAAAAAGTGGCCGAGCCTAAGGCGGCAAAAAAAGCAACCAAGACAGCCGTAAAGGCGACAAAGAAAAAGGCAGCGGCCAAAACGGAAGAGAAGACGGATGCGCCTAAAACTAAACGTGTCGTCAAAAAAGTTGTTAAGAAGGTTGTTAAAAAGGTTATTAAAAAGAAAGTTGTCAAAAAGACCGATGATACTGCCAAAACTAAATCAAAAGAGGTTAAAAAAGAAGTAGCGCCTACGGCTAAACCACAAGTCAAGAAGACCAAAGCGCCACTTATTACACTCAAACCGATTGGACGCAAGAAGCGTAAGGCCGATAAAGAAGATAAAAAGGCCAAAGCCCAGGCTGAGCTTCAACAGCTCGTTGCTGAGCATGCCGAAGAACAAGCCAACAAGCCAATTAATCTCGAAGACCTGCAGGATCTTGAAATCAAAGTGCCGATTATTGTTAAGGATTTAGGGCTGCGTCTGTCGCAAAAACCGAGCGCTATCCTAAAGGAACTCATGAAAATGGGTATTTTAGCGCATATCAATCAACCGCTTGATGGCGAGATCGTCGGTAAAATTGCGGCCGCCTTTGGTTTTAATTATGTCAAACTCAAAACACAAGAAGAACAGGTTATTGAGGAACATAAAGAAGAGGAAGAAGATCCTAAATCACTTAAACCGCGTGCACCAGTGATTACTTTTATGGGGCATGTTGATCATGGTAAGACTTCACTTCTTGATAGTGTACGCAAAAGTAAAGTTACGGATGTTGAGCACGGAGGCATTACGCAGCATATCGGTGCCTACTCTGTTAAAGCCACCAAGGGGCGTATTACATTTTTAGATACGCCAGGCCATGAGGCGTTTACCTCGATGCGTAAACGCGGGGCACATATTACAGATATCATTGTTCTTGTTGTCGCGGCGGATGATGGGATCAAGCCGCAAACGGTTGAAGCGATTGATCATGCCCGTGCTGCCGGTGTGCCGATTGTTGTTGCGCTTAATAAAATTGATCTACCCAATGCTGATCCGGACCGTGTTAAGCAGCAATTAATGGACTATGATTTGGCACCTGAAGACTGGGGCGGCAAGACAATTTGCGGGCATGTTTCGGCAAAAACCGGTGAAGGGATTGATGAGCTCCTTGAGCTTATTCTACTCGAAGCGGAGCTGCTTGAGCTTAAGGCCAACCCCGATAAACAAGCTTCGGGTATTGTTGTTGAGGCGCATCTGTCACAAGGCAAGGGCGCGCTGACAACAATTATTGTGCAAAGCGGAACGCTTAAGGAAGGTGACTTTATTGTCGTCGGACCACATTATGGAAAGATCCGTGCGATGCTTGATGATCTTGGTCAAAAGGTCAGTGAGGCCGGCCCATCCATGCCGGTTGAAATCCTCGGACTATCCAATGTGCCGGAGGCGGGCGATTTGTTTTACGCGGTCGAAGATGAAAAGGTCGCGCGTGAAATTACACAGCGCAGGATGAAACAACTGGAAGAAGAGCGGCTGCGCGGCGGTGAGAAAATTACACTCGAAAATCTTTATTCGTCGCTCGGTGATGGTGTGCAAGAGGCCAATGTTATTGTTAAATCTGATGTGCAGGGCTCACTTGAGGCCGTTATCGATTCGCTTAATAAATTACCAACGGATAAAATCCGTCTTAAGTTTATCCATACAGGCGTTGGCGAAATTAATACGTCGGATGTTGTCCTGGCACAAGCCTCCAAGGCGATTATCCTGGCGTTTCATGTCGGCATTGATCAGCGTGCTCAGGAAGAGATGAAAAAAGATCCAATCGATATCCGTGAGTACACAATTATCTATGATCTGGTCGAAGATGTTAAAAATGCGCTCGAAGGTATGCTTGATTCTAAGATTAATAAAAACTTTTTAAGCCGTGTTCAGGTCAAAGAAGTTTTTAAATTATCCAAACAGGGAACCGTTGCCGGGTGTTATGTCGAGGAAGGCAAGGTTTTACGCAAAGCGCATATTGATGTTATGCGTGAAGGGGATGTGGTGTTCTCAGGCAAAATTGCTAATCTTAAACGTTTTAAAGAAGAGGTTAAAGAGGTTAAAGAAGGCATGGAATGCGGTATTTCGATTGAAAACTTTGATAAATATCAAATTGGCGATGTGTTTGAGGTTTATGAGATCGAAAAGGTAGCGCAGAAACTTTAAATGGTAAAATAAAGTAGAGAAGCTTGGACTTAGAACATAGGACTTGGGACTTAGGAACACCAAGTCCCAGGTCCTAACGCCCAAGCCCCGACAAAATGAATTACAAACTAAAACTCGACATTTTTGAAGGCCCGCTCGATCTGCTTTTATATCTTATCAAGAAAGATGATATTGATATCAAAGACATTCCGATTGTCAGTATCACTGAGCAGTATATGCAGTACATCGAGATGATGAAGATGCTTGATCTTGATATTGTTGGCGATTTTTTGGTTATGGCCGCGACCCTTATGCATATCAAATCAAAGATTCTCCTGCCGCCCGATCCTGTGGAAGAAGGCGAAGAAGAGGAAGATCCGCGGGATGAACTGGCGCGCCGTTTGCTTGAATATAAACGGTTTAAAGAAATTGCCGGCGAGCTTCAAGAAAAAGAACAAGCGATGAAGGATTATTTTCCACGCGTTGTGGATGAGGAGGAACGCAAACGTCTGCATGATGATGCCAAGGAAGTTTATATTGAGGCGAATCTTTTTGATCTGATTACAGCCTTTTCTGAGGCGCTCCGCAAGGTACCGGAAGAGCAATTACATGAAATCATTACGGAAGAATTCACTGTTGAAGATAAGCGTCGTGAAATCCGCCATCTGCTTCTTGAAAGCGAATCATTTAATTTGAACCGTGTTTTTGAACGCGCACGCACTAAAGTGGAGGCGGTGGTCACATTTTTGGCCGTGCTTGAGCTTATACGCCTGCAGGAAATCAAAATTGTACAGAAACGTTCTTTTTCTGATATTGAAGTGATTCGCAATAAGAGTATGGCTCCAGCCGAAGACGCCCCGGCGTCCGATGAAACGTCTGATGACAAAGCGGCTGATGAACAAGCCTCCTAAAAAATTATGGAAAACACATCCCACGCTGATGATCGCAAACGGATTGTCCTCACTCAGGAAACCGAAGAAGACCAGCTCTACAGCCTTTCCCTGCGTCCCGCCGATGTTTCGGAATTTGTCGGTCAGAAGGATCTTGTTGAAAATTTAAAACTTAGTATTCAAGCCGCTAAAAAACGCAAAGAGCCGCTCGAGCATGTTTTATTCTCAGGACCTCCCGGGTTGGGTAAGACTTCATTGGCTAATATTGTGGCCCATGAAATGGGCGCACACATTGTGGTGACATCTGGACCTGCGATTGATCGGGCAGGGGACTTAGTGGGCATTCTGACCAGTTTAGAAGCGGGCGATGTGTTATTTATCGATGAGATTCACCGCCTGTCAAAAGTGGTTGAAGAGTTTTTGTATCCTGCGATGGAGCAGTTTAAAATCGATTTTGTGGTCGATAAAGGACCGACGGCCAAGACAATCAATTTTAATCTGAAACCCTTTACTCTCATTGGTGCCACAACACGCAGCGGTCTACTAGCTTCTCCCTTAAGAGACCGGTTCGGGATTTATCATCATCTGGAATTTTATGAACCGGAGGATCTCGCGCAAATACTTAAAAGCTCAGCCAAAAAGTTAAGCATTGATATTGATCAAGAGGCGGCGATGGAGATTGCCCGACGTTCACGCGGTACGCCGCGGATTACCAACCGTTTGCTGAGGCGTGTCCGGGATTATCTCCAAGTTAAAGGGGAAGGTGACACTATTACAAAGGATGTGGCCGGTCGCGCCCTTGAGCAGCTTAAAGTCGATATCTATGGGCTTGATGCCGCCGACCGCAGGCTGATTAAACTGATGTATGAGCATTATGAGGGTGGACCTGTGGGTATTGAGGCGCTTGCGGCGACGCTCAATGAAGAGAGTGATACGCTCATTGATGTGGTTGAGCCGTACTTGCTTAAGATTGGATTTATGAAACGCACGCAGCGCGGGCGTATGCTGTCGGATGAAGCGAAAAAACATATCGAAACAACAATGTTGAATGTTTAATTATGACTGGTGTTGGCAAAATACTTATATTGATCGGATGTGCTTTGATTGTTGTAGGTCTTATTGTGAGTTTCTTTCCTAAAATTCCCTGGCTCGGCAAGCTCCCCGGGGATATTGCCATCAAAAAAGAAAACTTCTCATTTTATTTTCCTTTAACCACGTGTTTGCTTTTAAGTCTTCTGTTTAGTCTTATTGTTAAATTATGGAAATAATGCGTGTATTAAAATTTATAGCACTGATATGTGCTGTTGTGCTCGGGTGTGTATTTGTGCAAAATGCCAATGCTGCTGACGACCATATCCGCATTGCGCTTATCAAGGATACGGATCATTTGAAACTGGCGATTAAAAGCAAATACAGAATTGTTGATGGTAAAACCAATCAAATCATTGCCGAGAAAAGATCGCTCAAAGGTGTAACGATCAAAAGAACGGCTGAGGGATATAAAGTCGGGGACAATGTTTATTCTCAACAACATTTGCGTATTATTCCGCGCAAGTATTTTTATGTCGGTAATACCGGAAAATCGATTAAATACCGCGGTATTGTTGATCTGATCGTGACCAAGCCAGGCAAGTTTCATGTGATCAATATTTTGGACTTGGAGAAGTATGTGCGTGGTGTTTTGTATCATGAGATCACCGATGAATGGCCGATGGAAGCGATGAAGGCGCAGGCTGTTGCGGTGAGAACTTATGCGAAATACCAAATGCAGGAAAATGCCGAAATGCTATTCGATGTGACGAGTGATATTTATTCGCAAGTCTATGGAGGTAAGAGTGCTGAGCGCTATCGCACCAATCTGGCCGCGAAAAGAACAAAGGGAGAGTATCTTATATATAAGGGAAAAGTCCTACCAGCCTATTTTCATTCTAATTCCGGCGGACATACGGAGGATGTGAGGGAATTGTGGAAGCATGATCTTGCGCCTTTGTACGGAGTCAAATCGGAATATTCGATCGGTCAGCCCGGATATAATTGGAAGAAGAATTTTCGCTCCAGTGATGTGCAAAAAAAGCTCAATGCCAATGGGTATAAGTTGGGCTTGATTAAGGAGATTAAGATTTTAAGTAGAACCAAAAGTGGTCGCGTTAAATATTTGCAAATAACGACGCGTGATGGGAAGAAAAAAAATATTACGGGTAAAAATTTTAGAGATATCATCGGACCGAATTTAATCCGCAGTAATATGTATGACATCACAATGAAGGGTTACTTTTTTGACTTAAAAGGCCACGGCTGGGGGCATGGTGTTGGGATGTGCCAATGGGGTGCGCATAAAATGGCGAGCGAGCGGCGCAAATACAAAGAAATTTTAAGTTATTATTATCCCGGGGCAGAGCTCGTACGTTTATGAAATTAAAAGATTTTGATTATGTGCTGCCCGCATCTTTGATCGCGCAGGCGCCGCTTAAAAAGCGCGATCAGGCCAAACTACTTGTTATTGACCGCACAACGCAAAAGTTGACACATGACACTTTTGCCAATATCGGTGAATATCTTCCCAAACAAAGCGAGATCGTGTGCAATAATAGCAAAGTTGTTGCGGCGCGGTTACTCGGTAGCAAAACGTCAACGGGCGCGAAGATTGAAATATTTTTGATCAAGAAGTTAAGTGATTATACCTACGAGACACTACTGCGTCCACTTAAGCGCCTCAAAGAAGGTGACGCAGTTGTCTTTGATAAGAGTAGTTTGAAAGCTAGAATCATTGATCGTGACAAACGTATTGTGCGGTTTAACAAGAAGAATATAAGTGACGATCTTTCGAAAATTGGGCATATGCCGCTGCCGCCTTATATTAAAAGAGAAGACCGGCCGTCGGATAAAAAAGATTATCAAACTGTGTATGCGAAAAAGGATGGGTCGGTAGCCGCACCGACGGCGGGGCTACATTTTACTAAGGGTTTGATTGGTAGACTTGAGAAATCCGGACATCACTTTAATCAAGTGACACTGCATGTCAATTATGGAACATTTAAACCGGTGGAAGTCGAGGATATCACCAAACATCCGATGCATACGGAAAGTTATGCAATGACCAAGGCTGTGCATGCGCGCCTTTGCAAGGCGAAAGATAAGGGGAGGCCTGTTGTCGCTGTCGGCACGACCAGTTGTCGTACGCTTGAGGCGGTGACGAAGACCGGGAAACTTAAGGGCGCAACAAACATCTTTATTTATCCCGGTTTTTCCTTTAAGATGGTCGATCATTTGATTACCAATTTTCATCTGCCGCGCTCAACGCTGTTGATGCTGGTCAGCGCCTTTGCCGGGCGTGATTTGATGATGAAGGCGTACGCAGAGGCAAAAAGGAAGAAGTATCGTTTTTACAGTTATGGCGATGCGATGCTTATTTTGTAAAGGTTTTGGGTGTTAGGTGCTAAGTGTTAGTTTGCTAAAATCCAACACCTAAAACCTAAGAGACCTATGTTATTATGTTCACATTACTTAAAAAAGACAAATCGACTAAAGCCCGTCGGGGGGAAATCACAACCGATCATGGGGTGATTCAAACACCATTCTTTATGCCGGTCGGGACGAACGGAACGGTTAAGTCGCTTGATTTTGAGGATCTTAAAGGGCTTGGCGCGCAGATCATGTTGTCGAATACCTATCATTTATATCTGCGTCCGGGGATGGAGATTATCAAAAACCATAACGGTTTGCATAGGCTCAGCGGCTGGGATCGTCCGTCCTTAACGGATAGTGGTGGCTATCAGATTTTTAGTTTGGCAAAACTTAGAAAACTCACCGATGAAGGCGTTGAGTTTCAATCACATCTCGACGGCTCGCCAGTCTATCTTGATCCCGAGAAGGTGGTCGATATTCAAAGAGAGTTTGGGGTGGATATGATGATGCCGCTCGATGAGTGTGCACCGTATCCGTGCAGTTATGAAGCGGCTAAAGAGGCCGCCCAGCGCACAACCAAATGGGCCAAACGTTCACGCGATCATTTTCTTAAAACAAAACGCACTGATATGAATCAATATCAGTTCGGTATTATTCAAGGATCAACCTATCAGGATTTGCGTGAACAATCAGCGCGTGAAATCATCGATATTGATTTTGACGGGTATGCGGTCGGCGGTGTCAGCGTTGGTGAGACGGTTAAGGAAATGTTTGAAGCGCTCGATTGGACGGAACCACTCATGCCGGAAGATAAACCGCGTTATTTTATGGGGATTGGTTTTCCCGATCAGATTGTTAAAGCGGTTGGTGAAGGAATCGATATGTTTGATTGTGTTTTGCCTTCACGGTATGGGCGGCATGGAACGGCGTTTACCCATAAAGGACGCATAACAATTAAAAATAAAGAATTCGCTGATGATCCCAGACCGATCAATGAAAAATGTGAATGCATGGTGTGCCAAAAATATTCACGCGCGTATATTCGTCATTTGCTTAAAGCGGGAGAAATCACCGGACTTAAACTTTTGACTTATTGTAATATGTATTTCTATGTTAATTTAATGAAAGAAATACGCGCAGCCATTGAAGAAGATCGGTTTGTCGAATTTCAAAAAGAGTTTTTAACGGAATACGGATCGGAATTAGCTCGATGATAAATAATGATGAGTTAAATGTGCGCTTACGAGAATATGTAAATAATTTAGATGCAAGTCGTTTAAAAAGATGGGTGGATGTTTCACATAAATTTTCTGCGATAGATGATATGATGATAGTGACTATTCAAGGTTTAGGTCGAATGGATGCTCAATTAGTTTCGATTGATGAAAAAATTATGGTAGATAAAAATTTGTATTATCTTACATTAGGGTTTAATGATCAATTTACTTCTTCGTATTTGTGGGTATTGGGGGCTTTTGAGATTGTAAGAACATTGCATGAAAAAGCTAGGTTTGATCAATCTTTTTTTCCTAGATATGTGCAAGATTTAAAAACACTAAAAGATAAGTTTTCTCGATTACGTATTCCTTTGGCAAAATTTTCTCCTCATGACAAGCATTTAGAGACTGATGTTGGAATTGCTATTCCAAGTTTTCATAAAGAGTTAGGTGTTGCATGGAGGGTTTCGAAAAGCGATTGGATAAACAGACGTGATTTGTCTGATCAAATGTTAGAATTATTTGAGGAGATGAAATAAGTATATGCGATTTGATGTGATTACAATTTTTCCCAAGATGTTTGCAGGCGTTATGAATGAATCGATCTTGAAGCGCGCGCAGGCCGCTAAGAAGGTCAAGATCAATGTGCATGATCTAAGGGACTATTCCAAGGATAAGCATAAGAAAGTCGATGACCGCCCGTTTGGCGGAGGGCCGGGGATGCTGATGACCCCGCAGCCATGGTTTGACGCGATCAAAAAGGTTAAGGGCCGCCGCAGCGCTAAGGTTGTCCTAATGTGTCCTACTGGCAAGCCTCTCACGCAAACGCGCGCAAAAAAGCTTGCAAAGGAGAGGAATTTAGTTATAATTTGTGGTCACTACGAAGGAATTGATGAGCGCGTCCGCGAAAAACTGGTTGATGAAGTGATCTCCATCGGCGATTATGTGTTGACCGGCGGCGAGATCCCGGCCATGGCTTTGATAGACTGCGTAACTCGTTTAATTCCAGGAGTTTTGGGAGAAGAGGGCTCTTTGCATGAGGAGTCTTTTGAGCATGGAATGCTTGAATATCCGCAGTACACACGCCCCGCAAATTTTCGTGGCATAAAGGTCCCTGATGTGTTATTATCTGGGCACCATAGAGATATAAAAAAATGGCAGAACGCTCAGGCGCTTCGGCGCACCAAGAAGATTCGGCCGGATTTGTTAGATGAATGATCGGACAAAATTGCCCGATCATTCAGATAAATAAAAGGGAAAGAAAAATGGCAACGAATATCGGACAAAGAGTAAAAGAAGTCGAAGCACAATTTCTTGAAAAGAAAATTCCTGACTTTGAAGTAGGTGATACAATCAAAATGCGTATCAAAGTCCAGGAGCAAGATAAAGTACGTACCCATCCTTATGAGGGTACGGTGATCCGCAAGACAGGACGCGGCGCCAAAGCAACATTCACCTTAAGAAAAATTTCTTTTGGAGAAGGGGTCGAACGCGTCTTTCCTTTATACTCACCTGTTATTGAAAATCTTGAAATTGTAAGCAAAGGTGTTGTCAAACGTGCAAAGCTTTATTATCTGCGTGACCGTTTAGGTAAACGCGCGCGCGTTAAACGCCGTCAAGAATCTTAATGCTTGATTATGAAATCAAAGCGAGAGCTGAAGGTTTCCAATATGTCATTGGCGTCGATGAGGCCGGACGCGGACCGCTCGCCGGTCCGGTAGTGGCCTCGGCTGTTGCGCTTCAAACACACGAATTCCAAAACACCATAAGCGATTCAAAAAAATTAACGCCAAAAAAGCGGGAATTATCTTTTAAAGAAATATACGACAATGCTTATGTTGGTGTTGGCATTATCAATGAAATAATCATTGATGAGCTTAATATCCTTCAGGCCACCTATCTGGCGATGAATCACGCCATTGAAAGTTGTATTAAACGGATTGTTGAAGAGACTCAAGCAGAGTGTTTTGCAAGCGATGTGTTGGTTGTAATCGACGGTAACCAATTTAAAACAACTTTGCCCTACAGGTACGAGACAGTGGTGAAGGGGGATAGCAAAATTTGTTCCATCGCGTGTGCCTCGATTGTTGCCAAAGTCACACGTGATCGTATTTTGGATGCCTATGATCAGGTGCTGCCGGAGTATGGATTTGCCAAGCATAAAGGCTACGGAACAAAGGCGCACCGTGCAGCGATTAAAGAACATGGTCCGTCATTTATTCATCGCCGATCTTTTAGTGGGTGTTAGGTGTGAGGTTTTGGGTTTTAGTGGACTAACACCAAACACCTAAAACCTAGTACCTTAAATTATAGCTTAAAATAATTCCTAATGTCTGATTTTCGCAACTTAGGCCCAAAAGGTGAAAAAATTGCTGAAGAGTATTTAATTCAGCAAGGCTATAGCATCATTGAAACGAATTATGAAAATGATATCGGTGAGATCGATATCATAGCCAAAGATGATGATGAGTATTGTTTCATCGAGGTTAAAACCCGTGATAATGATGCGGCGGGAAGCCCGCTGGAGGCCATAACGCCTGATAAGCAGTACCGTCTGCATAAAACAGCGCTGCGTTATATTCAAAAGCATGATTTGTTTGATGAATACGCACGCTTCGATGTGGTTGGGATTACATTAAGCGAGGCAGAGCCTCACATTGAGCTTATCAAAAATGCTTTTGATGTCTCATCGTTGTAGCGTTAAAAAAATCACTATCTTACTTGCAGTTACCTGTATTTGGTATAGTATTAATATATTAAGGTTAAAAGATGTTTAAAAAGGTTAGAAGAAGTTGAAAAAGGAATTAAGGTTGCTTGATGTTGAAAGAAGTTTATTTTAAGTAACCTCATGAAACATTTAATAACCTTAAACCTATTTTAACCTTTTCCAACTTTTTTGAACATATTCAAACCTTAGATTTTCGATTTAACATTCAACAAAAACAAACCTATTAATTCTCCAAATTACCGTTTCGCGGACTTCAGTGAAATTCAAAAATCATACACTTACACAATATTTAGCTGTTTTATCAAAAAAAGAACCAACACCAGGCGGCGGTTCGGCGGCAGCGCTGACCGGGGCCACAGGGACGGGCTTACTTTTAATGGTGACGGAATACTCTAAAGGACGGCAAGGTAATACAAAGGCCGTTGAGACGCGTTTAACGCGGATTGCCGCGCAAGCTAAGGCCTTGCGCGATGATTTGCTCAAGCATGTGGATTTGGATGCTGAAGCGTACACCCAGGTTGTGCGTGCGCGGAAACTCTCTCAACGTGAACAAAATGCCGCGGATCGTAATGCGCGCAAGGTCTCTAAAAATATTGCCAAGCTGTGTTATAAGGCCGTTAAGCTGGCGCCGTTTCTTGCGGAAAAAGGTAATCCGTATCTGATTAGTGATGTGGCGGTCGCCGTTGAACTTTTACTGGCCGGCTACAATGGAGCGATGGTCCTTGCGGAAAGTTAAAATATGCAACTACTTGACGGAAAAAAATTAGCCCAAGAGCTTAAAGATCAACTAAAAGAAGAAGTTGAGTTGATCAAAGCCAAGGATCGCAAAACGCCTAAGTTGGTCAATATTATCATCGGTGATGATGCGGGGTCGTGTACTTATGCCAATTCTCAGAAAAAAGTCGCCGAGTATATCGGTATTAAATATGAACTGAAATCTTTGCCAGCCAATTGTACACAAGAAGATTTTTGTGCACTCATTCAGAAATTAAATAATGATAAATCGGTGAACGGTATTATGCTGCATAAACCTGTTCCGGAGCAAATTGATTACAGTGTTGTGGCTAATTATGTGGATACCGTCAAAGATTTAGAGGGTGTTAATGTTACCAATATCGGCAAGATGATTTTAGGGGAGACGAATATTATTCCGTGCACACCGGCATCGGTCATGGAGCATCTTAAATCAACAGGTCATAGTTTACGCGGGCTTGAGGTTGTGATTGTCGGGGCTAGTCAGATTGTTGGAAAACCGCTTAGCATTTTACTTCTTAAAGAAATGGCTACAGTTACGGTTTGTCATATTGGGACAAGCGAAGCCGGCAGGCTTGAGGAACACATTGCCCGCGCCGATGTTTTGGTTGTAGCCGTGGGTGTCCCAAAACTGATTAAAGGGGAATGGATTAAAGACGGTGCGATTGTGGTGGATGTTGGGATTAATGTTATTGATGGGAAAGTTGTCGGCGATGTTGACTTTGAAACAGCGCAAGAGAAGGCATCATTCATAACGCCTGTTCCCGGCGGGGTTGGACCTTTAACGGTCGTGCTTCTTATGCGCAACGGCATTGAAGCCTACAAAATGCAAAAGGAGCAAAGTTAAATATGAGTAAGTTACTTGTTTTAGGTAGTTCACCGGCTGCCGTGCGTGCGGTTGAGCTGATACGCGCAAACGATAAAGATATTGATATTACGATTATTACTTTTGAAGGTAGTTTTCCGTATAAGCGCGATGTTTTTCCTGATGTTATGCAGAAAAAGGCCTCGGTGGAAGATATTTATTGCCGTGATAAAAAGTTTTATGAAGACAATAATATTGAGGTATTGACAGGTAAGCAAATAACGCGGGTCAATTTAAAGACAAGAAAAATTTATACCGAAGAGAAAGAGCATTTTGATTTTGATCAGATTATTTTAGCCGAACTTCCCGAGGGAGTTAAGTTGACGCCGGTTAAAGGGGGCAATAAGGAAGGGATTTATGCGCTGCGCAAAATCAAATATATCAATAAGCTCATTAAAGAACTTCCGTTTTTTGATACGGTTGTTATTCAATCCGATACCTTTGCCGGGCTTAAGGCTGCCGAAGCATTGGTTAATTTAGGTAAAGAGGTTTATCTTGTTATTCCAAGTCAAAGTCCTTTTGGTATTATTTTCAATGCTGAGGCGCGGGCATCTGTGCTTGGGGCGGTTGCGGAAAATAATTTGCATATCGTTGAAGATGCCAGTATTGAGGAAATTTTAGGCGATGCTGAGTTAAAGGCTGTGCGTCTGAGCTCAGGCAAGGTGCTTGCGGCGGACATTGTTGTGCTGGGTGAAATCAAGGAACGTCTTAAAATTGTTGATGAATTTGACCTAAACATTTTAGATGGGGATATTGTTGTTGATGATCATTACAGAACCAATATCAGCGGTGTCTTTGCGGTTGATGGGCTTGTGGCGCATCATGCGCATAAATGGTGGTCGGATTTTTCTCTTACCAAAAGTCTGGAGGATCAAGGCGCGAAGGTGGCTGCCCTAATAACCGGTCAGCCTTATGATGCGGAAACGTTTATTGCCGATAAGCGTTTTAGGTTAGGAGATGTTTCTATATCGTTTTTGCATGGATCACATGTGAATGCCACCGATGGATGCGGATGTTTTACGAATGCCAGCGGTGATGGGTTTGTGGGTGTTTTAACGCATGAGGGTACGGTTAAGGCCGCTCTTCTTATTAACTCTGAAGAGCATAGGGATGCGGTGAAAGAGCTTATCATAAACGGGGTTAATGCGCAGTCGATGGCGGTTTCACTTGGGCTGACAGAACAGCAGCAGGAGGCTGAGGAGTCTCACGATCAATTAGACTTGCCAAACGTCAAATAATGTATTATGCTTGATCTAAGTTTAAAATCATACGCAGTACTCCATCGAATAATTGTTCTTCTTATTGTCTTTTCTTTTCATGTCATTCATTCCGAAGCTTTGGCTGATTCCAAGAAAGAAGTAGCAGAAAACTATCGTCAAAAGGGATTGAAGGCATATCAAAGTGGTAAATTGAATGAGGCATTAGAAAATTATAATAAAGCCCTAGAGCTTGAAATCGAAAGTCCGGATATTTACAACGATACCGGTGTTCTCTATGAGCGCATTGGTGCGACCGGTAAGGCCGAGGCCTATTACCTTGAGGCTATCCGAATGGACAAGGCCTTTCTTCCGGCTTATTCGAATGTGGCCTATCTTTATTTGGCCGCCGGTCAAAAAGATCGCGCGTTTGAATATTTTAAGAAACGCTTTGAATTGGCCGATGCTAATGATTCCTGGGCCGATAAGGCCAAAGAGGAGCTTTTAAAACTTCGGCCGAGTTATGCCAATTGGGTTAAATCCCTCGAGGCAAGCCGGCTTGATCAAGAAATTCGTGAACAAAGCCGTATCCAGTTTGAAGAGGATTTGCACCGTTCCAAACAATATGCTCAAAAAGGCAGAGTTTTGGCAGCGGAAGGGCAATACCGCGAGGCGATTGGCGAATTTGATAAGGCGCTTATGTTGGCGCCGGCTAATCCGCAAATCGTTGAAGAACGCAAAAAAGCGGTATTGGCATTGGCCGAGCAAAGAATGCGCGAAGGCACAGAGCAAGCGATCAAATGGCTTAACTCCGGTGATACCGAATCGGCCAAAACACAGATAGAACGAGTATTGTCCACAATACCAGACACTTCTTTTAAGCCAAAAGAACAATAATTTAGGTTTAGTGGGCGGGTGGAAAAATAGTTGTTAGTTGTTGGTTGTTTGTTATTAGTGTTCAAACTCCCAGCAACTAGCAACTAACAACAAACAACAATTCAGATTTTAATCATCAACCCACAGGAGTATGAGTGGCAAAGCAGTTGTTTATCTTAGACGGCCATGCGCTTGTCTATAGGGCGTTTTATGCTGTGCGTGATTTGACTAATAGTAAAGGTCAACCGACCAATGCTGTGTTCGGGTTTGTTAATATTTTAAGAAAATTGCTTAAGGTGCATGATCCGGAATTTATAACGGTCTGTTTTGATTCTAAGGGTCCGACGCTGCGTCAAAAGCGTTATGAAGAATATAAAATCCAAAGGCCGCCCATGCCGGATGAGCTTCGTTCGCAGGTGCCGATTATTAAGGACATTTTAAAGGCTTATGGTATCAAACTCTTTGAAAAACAAGGTTATGAAGCCGATGATTTAATCGGGACGTTGACAGCCAATATCAAGAAAAAAGATCTTGAGCTTGTTGTGGTTAGCGAGGATAAAGATCTTTATCAACTCCTTAATGGTCATGTCAAAATCTTTAGCGTACGCAAAGAAGCTATGCTTGACCATGCTGCGATTACAAAGAAGCTTGGGTTTGAAGCGACGCGTATTGTCGACTTTCTGGCCCTTGCGGGAGATAAGTCGGATAATATTCCCGGTGTGGCTGGTGTTGGTGAGGTGACCGCACGTAATCTTATCAATGAATTTGAGACGCTGGAAGGAATTTATAAAGGGTTGGATAATATTGAAAAGGCAAAGCTGCGTGAAAAATTGGTGAGTGACCGCGATAATGCTTTTTTAAGTAAAGAGTTGGCAACCATTGATTGCGATGTGCCTGTTGATTATGCGATTGAGGATATGAAGTTAGCTCAGCCCGACCGCCAAGCCTTGTTTAAAATTTTTAAAGATTTGGAGTTTAGGCGTCTGGCGGAAGAATACAGCGGGGAAGCCAGGAAGGAAGTGAAGGTTTCCCAAAGTTCATTGACAGCCAAAGAGATTGATGGCGTGCTAAAACAGGCGCTTAAGCAAAAGCAAGTGGCGGTATTGTTTGATGAAGAGGTTATCTTGCTTGCGGTGCGTGCGGATCAAGTGTATGCGATTCAATTCAGTGATATTAAAAAATTAAAGCCGCTCTTTGAAAATGAAAAGGTCTGTAAAGTTGTCTGGGATATCAAATCAGTCTTAACTGTGTGTGATGAGGCATCCATTAAACTTAAGGGGGTCTATGATTGTTTACTTGGGGCTTATTTGGTTGACCCATCGGGCGCCAATGATAATGTGGCGGAAGTTATTTGGAAGCATTTAAAGCAATCCATTGAAAAAGATGATTTAACAGCTCAGGCTGCCGGAATGCTTGCGCTGTATGCACATGTTGTTGCAACGCTTCGCGAGCGTTCTTTGACTAAATTATACGATGAGCTCGAACTGCCACTCGCGTATGTGATCTATGCGATGGAATGTGAGGGCGTTCACTTGGACCTTAAGTTTCTTGCCAAGATGTCGAAGAAATGTGAAAAGGATATTGCCGCGCTAACGAGTGAATTGTACGAAGAAGCAGGCGAGGAGTTTAATATTAATTCGCCTAAGCAGCTGAGCAAGGTGCTCTTTGACACATTAGGCCTGCCTCCGATAAAGAAAACCAAAACAGGTTATTCGACCGATGAAGGAGTCTTGACAACCTTGGCCTTTACCCATGCCTTTCCGGCGAAAGTGCTTGAGTATCGTCATTTAAGTAAACTCAAATCAACCTACATTGATGCCTTGCCCAAATTGGTTGATGCCAAGAATTATTTGCATGCGGAGTTTGTGCAAACAGGGGCAGAGACCGGACGGTTAAGCTCGCGCAATCCGAATTTGCAAAATATTCCGATCCGAACAGATCTTGGGCGGCAGATCCGTAAAAGCATTATCCCGTCGGATAAGGATCATATCATCCTGGCGGCCGATTATTCGCAGATTGAACTGCGTGTCCTCGCGCACCTGTCGAAAGATAAAAATTTGATTAAGGCCTTTAAGGCCGGGCAGGATATTCATCAGTTTACAGCATCGCTTATGCACGGGGTTGAGATGGATGAGGTGACAACCGAAATGCGTTATTCGGCCAAGCGTATTAACTTTGGCATTGTCTATGGCATGGGCGCATTTGGACTTTCTAAAGATTTAAATATTACACCATATGAAGCCCAGCAGTTTATCGATAAATATTTTGCGCGCTATCCAGCCATTAAGAAATTTATGGACGAACAGATTGCCTTTTGTGAAAAAAACGGTTATGTGGAGACGATCATGAAGCGTCGGCGGTATATTCCGGAGATTAAAAGTTCCAATGGTAATATTAAACAGTTTGCCCAGCGCCAGGCGATCAATACGCCGGTCCAAGGCACGGCCGCCGATATTATAAAACTGGCGATGATTAATATTGACCAAGCAATTACAAACAAAAAGCTCAAATCCAAAATGATTATGAGCGTTCATGACGAGTTAGTTTTTGATGTGCTTAAATCTGAAACAAAAAAAATGGCAGAGCTTGTCCGCACGGAGATGGAAGGCGCGCTTAAGTTAAGTGTGCCGATTGATGTCAGTGTCAAAACAGGGGATAACTGGTTGGAGATGAACAACGTATGAAAATAGCGTTTATTGCCTCTGAGTGTGTGCCCTTTGTTAAGACCGGTGGTTTGGCGGATGTGTGTGGGGCATTACCGTTGGCCCTTGAGCGGATCAAGGTCCCGACGGTCATTGTTATTCCCTATTACCGTGAGGTTAATACGCGTGGGTTTAAGGTCAAGCAGCTTTCAGCGACGGTTGCGCAAACGGTGTTGGGTAAATCGATCCGTGTTTATTTGATCAAATCAAAAAAGTATTTTGATCGGGTCGGTCTGTATGGTTCGGCCAAGGGTGATTTTGAGGATAATCTCGAGCGTTATCAGTATTTTTGTGAACAGGCGCTTGGGGTGATCCGAGAATATGAAGCGGATGTGAACATTGTGCATTGCCATGACTGGCAGGCATCACTCGTCCCTGTTCTTTTGAAAACAAAATATAAAAAAGATACGGCGTTTGCAAGGCTTAAGTGTTTGCTGACAATTCATAATTTGGCGTTTCAGGGGATCTTTACTTATCAGCAGTTTAAACAAACGGGGTTCGATGCCAAACTGTTTGGACCAAATGGATTTGAATTTTATGGACGGATGAACCTTCTTAAGGCCGGGATTATTTTTAGCGATATGATTACAAGTGTCAGCAAAAGCTATGCGGCCGAGATTCAAACAGCTGATTTCGGTTGTGGTTTAGAGGGCGTCCTTAAACAAAAGAAAAATAAACCGACGGGTATTGTTAACGGCATTGATTGTGATATTTGGAATCCGGCGCATGATAAACATCTTTTAAAGAAATATTCAGCCAAGTCTTTTGTGTCCGGGAAAAAGACTCATAAAGAATATTTACAGAAGAAATTTAAGTTTGAGGTGAGCCCTAATGTTCCGCTTTTTGGATTTGTCGGACGGGTTACGCATCAAAAGGGAGCGGACCTTATTGCTGAGGCTATATTGCAGTTTGAAGAAAAGGATGCCCAGTTTGTGATTCAAGGGCTTGGCGATCAGTCGATTACCGAGAAGCTTAAACGTACCATGAGGCTGATGAAGAAAAATGTCGCGACTGTTTTTGAATTTGATGAGCGTTTGGCGCATAGGATTTATGCAGGCAGTGATTTCTTTCTCATGCCCTCACGTTTTGAACCGTGCGGCTTGTCGCAAATGATCAGTATGCGTTATGGCACGCTGCCGCTTGTTAACCAGACAGGCGGCTTGGCCGACACGGTTGTGCCGCATAAAAAACGGAATGGCACAGGGTTTGTGATGACAAAACCAAGCATTGATACGCTCGTGGCAAACATTGAAGAGGCGATCAAGGTGTATGCCAATAGCACAAAAATGAAAAGGCTTATTGTAAGTGGATTTAACGCGGACTTTTCATGGGATAAATCCGCGAAAGAATACAAAAAAGTATACGCATGTTTGTAATCGGTTTAACAGGTAGCCTCGCGACAGGAAAGAGCTCGGCGGCACAAATGTTTAAGACGCTCGGCGCCAAAGTTTTTGATGCCGACAAGGTCGTTCATGATCTTTTAAAGAGTGATGCGGCCTGTATTCGCCGAGTCAAACAAGTGTTTAAAAATGTTATTGATCAAAAAGGGAAGATTGACCGTGCAGCACTAGGGGCGCATGTGTTTAAAAACCGCGCGCGCTTAAAACGTTTGGAGAATATTGTGCATCCATTGGTGGGGAAGAGGCTTAAGAGTTTTTTAACAAAGCATAAAAACGCACGTTGTATTGTCTTAGATGTACCGCTTCTTTTCGAAGGGCGTTTACATAAATTAACCGATATTAATGTGGTGGTTAAAGCAAACCAGGCGCTTCAAATCAAAAGGATTGTGCGTCGTATGGGGATTTCCAAGGCTGAGGCATTACGGCGTATTCGCGCACAGATGCCCATGCATCAAAAAATTAAGCTCGCCGATGAGGTGATTGATAATAGAGGAACACAGAAACAAATGAAAAGCCAGGTAAAAAAAATTTATGATAAATATATTTAAATTTAAAATGAAAAAGAGAGGTCAATAATGGCTAAAGCAGTCGAAACAAAAACAAAAGAAACAAAATCAAAAAATGGCAACGGAGCTAAAAAATCCGCGGCCCGCAAGACGCCGGATAAAATCATTAATGACAAGAGCCACCTTGATATTACGAAACTCAAAAATATGAAGATGGGCGATTTGCTTAAACTTGGGCGGGAGAAAAATATCGAGGGGATCAGCGGTGCGCGTAAGCAGGATTTGATCTTTAAAATCCTTCAGGCGCAGGCGGAAAGCGCCGGCGTTATGTTTGGCGAAGGCACGCTTGAGATCCTTTCGGAAGGATTCGGTTTTCTGCGCAGTGTTAATTACAACTATCTACCGTGTCCGGATGATATTTATATTTCTCCGTCGCAGATCCGCCGTTTTGATTTAAAGACAGGCGATCATGTCAGCGGACATATCCGCCCGCCTAAAGAGGGCGAGAAATATTTTGCCCTTTTAAAAGTAGAAGCGGTTAATTTTGAAAATCCCGAAATTTGCAAGGATAAAATCTTTTTTGATAACTTAACACCACTTTATCCACATGAGCGTTTGGAAATGGAGACAAAGAAGGAAGAGTTGTCGACACGGATTATGAGTTTGGTTACACCTTTGGGTAAGGGGCAGCGCGCGTTGATTGTGGCGCCGCCTTACAGTGGTAAGACGGTGTTGATGCAAAAGGTGGCGAATGCGATTACAACCAATCACCCGGATGCCATCCTGATGGTGCTTTTGATCGACGAACGTCCCGAGGAGGTAACGGACATGCAACGCAGTGTAAAGGGTGAGGTTGTCGCCTCAACCTTTGATGAGCCGGCTGAACGTCATGTGCAGATCGCCGAGATGGTGCTTGAGAAGGCGAAGCGGTTGGTTGAGCACAAGCGTGATGTGATTATTCTCCTTGATAGTATCACGCGTCTGGCGCGTGCCTACAACACGGTTGTGCCACATTCCGGTAAGATTCTCTCCGGGGGTGTTGATGCCAACGCGCTTCACAAACCGAAGCGTTTCTTTGGAGCCGCCCGTTGCGTGGAAGAGGGCGGTAGTTTAACCATCATTGCGACGTCCCTTGTTGAAACCGGAAGCCGTATGGATGAGGTCATCTTTGAAGAGTTTAAGGGAACCGGTAATATGGAGTTGCAGCTGGATCGTAATTTATTTCAGCGTCGTATTTATCCGGCGATCGACATTAAGCGTTCCAACACACGTCATGAAGAAAAGCTCATGGATGATAATGATCTTCAGCGCATGTGGCTTTTGCGCAAGGCGATTGCTGATCTCAACTCCGCCGAGGCGATGGAACTCTTAATCGAAAAAGTCGGTAAGTATGACACCAACCGTGACTTCTTAGATCATTTGGGTCAGGATTAACTGTAGCAGCCGGTTTTTAGTATTTGGTCATTAGTCATTGGAGGACGAATGACTAACGACCAATGACCAACGACGCTTGAATTTTTTATCTTATTAATATGAATAAATCAGCCTCAACAATCTTCATCACAGGAGCGAATCGCGGGATCGGTTTGGAGTTTGCCCGGCAGTATGCAGCCGATGGCTGGCGTGTGTTGGCTACTTGTCGTGATCCACAAAACGCCGATGCATTGGATGCCTTGGCAGACAATGGCGATGTTAAGGTCTTTGCGCTTGATGTCACATCACAGGAGCAAATCGGTAAGCTTGCCGATGAGCTTCAAGACGAAAGCATTGATATCTTGATTAACAATGCGGGTTATTACGGATCAAAAGGTTCAAGCCTCGGCCATATTGATCACGATGACTGGATCAAGGTGCTTGAAATTAATACACTCGCGCCACTATTTGTCACAGAAGCTTTCGTTGAGCAAGTCGCGCGCAGTGATAAAAAATTAATTGCGATTTTGACAAGTAAAATGGGAAGCCTTGAGGACAATACCTCAGGGGGTTCCTATTTGTATCGCTCTTCTAAGGCAGGGGTGAATCAAATTGCCAAAAGTTTATCGATTGATTTGGCTCATCGCAATATTAAAGTGGCCCTGCTTCATCCGGGCTGGGTTCAAACCGATATGGGTGGGCCCAATGCCCTGATTGATGTCCCAACCAGCGTTACCGGCCTGCGCGATGTCCTGGCCAATGTCACCCCTGCGCAATCCGGTGCCTTCCTCGCCTATGATGGGGCACAAATTCCATGGTGATTCAACCACTTCGGACTCTCATTTAATCCCTTGACGAAATCAGGATTTGGTGAGAGGATGTTGGACATCGGCCCAACAGGGTTGGGCATCAAACAGATTTTCGTTAACAACAGAAGCAAAAAAGGAGTTAACATGCGCAAAATTATTGCACTTATTGCAGTCGGTCTTCTTGTTGGGGCATATGCCTATGCAGGATACCAAAAAGAGCAAGCCAAGGCGTCTGAAGCCACAGAGGTAAAAGCGGAGGCAACAGAAGCAGCAGAAAAAATTGCTCAAGCCGCAGATGAAGCAGGCGAAGAGGTAACCGAAGAAGCAGCCGAAGCAAAAGAGGGTGCCGAGGATGCCGCGGAAGAATTGGCTGAGGCGGGTGAGAAAATTGCAGAAGATGCGGCGGAAGAGTTAGCTGAGGCAACAGAGGGAGCAGCCGAAGGCGCCGAAGATGCCCTTAAAACAGCATCTGATGCTGCAGATACGGTTACAGAGGCAGCTGAATCTGTGATCGAAGAAGCGACGAAATAATTTGTTGACCGAATGAGGGACGGATTCTGGTTTACATATTTAAAACCAGGGCCCGTCCCTATTTTAATGATACAATACGCCAATGTCTTCACATAAACCTATCTGGACAAGTCTTGTTCAGTTTTTTAAAAACCTTCCTATTACAAGAGAAATCTGGGCGTTTATCGGGGTCACACTTTTGTGTATCATGACCTTGGCCTGTTGTGTCAATTTAACACCCCAGATTGATGAGAATGTTTTCTTCTCTAGTAGTGATCCGGAATTCCAATCCGAACTTAAGATTAATCAATTATTCGGCTCGGCCGGCACCGAGCTTGTCATCAGTGTGGAAGGTGCAATCGATTCGCCGCAGTATTACGAGCGAATAGTGCGTATATCATCCGCGATTAAAAACATTGATGGCGTGCGCTCTGTCATCAGCCTCGCGGACGGACCGAAGACGCTCAAGCATGCTTTGGAAGGGCCAATGTGGAGCAGGCTTTTAATCGCCCAGGATCGTAAATCGACGCTTCTCATCGCGGTCATTGATTTATCTCAATCCAAAACGATTGTTCCTCAAATCGAGGCAGTGTCCGACAAATTTACCGATGATGATTACAAGTTGGCGATCTCGGGATTTCCCTATATGGTTGAGCTTATTGCGCGCAATCTGACGCGTGATTTGATTTTGTTTTCAACGCTTGCCTTTATTGTCTTTGGGCTTATGGTTTACATGATTTTCCAATCGAAGAGTATTTTGTTTGGAACCTATGTGGTTTGTCTTAACGCGTGTTTAATCACGCTTCTTGTGCTTAGCTTTTTTAATGTACCGATCGGGCTTATCTCAGCGAATATTCCGCTGATCGTTTTTATTATGACACTGTCGCATATTATTTTTTTGACCTTTAACTGGCAGACCGCGGTTAAGCATACACAGGAGACTCCGGTTATCGACGCGGTTAAGGCGACGTTTCCGGCATCTTTTTGGAGTATGTTGACAACCCTTTTAGGCTTTGTTTCGTTGATGACGGTGCCGGCCAAACCGTTGCGCGATTTTGGTGTCTCCGGTGCTGTTGGCTGTGTGGTGGCGATGTTAATTGTTTATGCAATGTATCCGGCATTCTTACGTAACATACGTCGTTTGCAGCTGACCGAAGGGGCTTTCTTAAAAGGCGAAGAAAGGCTCTTTGGTTTTCTTGAAAAACATGCCGTAACCCTTATCGTTGCCATTGGTTTGGTGTTAGTGATTGTGCTTCCGGGTGTGTCTAAATTAAATACCGACCCAAGCCTGTTTTCTTATTTTCAAAAGGGGAGTGGCCTTTATAAAGGTCTTGAATACATCGATCGCAATGGGGGAAGCAGCCCTTTGGTGATTGTGACCCATAACGAAGACTATGAGAACTTGACGACAAACGCCTCGTTTAAAAAGATGTGGGATTTACAAGAAGGTTTGGAAAGCCACAAAGCTGTCGGTCAGGCTTTATCTTTGCCGGTTTTGTTAAGCCAGGCTTTAAAAGAACCGTTTGCCTTTTTGTTGTCGAAGTCACTGTTGGTTAAAATTTTGGAAGGTGAGGCCTTGGATGAAGTCGCCAAAGGTTTTGTCACGCAAGACCGCCGGCACGGGCTGTATTTGCTACGCATGTATGAGGGCGGGCGCACACAATCGCGCCTGGAGGTCATCGATGAACTCAAGGAGATCGTTGATTCACGCGGGCTTAAAACGGAGATTGTTGGCGGTGTCTATTCTTTGCAAGGTCACCTATCGCAACTTGTGGTGGACAGTTTGATTAACGGGCTCGGTAAACTTTTGATTATATTTGGTGTGATTATCTTTATTATTTCGCGGTCGATTAAAATTGCGGTAATGACGATTGTCGGTGTGCTTTTTATTCCGCTGACCATTTTAGGTTTTTCCGGTATTTACGGCATTCCGCTCGATATTGTCTCGGCGCCGGCCTCGAATGTCGCGATTGGGATGGGGATCGACTCGATTATTCATATGATTAATATTCGTCGTCGTCGCAAAGAGCAGGGACGTAAGTCCGATTGGCAGGATATTAAGGAAGAGTTGTATAAACCGATTTTTACATCGATTGCGGTTGTCTCGGTTGGGTTTGTGATTTTCTTGCTTTCCATCTTTCCGCCGCTGCAACGTTTCGGCGGATCGATTGTTTTTGGCGCGGCCTTTGCGGGGCTCATTGCCCTTTATGTTACACCGCTTCTTTACAAATTCAAATTTCAGTTTAAGATAAAAGATTAATGAAGGTTGGAGGGTGCTATGCGTGATGATAAAAGACCACTGTTGCTTAATGTTTTTTTGACGGTTGTAGGTTTAATCACTTTGTGTGTGATTATTAATTTAGTTTTTGATCCGTATCACCTTAATGCCTATTTGCCGGTTGCCAAAACACTTCTTGTGGTTAATATTGTTTGTACGTTTATTATGGTCGGGGTGATTTGGTTGATTCAGATTGTCAATTATCCTTTGTTTGACCATATCGGAACCGAGAGTTTTGCGAAGTACCACAATCAGCATGTCTGGCGGGTGACGCTAGTAGTTGCCCTTCCTATGTTTTTCGAGGCGGTGACAGCGTCGCTTATGCTCTGGTATCCTTATCCGCATGTGCCGCCCGTGCTTTTGATTTATGGGATGGTGCTGATATTTGTTATTTGGCTCTCTACTTTGTTTCTTTTGGTGCCGCAGCATGATTCGCTGCTTAAGGAATATAATGATAAGGCCTATGTGCGGATCAATATTTTCAATTGGATACGCACCATCGCCTGGACCATGCGCGGGATTATTTGTGTAAATTTGTTGGTTGTATTTATATAGAATTAAGGGGACACATTACTTAATTCGGTCAACAATGATTAAAATGAATTAAGTAATGTGTCCCCTTAATTCAAAGAAAGGGAAAAAATGGAATTAAATGATTATCAGAGTAAATGTTTAAATACCTGGCATGGAGATCAGCGGCTCATCCGTTCCTTTTTGGGGGTCTGCGGGGAGGCCGGTGAGCTGTCCGAACGCATCAAAAAGCACCTCCGCGGCGATTATGATGTACAGGAGCTTAAGTCTCGCTCTTTCAAGGAGATAGGAGATGTGCTCTATTATATCGCGGTCTTGGCCCATGAATTGGGGTTTGAGCTCAGCGATATCGCGGAGGATAATATCGCCAAACTCGCCAAACGCCAAGAAGAAGGCAAAATCAAGGGCGATGGAGATCACCGCTAGGCTGATAAATTAATTGCCAAGGGGTAAAAATGTGGTATAATTTGGCTCAATTTAAAGATAAGTGATAAGTGGTAAGAAATAAACGGAGTTATGAAAATGAGACCAGAAATTCATCCAGAATATGTTGAAACAACGATCAGATGTTCGTGCGGCGCATCTATTCCCACGCGTTCGACTGTTCAGAATATCCATGTGGAAATTTGTTCATCCTGTCATCCTTTTTACACAGGTGAAAAGAAACTTGTTGACTCGGCTGGGCGTATTGAAAAGTTTAAAAAACGCTACGGTAAAGGAAAGTAACCGATTTCAATCAAACCCCGACTACTTCGCTTATGCGAAAAAGTGGCCGGGGTTTTTCTATACCTGTTGCTAGTTCTCGATGCTAGTTGCTAGTGGGCGTTAGTAACAAGCAACAAGCAACCGGCAACTAGTAACTGATACCATGACTTACCTAGACAAATCCCAACAAGCCGCCGAACGCTTCACCGAGCTGGAAAAGCTTTTGGCGGATAATGAAATCATATCCGATCAAACCCAATATCAAAAGCTGGCCAAAGAGTATGCGGATATCACACCGATCGTTAATGCTTATCAGGAGTATCAAGGTGTCGTTAAGCATTTAGATGAGGCGGCTAAGATTATTGCCGACGGTGCGGATGAGGAAATGGTAGAGCTGGCCCGCCACGAGCAGGAAGAACTGACAGCCAAAAAACAAGAGCTTGAAGAGACGCTCGACAGCCTTGTTAATCCAAAAGAAGATGAAAAAGACCGCAATTTGATTTTTGAAATCCGCGCTGGGACAGGTGGTGAGGAAGCCTCTCTCTTTGCAGGGGATCTTTTTCGTATGTACAACAAGTATTGCGATGCTAAAGGTTGGATCCTTGAGACGATGAGTTTTAATGAGTCTGAGACCGGCGGATTTAAAGAGGTAATTTTCGGCGTGAGCGGAAGTGGGGCATCAAAGCTGCTCAAGTTCGAAAGCGGTGTGCATCGTGTGCAACGCGTGCCAACAACAGAGGCCTCCGGACGTATTCATACCTCAGCCGCGACAGTTGCGGTGATGTATGAACCGGAAGAGGTTGATTTAGACATCGATCCGAATGATTTGCGTATTGATATCTTTCGCTCCTCAGGCCCCGGAGGTCAATCCGTTAATACAACTGATTCGGCCGTGCGGATTACCCATGAATCGACCGGGATTGTTGTCTCCTGTCAGGATGAACGCTCGCAGCTTAAAAATAAGGCCAAGGCCATGCGTGTTTTGCGCGCGCGGCTCTTGGATAAAATGCAGCAAGAAAATATGGATGCCCAAGCGCAAGATCGGAAACTTAAAGTCGGCTCAGGGGATAGGAGTGAGAAGATACGCACCTACAATTATCCGGATCGGCGTGTGACCGATCATCGGATTGGTTTTACGACGCACAAATTACAATATGTTATGGATGGGGATTTAGATGAAATCATGGAAGCCTTACAAAAGGCTGACGCCGAGGAATCGATTGAATCATGAAAACAGATGAGCTTTTATTAACGTCGATTCTTGCCTGCAAGCAACATGAGCTTTACACGCAAGAGCCTAAACTCAATATCGATCAACAAAAACAGTTTACGTTGATGAAGGCGCGCTTTGAGTCAGGTGAGCCGTTGCAATATATTTTGGGTGAGTGGGGTTTTTGTGATACCACACTTAAAGTGGATCGCCGTGCGCTTATTCCACGACCAGAGACAGAGATTTTGGTTACCGAGGCAATCCAGCGTTTAAAAGATTCACGTGGCCCACTTAATATCTTAAATGTTGGCGTTGGCACAGGAAATATTGAAATTACCTTAGCGCAAAAATTAGTGAATGCGAGCATTACTGGTGTTGAAGTTTCATCTGAGGCGTGTTGTTTAGCTTATGAAAATATTAAACAGGCTGGGCTTATTGATCGTATTAATTTGATTAACCAAGATGTGAAACAATACTTCGATCAAACCGATACCGCATTTGACCTAATCATTTCTAATCCGCCGTATATTCCATCGGATGATTGGAAAAATTTACCGAAAGATGTTAAGCAAGAGCCGCGTATTGCCCTTGACGGTGGCACAGACGGTCTTGATTTTTACCGTTTGATTATTGCGCACGGGGCATCTAAGATAAACTTTGGTGGGTTTTTGATGTTCGAATGCGGTGATGGGCAGCATGCCGCGATTGCTGATTTGATCAATGCCACGAATGTGTTTGATCAAGTGGAATTTGTGAAAGATTATGTTGGAACTGAACGTATTGTAATCGCCAGAAAGAATAATGGATAAATTAGTTATACAAGGAGTTGCTTCGCTTAAAGGTGAAGTAACTATTTCCGGTTCCAAGAATGCCGCTTTGCCAATTATGGCGGCGACACTTCTAACGAGCGAGGATTGCGTGATCCGTAATGTCCCGATGCTGCGGGACACCAAGACGATGGTTGCGCTTCTTAAATCGCTCGGTAAAAAAGTTGAGTTTTCAAAAAATAAACTGACTGTTACTCAGCCCGCTGCGCTTAAGCATATAGCGGATTATAAATTGGTTTCAACCATGCGTGGCTCGTTTTGTGTGCTGGGACCGCTATTGGCAAAATTGCAAAAAGCAAAGGTTTCGCTGCCCGGCGGTTGTGTTATCGGTATTCGTCCGGTTGATTTGCATATTAAAGGTTTAACCGCGCTTAACGCGATGATGAACTTTGACAACGGTTATGTGATTGCCAAAACAAAAGGCCTTAAGGGGGCGCATATTTATTTAGGCGGTGTGTTTGGTTCCTCGGTGCTGGCCACAGCCAATGTGATGATGGCGGCAACTCTTGCGCGCGGTACTACGGTTATTGAATCGGCCGCCTGTGAACCGGAAGTGGAAGATTTGGCGAATATGTTGATTGACATGGGCGCCAAAATTACAGGACATGGCAGCCCGAAGATTACGATCGTTGGAGTTAAAAAATTAAGTGGTGTGAATTACAAAGTTATTCCCGACCGTATTGAGGCCGGGACATATGTTTTGGCGGCCGCCGCCACACGTAGTAATATTACGATAAAAGGAGCGAACTATACGCATTTAATGTCGCTTATGGATAAGTTGGAGGAAGCCGGTATTAAAGTTATTAATGAAAAGGGTATAATTCATGTTAAAGCACGCAAAGTGATTAAACCGGTTAGTGTGGCCACACATCCTTATCCGGGGTTTCCGACGGATTTACAGGCACAGTTTCTCGCGGTGATGGCGTTGGCTGGTGGGATCAGTGTTATTACCGACCGTGTTTATCCTGATCGCTTTATTCATATCGCTGAGCTTAATCGTATGGGGGCTAATATTAGGCGTGAAGGGACCAACGCGATCGCTCAAGGTGTTAAGAAACTTTATGGCGCGCCGGTTATGGCCTCTGACTTAAGGGCGTCTGCCGCTTTAGTTATCGCCGGGCTTGCGGCCGAAGGAACAACGGAAGTGCACCGCATTTATCACCTTGAGCGCGGGTATGAAAAGCTGGAAGAAAAACTAGTTGCCCTGGGTGCTAATGTTTGGAAGGAAAAAGCATGATCTTAATGATCGACAATTATGATTCATTTACATATAACTTAGTTCAGTACTTTGGTGAGCTTGGGGCCAATCTAGAGGTATATCGTAATGATGCGATCACACTCGATGATATCACAAAGATGAATCCGGAAAGAATCATTATTTCCCCGGGGCCTGGGCGACCGGATACAGCGGGGATTTCTCTTCAAATTATTGAACAGATGAAAGAGGCTCAAAAGCCAACGCCAATTTTGGGTGTTTGCTTGGGGCATCAATGTTTAGGTCAGGCCTTTGGTGGAAAGATTATTCGTGCCGGTAAGATTATGCATGGGAAGACATCTCAAATTAAACATGACAATAAAGATTTATTTAAAGGACTCTCTAATCCGTTTGAGGCGACGCGCTATCATTCGCTTGTAATCGATCCGAAGACCTTGCCATCGTGTTTTAATGTGACGGCTAAGTCAGAGGACGGAGAAATAATGGGGGTAACGCACAAGACACTGCCATTTTTGGGGGTGCAATTTCATCCGGAATCTATTTTGACGGTGGAAGGTAAGCAGATGTTAGCCAATTTTTTGAAGTTATAAAGCTGAAGGGGCTCAATTGAAAAATTACATTGCAAAACTTCACAATAAAGAAAACTTAACACAGGCCGAGATTGAAGATGTTATGCATCTGATCATGTCCGGCGAGGCTATCAAAGAAGATATTGCGCAGTTTCTTTTAACGTTGAGGGCCAAGGGCCCGACGGTTGAAGAGATTACAGGGGCGGCGCGCATTATGCGTAAATTTGTGGTGCCGATCAAGTCAAAGCATGCCAATATTTTAGATACATGCGGTACAGGCGGTGATAAGAAAGATACGTTTAATATTTCGACGACCGTTGCGCTTGTCTTGGCTGGGGCTGGTGTTATTGTGGCCAAACATGGTAACAGATCTGTGTCGAGTAAGTGCGGCAGTGCGTGTGTCCTCGAAGCACTTGGTGTTAATTTAGATGTGGAGGAAGCGCATTTAAAAGAATGTTTGGGCCAAACCGGTATTGCGTTTTTGTTTGCGCAAAAGCTTCATCCGGCCATGAAAAATGTTGCGCCGGTGCGCAAAGAGCTTGGTGTTGAGACGATTTTTAATATTTTAGGGCCGCTCACTAACCCCGCCAGTGCGACGCATCAGGTGGTCGGTGTGTATAATCGTGATTTGGTCGAACCGATTTGTGAAGTGCTTAAAAATTTAGGCCTTAAAAAGGCCTTGGTTGTGCACGGCGCAGATGGCCTTGATGAAATCACTACAACGGATAAGACATTTATTGCTGAGATCAAGGATGGAGAAATTTTGGTGTATGATACCGATCCCGAGGAACTGGGCTTTGAGCGTGCAACGCATGATCAGTTGATTGGTGGAGACCTAGAGCAAAATGTTAAAATCGTTGAGGGGATTCTTGACGGGGCAAAAGGTCCGAAGAGAGATATTGTTGTGCTTAATGCAGCGTATGCCTTTTATGCGGCCGAAAAAGTCGATAATATCGAGGACGGCATAAAGCTTGCTGAGGATTCCATCGACAGCGGTAAGGCCAAAAAGAAATTGGACGAGTTAAAGGAGTTCACGCATCGTGATTTCTGATTTTTTAGATAAGATTGTTGAGCATAAAAAATATATAAACAATGAAAAGCGGGGGCTCTTTGCGAATCTTAAAGAGAATTTATCAAAGACCGAGTATTCGCGCTATCATCTGTTTAAAAAACAGATTGCCAAGCCTGGTCAAATTAGTTTGATCGCCGAGATAAAAAAGGCGTCTCCGTCTAAAGGTATTATTCGCGAGGATTTTGATTGTATTGAAATCGGTAAGATTTATAAAGAAAATGGTGCTGCGGCTGTGTCTGTTTTGACGGAAGACAAATATTTTTTGGGTAAACCTAGTTATGTGCGTGATGTGGTTGACGAAGTGGGCTTGCCGGCGCTGACAAAAGATTTTATCCTTGAGGAGGGGCAGATTTATGAAGCGGTGTATAATGGTGCTTCGGCAGTTCTTTTGATCGTTGCGTTATTGTCGGTTGAAGAGATTAAACATTTGATTGCGGTTGCCGATGCCCTGGACGTTGATTGTCTGGTTGAGATTCATAATGAGGAGGAATTAAATAGTGCGCTTGAAGCGGGTGCGGAAATCATCGGGATCAATAATCGTGATTTAAAAACATTTCAAGTTGATGTAGAAAATTGCGTACGGCTGATACCGAAAATTCCACAAGATAAAGTGATTGTGGCCGAAAGTGGTATTCAAACGAATGAAGATGTGAAGCGCTTAAGAGAGCTCGGCGCGCATGCGGTTTTAATTGGTGAAATATTCATGCGGGCGCAGGATATAGCCAGCAAAGTCCGGGAAGTAATGGGAAAATAGTGATAAAGTGATAAAGTAGTAGAGTGATAATTTTAGTAAATATCACTCAAGCACTACTATCACTCTATCACTTTTGTTGCATAAAGGAGCAAGATGAAAGTTAAAGTTTGCGGAATAACTAATAAAGATGATGCGCTTAAGGTGGCCTATTACGGGGCCAGTGCGGTGGGGTTTATTTTTCATAAGAAATCTCCACGCTATGTGTCACCTTCACGGGCGAAGAAGATCATTGCTGAGTTGCCGCCGTTTATCATCCCGGTTGGTGTCTTTGTCAATTTAAGTGAAAAGGCGATTAATGATATTTGTCGGTTTACAAAAATTAATACGATTCAATTGCATGGCGATGAATCGGCGGCTTTTTGTAAGCGGATGAAAAAAAATTACAAGGTTATCAAGGTCTTTCGCGTGGATGAATTTTTTGATATTAACATGGTTAAAAAGTTTGATGTCGATGCCTATCTTTTTGATACCTTTGTCCCGGATGTTCATGGTGGTACGGGGAAGGTATTTAACTGGGATCTGATTAAGGGGCAAAAGCTTGATAAGCCGGTCATTTTATCAGGTGGACTTAAGTCAGATAATATTCAAAAGGCGATTAAGGAGGTTAGTCCTTATGCCATCGACGTTTCCAGTGGTCTTGAGAAAAGCCCTGGCATCAAGGATGCCCGTAAGATCCGCACATTTTTTGATTTGATTAACTTCTAGATGCCCGATTTTTGTCATGGCTCTTGTCACTGCTTGATCCATATGGCATACTTAAACAGAGCCGATAAAGGTAAACCTCAGCCACAAAACATGGCTGACGCGCCATACCGTTTGGCGTGCGGGGAAATCCGGGGGCACAAAACGGACAGACCTAAACTTTCAAAAGCCGAAAGAGGCCTCGTGGACGTGGTGGGGCATTAGTACCTTACGTGGTGGGCGAATAGAGAGCATGGTGGCTGCGTTGCCGAAGAGCGATGGGGACATATCCCCCTTTACCGGCTCCTCTTTTTTAAAAATCATTTATCCCTTGCTAAAAAAGCAGGGGTTTTTTATTTATAGATAAATCAATAGCGAGGAATTATATTAATCTTATGGGCGATTTAGCTAGATATAGAAAGCTGCAAAAACAGAATTTCACGAAGTGGGAGGGGATGTGCGGCAACTGTGGAGCCTGTTGTGGGGCGTTGGATGATCCGTGCGAGCACTTGCGTAAAAGGCCATCAGGGCAGTATTTCTGCGCGATTTATACCAAAAGATACGGCATGCATAAAACAGTCAGTGGAGCCAAATTTAAGTGCGTTAATATCCGTGAAATCCTCCATGAACGCTGGAAAGGGGATGAGTGCTGCGGGTATAAACAACATCTGGGCTTATTATAAATAAAAAGGCTGGGATTCCTCCCAGCCCTTCTCATGTACTGCTCAAGCCATCTAAAAACAATATACCAATCAAATGTGTGGATGTCAAGTTTTTTGAAAAAATATTGCCACATGCCTGCATTATACTAGACTAGAGATTATGTCTGAACGGTATGTGCGTGTATTTCAAAAACTCGATGTTAAAACGGTTAAGGATCAGGTACTGATCTACGGTGATCTTTCGGCGATTTGCGGCAAATGCAATGAGCCGGATCTGCCGCTGCGTGCTAAAAACTGTAAGAACTGCGGGACGGAATTTAAATACATTGCTTTTCGTAATGTTCGCAATCATCTACCAAAATTAAAAGGCCTTGCCGAAGAATGCCCCGGACTCATCTTTATTGACTATGATGATTTCAAACGCAATCTTGATGAGGTCAAAGCAAAAGATTTTTTGAAATAAATAGTGCCAGGTACTATTTTTTATTAAATAGTACCTGGTACTATTTTTATACCATATGAATGGAGCAATGAATGATTAATGATAAACGTCTAATTAAACTGCTTCAAAAAATTGTCTCCGTCGATTCCCAAAATCCCCCCGGTAATGAACTGGCTTTAGCAAAATTGATTGAAAAGGACATGCGTTCTTTAAAAGGTATTGAGGTTAAGACATATACGTATGCTAAGAACCGTCCGAATATTGTGGCGACACTAAAGGGGAGTCTGCCGCGCGCGCAGGCCAAAAAGGGAGCGATACTCATCACACCGCATTTTGATACGGTGCCGGTTGGAAAAGGATGGAAGTATCCGCCGCTCGGCGGAAAAATTGTCGGTGGCAAGATGTATGGACGCGGCACGTCTGATGATAAATGCAACACAGCGATCAGTATGGAGATTATGCGTTCACTCGTGGAAGATAAGGTTAAATTGAAACATGATGTGATTATGGCGGCAACGGTTGATGAAGAAACAGGAAGTCATTACGGCATTGTGCCACTGTGTGAAAAGAAAGTTTTTAAACCGCGTTTGGCGCTTGTCTTGGATTCGGATGAGCATTCCGTGATTATTGCGCAAAAGGGTTTACTTCACGGACGCGTACAAGTTTTCGGTAAAAAAGCACACGGGGCTTACAACTGGCTGGGAGATAATGCGATTTCAAAAGCCGCGCGGATCATTTCTAAGCTTGAAAAGATGAAGTTTCCGCCGTTTAAAAAACATAAGCATCTCGTTCCCCCGACCGTGAATATCGGTGTTATCCACGGTGGGGACAAAGTCAATATGGTCTGCGATATGGTGGAGTTTTCGATCGACATTCGGTTTTTGCCTGATCAACCGGCGCAGGAAGTCATCAGACGCGTTAAAAAAATTATCGCGTCAGAAGCTAAGAAGTTTAAATTGATTATCGATGATTTGCAACAACCCTACGAAATCAATGAAAAACATCCAGCCGTGCAACTGTTTGTTAAAGAAGGTAAAAAGGCGAAATATAAAACAACACTTATGGGAAGCCAGGGGGCAACAGTGATTACACTGTTTCAAAAACACAAAATCCCGGCCTTTGCCTGTGGGGCTTCCGCACCTGGCCAAGCGCACTGTACCGATGAGTATGTTAAAGTAAAATCGGTGGTTCGCGCAGCCAAGTTTTTAGAGCAGTATGTTAAAGCATTTGATGCAACTTAGAAAGGTTACATATAATGAAGCCAGTTTATCACGTCAGCATATCGGCTGCGTTAGGTTTAATTTTTATTATTTTTTTCAATTCATTCGTTGCTGCCATTTCTTGTTTTTTCTGCGGTGTGTTGATTGATCTCGATCATCACCTGGATTATTTTTTAGCCAAAGACGAGATTCCCTGGCGCTACCGGGATTTGGTTTATTTTTGCTCCACTGATAAAAATCATAAAATGTATCTTTGGTTTCATTCCTATGAAAGTTTGGTTTTATTGTGGGGTGCGATTACTGTCTTTAATTTAGATATGTTATGGATTGGCGCAGCTGTAGGTTTTACTGTGCACGTTATCTGTGACCAGTTTTCCAATCCGCTGCATCCGCTTGTGTATTTTTTAACTTATCGTATTAAATACAATTTTAGTAAAGAAAAACTGCTCGATAAAAATTTTTTCAAGCAAGTAAGGCCTTACTAGCCCCTCGTAACTGGTAATGAAAGTGAAAGTTACTCGGGATAAATTCGCACGTATCAGTTATGTTCACGTTTACGCTCCATAACTGATGTGCTCATTTAGGAGGCAGATATGCAAATCATCATCAAACATCAGGTGGAAAACTTCAAAGAGTGGAAAAAGCTTTTCGATGATTCAGATGGAATGCGCAAACTTTTTGGAGAAAAAGAGGTAAAAATATTTCGTGATACCGAAAACGAGAATGAAGTGGCGATTCTCTTTGATTGGGATGATCCTAAAAAGATTCTGGAATATGCTCAATCTAAAGAGCTTAAAATGGCCATGGAGCTTGCCGGTGTTATCGATACCCCGCGCATTTACATTTCCGATGAGGACTTCTAATAGAGGCCAATTCAACTGACGCAGTTGAATTGGTTGTTCGTCCACATTGACTTATCCTGCTATTTGTGCTTCAATAGGAACTCGACATTTAAGCTATAAGCCGTAGGCCTTAAGCCATATGGCTTATAGCCTAGGGCTTACAGCCTTATGTGAGGATAAATATGAAAAATCCGGACAAGCACGGACATTTTGGAGCATTTGGCGGCAAATATGTGCCGGAAACGCTTATGGTGCCGCTTGAAGAGCTTGAAGTTGCTTTTAAAGGCGCAATGAAGAGCGCGGCTTTCAAGAAGGAGTTTACGGCGCTTCTTACTGATTATGCCGGGCGTCCCACTAATCTTTATCTTGCCAAACGCTTAAGCGCGCATTTAAAGACACTTAAAGTTTACTGCAAACGCGAAGATCTCCTCCATACCGGTGCGCATAAAATTAATAATACCCTTGGTCAGGTGCTGCTTGCCAAAAAGATGGGCAAGACGCGTATTATCGCTGAGACTGGCGCCGGTCAGCATGGGGTGGCAACGGCGACCGCCGCCGCGCTGATGGGCTTGCCGTGCGATGTGTATATGGGCGAAGAAGATATTCATCGCCAGGCGCTTAATGTGGACCGTATGCGTTTGATGGGGGCTAAAGTGATTCCGGTGACCAGCGGTTCAAAGACACTCAAAGATGCGATGAACGAGGCCATTCGCGATTGGGTGACCAATGTTTCCAACACATTTTATTGTATCGGTTCGGTTGCCGGACCGCATCCGTATCCTTTGATGGTGCGTGAGTTTCAGGCGATCATCGGAAAAGAGGCGCGCAAGCAATTTTTAAAAGCGGAAGGTAAGCTGCCGAATTATTTGGTGGCCTGTGTCGGCGGCGGTAGTAATGCGATGGGGCTTTTTTATCCGTTTGTGAAAGATAAAAAGGTCAAGATCATTGGCGTTGAGGCCGCAGGGCACGGCGTTCATTCACAGTTTCACGCAGCGCCGATGGCGGCGAAACAAATCGGTGTTTTGCATGGCAGTAAGAGTTATTTGATGCAGACGCGTGATGGTCAGGTCAAAATTGCTCATTCGATTGCGGCGGGGCTTGATTATCCGGGCGTCGGGCCGGAGCATTCGTATTTTAATGTAACGGGTCGTGCACAGTATGTTTCTGTGACGGACAAAGAAGCGATTAAGGGTTTGAAGTTAATGTCGGAGTTGGAAGGCGTTATTCCGGCGGTGGAAACAGCGCATGCGGTTTATTATTTAGAGAAATTAGCGAAGAAGGTTAAAAAGAAATCAACGGTTATCCTTTGTTTCTCGGGGCGTGGGGATAAAGATATGGGGCAAATAAAGGAGTATATATAGAAAATAGTTGCTCGTTGTTAGTCGCTGGTTGCTAGCGACAAGCAACTAGCATCCAGTAACTGTTTGTGAGCTATCATGACCAACAGAATCAACAAAAAATTCAAAGAACTCAAATCCCAAAGGCAAAAGGCGCTTATTGCATTTATCACCGCCGGTGATCCGAGTCTGACAAAAACAAAAGAATTGGTGCTCGGGTTTGAAAAGGCCGGTATTGATATCGTTGAGCTTGGTATTCCATTCTCCGATCCGATGGCCGACGGACCAACGATTCAGGCTTCCTCACAGCGCGCACTTGACCGTGGCACAACACTCACCAAAATTATTGCGCTCACCGAAAGATTACGTAAAAAAACACAAATCCCAATCACCTTTATGATGTATTACAATCATATCTTTCATTATGGAGAAGAAAGGTTCGTTAAGAAAATTAAGAAGGTGGGTGTTGATGGTTTGATCGTACCCGATCTTCCGGTGGAAGAGGCGAAAAGTTTAATCAAGTTGTGCCAAAAACATGACATTTCGCTTATCCCTTTTATATCACCGACAACATCCGAGGCACGTATTAAAAAAATTGCCAAGCAGGCGAGTGGTTTTATTTATTATGTGTCTGTGGCGGGTGTAACTGGTGCGCGTTCATCGGTGGGGGATTCTTATGTCAAACAAATTAAGCGCACACGTAAATATACGAAAACACCGGTTTGTGTTGGGTTTGGTATTTCAACACCGCAGCAGGCCAAAAAGATTGCCCGTAATGCCGATGGCGTGATTGTCGGCAGCGCGATTATTAATCAGATTCAAAAACATTCAAAAAATAAAACGATGGTGGCTAAAGTTTCAGGATTTGTTAAAACTTTAGTGCAAGTACTTCATTAGGCCCATTCAACTGACGCAGTTGAATAGGCTTTTATTATGTATAAGCAACAAAAACTTCCCAACGGTCTGCGCATAATCATGCGCGAAGAAAAATCCAGAGAAAGTGTTGCCATCGGTTTTTGGGTGGGCGTCGGTGGACGCTTTGAATCTGACCGGCTTAAAGGCGCTGCGCATTTTCTTGAGCACATTGTTTTTAAAGGCTCCAAACAATATTCCTGCGAACAGATTAAACAATCCATTGAAGGCGTAGGCGGTGCACTTAATGCCTTTACCTCGGAGGAGCAAACCTGTTATTACGCCAAGGTCCCGGCCAAACATTTAAATACGGCCTTTGATACACTCGCCGACATGGTCTTTTTTCCCAAAATTCCTAAAGGAGAAACGGAAAAAGAAAAGGGCGTGATCATCGAAGAAATTAAAATGTATCATGATCTTCCTCAGCATTATGTGATGGAATTATTAGATAGTATTATGTGGCCCGGGCATCCATTAGGCAAAAGTTTAGCCGGCAGTGCAGAGACTGTTGCGGCGATGAGTAATATGGATTTAAAGAGGTTCCATCGCACGCATTATGCGACAGAGAATATTGTTATTGCGTTGTGTGGCAATTTTGATACGACCCAGATAACCAAGTTGATTGAAAAGAAACTCGGCAAGCTGTCGAAAAACCCTCAACAAACGTATGCCCCTTGGGATTCCAGTTCAACACAGGCTCAAACAATTTATGAAAATAGAGCTATTGAGCAAATGCATCTGGCCTTTGGAGTGGAAGGGTTTAATGAAAATGATCCGAAGCGCCATGTCTTAAGCCTTATTAATGTGATGCTGGGGGCCAATATGTCGAGCCGTCTGTTTGTGGAACTGCGTGAAAAAAGGGGATTAGCGTATTCTGTCTCATCTGGTAACAAAGCATTGCATGATACGGGCGTATTTTTGATCCGGGCTGGGGTTGAATCTACAAAAATCGTTGAATCGGTCGACATTATCTTAAGGCAGCTTAAGCGGATTGCTTCGCAAACGGTTGCAGAATCTGAGTTTAAGCGCGCCAAAGAGTACCTGCTTGGTCAGCTCCTTTTGGGATTAGAAGACACGATGGATCATATGCTCTGGATCGGCGAATCGATGATTGCGCTTAATAAGGTCCAGACACGGGCCAAAATTGTCAAAGAAATCGAGGCGATTACGCCCAAAGACGTAAAATCAGTGGCACGCGCGGTGTTTGATCCGCAGAAATTTAAGATGGCGGTGATTGGTCCGCTCAGTGGCTCTGATCAGAAAACTTTGGATAAATTACTACGTTTTAGTGTTTGACAAGCCAATTTGAATCAGCTAGTATCTTATTTAACTTAACAGATTCAACTACAGGAGGAACCATGGAAGAATTATCATTCTACGATGTTAAAAGCAAAGCCAAATTCAACACAACAGAGTATGAAGTTCGCGAAAAAAGCGGACGTTTTTTCGCTGTTGCCAAAGCTCCTGCACCTGCTACTCACGAATGCTGGCGAGTATTAAGTAAAGCGCAAGCTGAAAAACTTAAGGGTTAATTTCTTATTTGTGTATCAAAAACAGTTAATGGAAAACATATGTAGACGACTTATGCGTATCGTCTTACGGCATAGAAAAGGACTTTAGCAGATTAGCGCCGCACCAACACTTACATCCAGACAAGTCGTCAAATTAATTGCAGAATGCGCCGATGATAAAAAGGCGGAAAATATAGTTGTCCTCGATATGCGGGACGTTGTTAATTTCTGCGATTATTTCGTCATTTGTTCGGGGAACAATGATCGTCAAATCCAAGCCATTGCCGATAGTATCGGTGATGGCTTGCGTGATAATGTGGCCAAATACAATTTCAGGAATGCCATGAAAAGCAAAGAGTGGATCGTTCTTGATATCGGCGATATTGTGGTGCACATTTTTCTTAAAGATAAACGTGAGTTTTATGGGCTGGAGCATCTCTGGCAAGAAGCGAAGACCGTTTCCTGGAAGAAAAATTAAATTAAGGGGACACATTACTTAATTCAATCGGCAGCGATTTAATTAATTAAGTAATGTGTCCCCTTAATTCTTATTATGGATGCATCCCTTAAAGAACAATTGAAAGTCCTCATCGGCGATGTGTTAAAGGCACAAGCCCCTGATCAAGACGATTTGCCTGCTGTTGAAATTGAGAAGCCGGCGGACAAAGACCATGGAGACCTTTCCACTAATATCGCGCTTAAATCGGCGCGGATCTTTCGTGATAAACCTGTCGCGATTGCTGAAAAATTGCTTGCTGCAATCCATTCTGCGATTGACTCATCTGCATTAAAAGCCGTGATTGATAAGGTTGAAGTCAAGGCGCCGGGGTTTATCAATTTCTATTTATCTGATGGTGCTGTCTTTGATGTCCTTGAGGATATCTATGCCAAGGCCGATCAGTACGGGGCGTCTGATTTTGGAAAGAAAGAAAAATTGCAAATTGAATTTGTTTCAGCCAACCCCACCGGGCCTTTAAGTGTAGCCCATGCCCGCCAGGCGGCCGTCGGCGATGCATTGATTAATATCCTTAAGTTTATCGGGTTTGATGCGCATAAAGAGTATTACGTGAATGATGGGGGAAACCAAATCCGCATACTCGGTGATTCAATCAAATTGCGTGCGCTTGAAATTCTTGGGGAGACAGTAGAGTTTCCCGAGGATAATTATCAAGGCGAGTATATCAAGGACATGGCCAAGCATTTTATGGATGATAAGAATTTTAAATCGGCCGATGATGTTAAGGGTGTAAGTGATGACGTGTATATGGATTTTGGCGCACAATATTTGCTTGATGTGATTAAGACGGACTTGAAAGATTTTGGGGTTGAGTTTGATTGCTGGTCGCATGAATCGAAAATCGCAACACAGGCGAGTATTGAAGCGCTTTTAAAAGAGTTAGATCAAAAAGGACTTACCTATGAGAGTGAAGGCGCGTTGTGGTTTAAAACAACCGATTTCGGCGATGATAAAGACCGTGTGTTGCGTAAAAGCGATGGCGCCTACACCTATTTAACCCCGGATATTGTTTATCACAAGCACAAGTTTGATCGCGGATTTAATCGCGCGTTTGATGTTTTGGGGCCTGATCATCATGGGTATATTAAACGGATTAAGGCGGCAGCCCAAGCGCTTGGCAAAGAAGTCGATGATTTGCAGGTGCTTATTGTGCAATTGGCGAGCATTTTCCGTGACGGTGTGGAAGTATCTATGTCCACACGCCGCGGACAGTTTATCAGCCTGCGCGAAGTCATTGATGAAGTCGGTGTGGATGCGGCACGCTTTTTCTTTCTCATGCGCAGCATCAAACAACATTTAGAGTTTGACTTGGATTTAGCTAAAAAGCAATCGTCGGAAAACCCTGTGTATTATGTGCAGTATGCCCATGCGCGCGTCTTTAGCATTAATGCCAAGGCCAAGGAGGCCGGCATTGAGCCGAAGGCAGAGAAGTTTAGTTTGCTGACTGAGCCGGAAGAAATGGATTTGATTAAAAAGATGGGAGAATTCCCATCTAATTTAATGCGCGCCTATGATGTTCTCGATCCATATCCACTTGTGATCTATTTGCAGGAGCTGGCAGCGTGTTTTCATAAGTTTTATGACTGTCATCGTGTCGTGGATGATAATCCTGAACTTTCTGCCGAGCGTTTGGGATTGGTCAATGCGGCGCGTATTGTTCTGGCCAATGGGCTTAAGCTTCTCGGTTTATCGCGTCCTGAGAAAATGTAAATTTCTAGTTGTTGGTTGTTCGTTGTTTGTTGTTAGAATCCAGGATGCCATCAACTAACAACTGATAAAAAAATATAAATATGCAAAAAAAATGGATTCTACAAGATGCCAACCCTAAACTCCAAAAGGAGCTCGGCGAACAATTTTCTATTCACCCGGTTGTCGCCCAGCTTCTCATCAATCGCAATATCACTGATCCCGATGAGATCAAACAATTCCTTAAACCTACGGCAGAAAACTTGCATGATCCGTTTCTCTATAAAGACATGAAAGAGGCTGTTGAACGCATTAACCAGGCAGCTGCTGCTCGTGAAAATGTCCTGATTTACGGTGATTATGACGTTGATGGGGTCACCAGCACAACGTTTTTGCACGCCATGCTTAAACGTGTCGGGATCAATGCGATTCCTTATTTGCCACACCGCATGACTGAAGGCTATGGTCTGAGCACAGAGATTATTGATGTGGCTCGGGAACAAAAGGTGTCTTTGATCATCACGGTTGATTGTGGTGTCACCGCGGTCGATGAGGTAAAGGCGATCAAAGACTCTGGTGTTGATGTGATTATATTTGATCATCATGAGCCCGGCGATGAGGGTGTGCCGGACGCAACGGCCGTGGTCGATCCTAAACAAAAAGACTGCGCTTATCCGTTTAAATCACTGGCGACCATTGGGATGATGGCCAAATTATCCCAAGCGCTTTTCGGGGCGATTGACGAAGATTATTTGGATTTGGTGGCCATCGGAACTATTGCCGATATGGTGCCTCTGAGAGGAGAAAACCGTATTCTCGTTAAGATGGGCTTGCCCAAGATTAATAAGACCAAACATAAAGGGCTTTTGGCCCTTTTGGAAAAAACAAAGATCAAAGATAAAAAGATAAGTCCGTTTCATATTGGCTTTGTCTTAGGCCCGCGCATTAATGCCGCCGGGCGCATGGATTCAGCGCATAAGTCGCTTGATCTTTTCATGGCGCAAGATAGCAATGAGGCGGTACGCTTGGCCGATGCGCTTGAGGAGCATAACCTTGAGCGTCAGCGTATGCAGCGCAGTGTAGTCGATGAGGCGATCAGTATTGTCGAAGAAGATGAGCTTTTGCGTAATCAAAATGTTATTGTCTTAAGCAAAGAGGGTTGGCATAAAGGGGTGCTTGGTATTGTGGCCTCACGTATTAAGGAAAAATATTATCGTCCGGCGATTGTTATCTCGGTCGATGAAGAGGGAATAGGAACGGCGTCCTGCCGTTCGGTTGACGGGTTTCAATTGCATACAGCGCTTGCCAGTTGCGCGGATTGTTTGGAAACTTATGGTGGGCATGCCGGGGCGGCCGGGCTTACCATCAAACAAGAGTGCATTGAAGATTTTACAACCATGATTAATGATGTCGCCAATGATACGTTAACGGAAGAAGAACTTTTGCCGGCCTTAAGCGTTGATTGTGAGATTGCACTGACGAGTGTGTCGATGGCGCTTATTAAAACCATTTGTGCGATGGAGCCACATGGCGAAGGTAATCCATCGCCTGTGTTTTGCGCACGGAATTTAACGGTGAACAGTTTTCCGCAAGTGTTGGGTAAAAATACGCTCAAGTTTTGGGTGACCGATGGCCAGGTGGCTATTTCGGCGGTCGGTTTTGGTATGGCGGATTTTGCCACGCAATTACATAAAGGCAAGATGGTTGATATTGTGTTTCAATTATCGATTGATGATTGGAATAAGGCGCCAACGCCTCAGCTTATTTTGAAGGATATAAAAGTCAAAAATAACTAGCTTCTGGTCTTTGGTCATTGGTCTTTAGTCATTCGTCCTCCAATGACGAATGACCAACGACTAATGACGCTTGAATTGATTTTATTAAATTAAGGTGGGGTATTGGATTAAGCCTTAATAGCGAGGCCTTTTTGAATGCAGCTTGTGCAGACATACGCTCTTTTGATAGTACCGTTAAGATTAATTTTAATCTTTTGCAGATTTGGTTTGAATACGCGCAGAGTCTTACCAATGATTTTAGAACCGGCACCGCCAGTACGTTTGATTTGACCGCGTCTTTTATATTTAACGCCGGGAATAGAACCTTTTCCGCAAATTGCACATCTTTTCATAATTAGTAATTGGTAGTTGGTATTTGGTAATTGGTAATTGGTAATTGGTATTAAAGAAATAAAACATTAAAGGACCAATTACTAACTACTAATTACTAAATACAATATTTTAGTATTTTCGATTAATTTGAAATATGAGTATAAACGAAAATCAATCTTTGTCAAGAACCTATTTATCCAAAAGCCTTCGTGAGCTGCGCAAGCTCACAGGGGCTATTTAGCATAAGGATTGGAAAGATCTATGTCAAATAATATCAACAACTTACCGCGATTTCAGCCCCGCAGATTTGTTGCTCAGGAGGGTGATTTTACACAACTCGATGTGATTAAACCGTATTATGAGGATCTCTTAAGTAGGTCTGTGGATAGTGCCCGGGCGCTGGAAAAGTGGGTGCTGGACCGCTCGGAGCTCGATGCGGTGTGCGATCAGGCCGGGTCAATCGTGTATATCAATATGACCTGCCAGACGGATGATGAATCCCGGGCCAAGGCCTATCAGGATTTGATACAGAATGTACTTCCGGCGATCAAACCACTGGAAGATCAACTCAACCGCAAATTCCTTGAATTATATGAAAAATACCCTCTCAATGAAGAACGATATTTAGTCTATGTCCGAGAAATCAAGGCGGACATCGAACTTTTTTGCGAAGCGAACATTGAGCTGGAGACAAAACTGGGGCTGCTTTCTCAGCAATATCAAACCGTGACCGGAGCTATGACCGTTGAGTTTGAAGGGTGTGAGCAAACCATGCCGGAAATGAGTAAGTATCAGCTTGAGACAGACCGCGATTTAAGAGAGCGGGCGTGGAAGGCTGTTTATGAGCGCCGCAGTCAAGACACCGAAAAGCTGGAAGACATTTTTGATCAGATGATTGCTTTGCGAGCACAAATCGCCAAGAATGCCGGGTGTAAAAATTATGCCGAATATAAATTCCGTGATTTGCATCGCTTTGATTATACGGTCGATGATTGCAAGGCGTATCACAAGACCGTCGAAGAGTGTGTGGTGCCGCTTCATCGCAGGCTTATCAAAAAACACAAAGAGCTTTTAGGATTAGATGAGCTGCGTCCGTGGGACACGGCGGTCGATTCGTTGGGACGCCCGCCGCTTAAACCGTTTGACAAAATAGAGGCGTTAATACAAGGCGTTCAAAATATTTTCGACAAGGTCGACGGCGAGCTTGCTGCATTTTATAAAGATATGGACGAACTGGGCTGCCTTGATTTGGCTTCACGCAAAGGAAAAGCTCCCGGCGGCTATCAATCAACACTTAACGAGGCGCGTAAACCGTTTATCTTTATGAATGCCGTCGGTGTTGACGGAGATGTGAATACTCTGCTGCATGAAGCAGGCCATGCGTTTCATTCGCTCTTGTGTGCTGACGATCCAATCACCGACTATCGGCATGGGCCGATGGAGTTTTGTGAAGTGGCGTCTATGGCTATGGAGTTGATCGGTTCTGAACACTTATCCGAGTTTTATAATGAAGAAGATAAGAAACGGTCGATCACCGATCATTTGGAAGGGATTGTATTCGTCCTTGTCTGGGTCGCAACGATTGATTGCTTTCAGCATTGGATCTATGAAAACCCGGCACACTCACGCGAAGAACGCAAGGACACTTGGCTTTATATTTTAAAACGGTTTGGAGGTGCGGAAGTTAATTGGGAAGGATTTGAAGAAGCGCGGGCGCACATGTGGCACAAACAGCTGCATATTTTTGAAGTGCCGTTTTATTATATCGAATACGGTATTGCCCAACTCGGGGCACTTCAGATTTGGCTTAACAGTAAAAAAGATAAACACGCGGCCATCGCGCAGTATAAAAAAGGCTTAAGTCTCGGCGGCAGCCGGCCGTTGCCGGAGCTTTTTGAAAATGCCGGGATCCATTTTGATTTTTCGAAATCAACGATCGAACCGCTTGTCAAAATACTTGAAACAGAATTAGAGGCCACACGAACCTCGTAGGTTCGTATGGGGCTCTATTTAGGCGCTAAAAAAACTTTCTTTTTTATTTGGGTGTTTTTGAATTGTGATATAATTGGGTAATCGGGAAGGCTTCCAGGCCATCCACAATATAACGAAGTGCGATATGAGGGTTTATATATGAAATTAATAAGAATAATTAGCGTATTGTTTTTGTCTGTATGTATTGCTTTGCCTGCGTTGGCCGCCAATTTGGCAACCGAAGGTGATGTAGCCCGGCTTAAGAATGATCTTTTAAACGGCATTGTTAAGGTTGGTAAAACACGTCTCAGTGAGCTGCGCCGCAACTATGGTGATGCCCCAAATATCACGGATGAAGAGAGCAAGGTCGTTTTCGAATATGAAGATTTGAAAATCGAGTTCGATAAAAGACGTTACTGGATAGACTGGGGCTATGATGGATTTAAACCAAAGGCCTATACGGATGATGTGGACAGTTTACGCGAAGATTTGGAAAGTGAAGAACTTGTTGGCAAGAATATCACGTACAACTCTGTGCGCCGCGAGTATGGTGAACCGACTGAATCCGATGAAGCGACCGATGATGGCGAAACCTCACACTATTATTATGGCGATATTCGCATGAGTTTTGAGAATTTTTTCGTTATGAAAAAATGGCGTGGTAAAAATTTAACCGCAGAGTCTGATACCGGTATTCTCGGCGGGAACTAAAAACTAAAATTGATTATAAGCCTTATCCCGGACGCTTTGTCGTATAAGCGAAGCAGCCGGGGTTTTTTATTGGAGAAGATTTGAATGGGCCGCGAAGTTAAATATGAAGGTAAGTTTATCCGCTTTATCGATGATGATGGGTGGGAGTATGTTGAACGCACCAATTGCAGCGGCATTGTGATCATCGTCAGTAAGACAGACGAGGACAAGGTTTTATTTGTCGAGCAGTATCGTGTACCGATTAAGGCTAAGTCGATTGAGTTTCCGGCCGGTCTTATTAATGATGAAGACCAAACATCAGATGAAACACCGATTGAGGCGGCCCGCCGCGAACTTTTAGAAGAGACCGGATATGAAGCCGCATCGATGGAAGAGCTTATCTTCGGTCCTGTCTCAGGCGGCATGAGCACCAATGTGGTGACCATGGTCATGGCCCGCGGGCTTAAGAAGGTTGGTGCCGGCGGAGGTGTTGAGGGCGAGAATGTGACCGTCCATGAGGTGCCTTTAAGTGAAGTCGATGGTTGGCTTAAGATCATGGCCGAAAAAGGCTTTTTCATCGAACCAAAAATCTACAGTGGGCTTTATTTTCTTAAAGGATGTAGCGCCTAAAGTATTATTTTCTCTACCAAAATATTTCTTGCTTTTAAATCAGATTTCCATACAATAGCACCTGTTTAAGCATACCTGTTACTTATCTAAAGGGATTTACATATATATAAAACAACGTTTTAGGAGGAGTTTAAGATGGTTTCTTACAAAGATTTAGGATTAGTCAATACAAAAGAGATGTTTGCGAAGGCCGTATCTTCCAAATTTGCTGTTCCAGCCTACAATTTTTTTAATTTAGAACAATTACAAGCAGTCATGCGCGCCTGTGTGGAAACACAATCACCGGTTATGCTGCAGATTTCAAGCAGCGCGCGTAAATATATCGATCCAACGATTGTTCCGCATTTGGTTAAAGGTGGAATCGAAATGATGAAAAGATTGGCCGCTGAGCAAGGGGTGAAAGAGATACCGGTTGCGCTTCACCTAGATCATGGCGACAGCTTTGAATTATGTAAAGCCTGTATCGAATCGGGGTTTTCATCGGTTATGATCGATGCATCTCATCATTCCTTTGAAGAAAATATTAAAATCTCCAAAGAAGTGGCGGATTTTGCGCATCAACATGATGTGACCGTTGAAGCTGAGCTGGGTGTTTTGGCAGGGATTGAAGATGATGTTGTGGCTGAACATTCAACATATACGCGTCCGGAAGAGGTCATTGAATTCGTTGAAAAAACAGGCGTTGATTCACTAGCGATTTCAATTGGAACATCTCATGGGGCAAATAAATTTAAACCAGAGCAATGTGAGCGAGGACCGGACGGACGTCTGGTTCCACCACCACTGCGTTTCGATATTCTAGAAGAAATTGAAGAAAAACTGCCTGGTTTTCCTATTGTTCTTCACGGGGCCTCATCGGTGCCGCAAGAGCCGGTTGATATTATTAATGCTAATGGTGGAAATATTCCTGATACTGTTGGTATTCCAGAGGAGCAATTACACCGTGCCTGCCAATCGGCGGTGTGTAAAGTTAATATCGACTCTGACGGGCGTTTGTGGCAAACAGCGGCTGTAAGAAAAGTATTTAGTGAAAAGCCGGGAGAGTATGATCCGCGCAAATACATGGGGCCGGCCCGTGAAGCACTGTACGAAATGTATAAATATAAAAATACGCAAGTATTGGGTTCGGCGGGGAATGCGTAATAGCTAGTTTCAGGTACCGTGAGAGGGTGCTCAGTGTTCTAGATAGGTAAAGCAATACTTAGTGTTCGGTGTTCATTCATAAACGAACACTGAACTCCGAACACCGAACACTAAAACAAAAGGATACTTTTTATAAAAGTGTCCTTTTGTTTTTATGTGCAAGGATCAGTCGCTGTGACTGCACAATCACCTAGCGATAGTGTGAAGTTAACCGGGTTTGTCCCATCGTAGCCATCATAGGTGCAGACAAAAAAATCGCCGGACGCTGAATCGGCGCCCCGCAAATGCAGTTGGTCGGCATTTGTGGCATCGCCGCAGTAAGTGATTGTTGTGTCGATAACAGAGGTATTGCAAGCGGCATTGATGGCGGCAAGGTTGCCGAGCCCGTCGAAGCAAAGGCTGCTAAAACTTCTTGTGCGTTCCGCCATAATCCGTGCGGCAGCAGCAATTGTGCGCATGTTTTGAAGGCCTTGTTCGCGCCTACGCTTTTCAACCGATTTATTAAATGAAGGAATCGCATAGGCGGCCGCAAAAGAGATAATAATGATAACCACCAATATTTCCATGATGCTGTAGCCGCGGGTGGCAAGTCTAATCGATTTCATAGTACAAGTATACCGTAAATTCAAGCTTATCCAACCAAAACTAATTAAAATCATGATTTGATTTTGGGTGAAATTTGTTAAAATACCTAGAAAAGGATGTTCAATGATCACATTTTATGGATATGGCAAATGCTCCACCTGCATTAAGGCCAAAAAATTACTTACCGCGAAAAAAATTGCCTTTAAAGACATAGATATTACAGAAGCACCTCCAAAGGCGAGAGAGCTCAAAGCAATACTTAATAGCGGAGACTATCCGCTTAAAAAGCTGTTTAATACCTCAGGGCTTCTTTATCGTTCAATGAACATCAAAGAAAAGTTGCCGAAGATGAGTGAGGCCGAAGCGCTTAAATTGCTTGCAGGGCATGGTAAGCTTGTTAAACGTCCTATCATCAGTGACGGTAAAAAATATGTTGTTGGATTTGATGAAGCCAAAATTAAGGCATTAGCCTAGCCTATGGTCATGCGTTCCATACTTACTGCACTGTTTATTGTTTTTACAGCAACATCACATGTTGTGGCTGATCCGCTCTATGATGATATGGACCGGTTCATTGAAAACAATCCCGACGGGAAAAAGTATGAATTTGTCAGGACTTATTTAAATGCGCTTATGTATTTTAAGAAAAATGCCGACAGGCAAAAAGAATTGCCCACCATTGATATTAATAATCTCGCCGAAGCGCCAAGTGTTGCCCCGATTGTTCTTGCTTTAAAAAAAGATAATGTCAATTTACGTATTGCACGTAATTTGGTGAAAAAGTTTAAAACGCCTGAGAATGGTTTAATCTTAAAAGTGGCTGATTTATTCGCGAAAGTCTGTGACGACCAAATGGAATACAATGATTATGATCGCGTTTTATATGAACGGATCGCCGAGATACAAGAGAGCGGGTATTTTGAGGACTTTTATCCGGAAAGTTTCCTTGAGGCGCAAGAGCTTTTGGCCGAGCAAAGGCGCGCTTCGTTTAAGGAGCTTATGGAGGCTTCGATGTTGATTAACATCGTTCTCGTTAGCCCCGACAGAAATTATTATGGAGATTTTTATCGTTTGGGTCTTACCCGTCAGCAAAGACAAAATTTGCTTTATAAGATAGATGATTTTAAAGGCAAGGGTTTTTCTGGAGGCGTTGAAGAGGGTCAGACATTTTTGCAAGGTAGTGTGAATGTCATTCGTCAGATTTTGGAAAACGATAGCTGGCAGGTGATGGATGATTAATAATTTAAAAATTAGAAGTAAAAATTAAAAAAGAAAATTGAGAATTAAGAAAAAATAAGAATTTAAAATGTATTTGCTCAAAGCTGTAGTTGGTAATTGGTATTTAGTAATTGGAGGAAAAAAATAATTTGTGGTTCAGTTGATTTAATAACCAATTACAAATTACTAACCACCAAATACCATTTTTAATTTTACCTTTTTAATTTATTTTATTTTTTAATTTTCTTTTTTATTTTTGACTTTTTAATTTTGATTTAATTGAGAGTTGCTTAAATCAACAACCCATGATATATTAGACCAAGTTTTAATCCCCCCCCCTAATCGATTTCCCCTACAAATGCCCATTCAACCTACGAGGTTGCGATGGGAAATTACTTATTAAACCTCGTAGGTTATAAAAATGAGTAGTAATTTATCATCAATCAATCATTGGCCCAAGGAAGACCGTCCGCGCGAGAAATTATTACGTGATGGCGAGCAGGCGCTTAACAATTCCGAACTGCTGGCGATTCTTTTAAGGACCGGCGTTAAAGGGCAAAGTGCTTTGGACTTGGCCCGAAAGATATTGGCCGAATTTAAGACATTCCGCCAAATGAGCCGAGCCGATGTGAAGCAGTGGGAGGTATTTAAAGGGTTAGGGGCGGCCAAAATCGCGCAGATTAAATCGGCGATCGAAATTGGACGAAGATTTGCCGGGGATCAAACAAAAGAAGAAAAACTCTCTGTTGATTCGGCAGAAGATGTTGTGCGCATTTTTATGCCGCAAATGCGTGATTTAAAAAAAGAAACAGTTAAAATATTGGCACTTGATTCGCGAAATCACATTACCTTTATTAAGAACGTCGAGGAAGGAACGGTTAATTACTGCGCGCCGATTGTCAGAGAAATTTTTGAAATGGCATTGCAAAAAGGGGCTGTTTCTTTAATCTGTCTTCACAATCATCCTTCGGGTAATCCCGCACCGAGTGAGGATGATAAGCGTTTTACAGAACAGTTGTACGCGGCGGGTAAAATTTTGCAAATTAATGTTCTTGACCACATTATTATCGGGGATAATCGGTATTACAGTTTTGCGGATGAGATGGTTATTTGATAAAGTAATCGATTTTTTTATTGTAGGCCTTGGCGATTTCTTTGAGTTGAATCACATCGACCCGGCATTGGCCTGACTCGACTTTGGAGATATAGGATTGGGAAGTTTTAAGGAGTTTGGCGGCGCTCGTTTGGTCCAGGCCGGCTTCTTTGCGTGCTGATTTTATTTTACCGGCTAAAGATTTTTGTTCTTTTGAGTAGAGCGCTTTTTTCATATTGACTAATCATATATGCCATATTAGAATATTCAAAATTGGAATATATCGATGGCTCCTTTGAAGAAGTATAAATTTACCCGCAGATTACTCAAAAAATTACAGATTAAAAATGCTTTAACTCTACCTGCTACTGTTCTGCAAATTCTGATAGAAGAGGGAGTTACCTCAAAAACCGCCCTTAAGGATGCCCTTAAGTGTATTGAGGAGATCAAGGAGCTTCTGGAAGAACTGTGAAAAATTGACAACCCCACACTTCAGATGCTACAATACCTCCGGTTTGAGAAGGAATTTCATTTATGAGTAGTAAAAATATTAATAAAGAAGAACTCTTAAGAAATAAGAAGGTGATCGAAGAGATCAACCGCCATTTATGGATTGAGAGTGAAAAAGCCGGGTATGATATCGGTTTTGAACAAGCTGCGCTCGATTGGCTTGAGAATTTTTCAAAGGCATGGATGAATTATCATATGCCTCAAAAGACCTCAAAAAAATCAGCTGTTTCTTCCAAAAAATCTACGACTTCGAAATCCTCTCGCAAAAACACCAAAAAGTCGTAGGAAATCTGAGATAATTCATTAGAATGTTCACAACTCATTAATTTCAAGTCACTTAGAAAGAGACCACATGGCCGCTCCATTAAATCCCCACCAATCATTTTCAGCTCCTAAAGGTCCTGTTTTACTAATTATCCTTGATGGGGTCGGTATCGGTAAACAAGACGAAAGTAACGGCGTTTATCTTGCCAAAACACCGTGTTTAGACAAACTCATGACCGGCGATTTATATACTACGCTTAAAG
>JANQMA010000021.1 GCA_028280285.1 Candidatus Omnitrophota bacterium | reverse complement strand
GTTATCAGGGAAACCCGCCGGGCGACATAAGATTCAAGGTATTGGGGCGGGGTTTGTTCCGGAGATATTAAATCAAGATATCCTTGATGAAATCATGATCATTAATGATCATGAGGCTTTTCAAATGGCCAAAAAACTGGGTTCTCAGGTGGGTTTATGTGTCGGCATTTCATCCGGAGCGAACGTGGCGGTTGCTTTGAAGGTGGCCAAAAATTTAAGTAAAGACCAAACCGTTGTCACGGTTTTATGTGATACCGGAGAGCGTTATTTTTCAACCGAACAATACTTTGAGGCTTAAGTTGTATTTTACTTTTAAAAATTGAATGTTATACTGTTAGCTTCAAATTTTGACCTAAGAAAAAAATGTTATGGATTTAAAGCAAATCAACACAGAGTATAAAGAAAAGAGTGCTCAAGAAATTATTGAATGGGCGCTGTCTTTAAATAAAAGAACGGTTTTAACGACTAATTTTGGACCGCACGAGGCGGTTATTTTACATGCCGCGACACGCGTTAAACCGGATATAGAGGTGGTTTGGGTGGATTCCGGTTACAACACAGAATCCACCTATCGTTTTGCCCAAAAGCTTATTGAGGATCTTAAGCTTAATATCAAGATTTATTCGCCGCTTTGGACTAAAGGTTATCGCGATGTTGTGATGAACGGTATTCCTGATGTGGATTCTGAACTGCATGCTGAGTTTACACAGCATCTTAAGCTTGAACCTTTTGAACGCGCGTTTAATGAGCTTAAACCGGAAGTATGGTTAACGGCTATACGCCGTGATCAGACAGTGCACCGCCAATCATTGGATATTGTCAGTGAAGACGGGCGCGGCATTTTAAAAGTTTCACCGGTGTTTTATTGGAGTTTAAATCAGATGGAAGACTATTGTAAAGAGCATAACCTTCCGATTGAAAAGGATTATACTGATCCGACTAAAGTTATCGGTAATCGTGAATGCGGACTGCACACTGTCAAAAAAGATAAATAACCATGTTAAATTATACTCTTACACATTTAGAGCAGTTAGAAAATGAAGCGATATTCATTATGCGCGAAGTAGCAGCCCAGTTCCAAAAGCCGGCGCTGCTTTTCTCAGGTGGAAAAGATTCTATCGTCATGGCGTATTTAGCCCGCAAGGCATTTCATCCGGCCAATATTCCTTTTCCTTTGGTTCATATTGATACAGGTCACAATTTTCCGGAGACGATCGAATTTAGAGACAAATTGGTTGGGGAATATCAAGCGCGGTTATTAGTTGGTTCTGTCGAAGAATCAATTAAAAAAGGGCGTGTGCGTGAAGAAACCGGGATCAACGCGAGCCGTAATGGTTTGCAAACAACCACTTTACTCGACACGCTTGAAGAGCATCAGTTTGATGCCGCCTTAGGGGGTGGTCGTCGTGATGAGGAAAAGGCGCGCGCTAAAGAGCGTTTTTTCTCGCACCGTGATGATTTTGGTCAATGGGATCCCAAGAACCAACGTCCCGAATTGTGGAATATTTTTAATGGCCGTAAACATTTTGGTGAACATTTCCGTGTATTTCCTTTAAGTAATTGGACGGAAATGGATGTCTGGCAATATATATTAAAGGAAAATATTCCATTGCCTTCGATTTATTTTTCTCATACAAGGGAAGTTATAGATCGTAATGGTGTTTTGCTTGCAACATCACCATATCTTGAGCTCGCGTCTGATGAAAAACCGGAAGAGAAAGTGGTGCGTTGTCGAACGGTAGGGGATATGACGTGTACCGGTGTAGTGGAATCAACGGCATCAACGCTCGAAGAAATTATTCAGGAAGTAGCAGCGGCACGCGTGACCGAACGGGGAGGCCGTGCGGATGATAAACGTTCAGAAACGGCAATGGAAGATCGTAAAAAGGCAGGGTATTTTTAAAATATGAATGCAGAAATAGATACAACAAATTATTTAAACATGGATTTGCTGCGTTTTACCACAGCCGGAAGTGTGGATGATGGTAAGAGTACACTGATTGGCCGTTTACTTTATGATTCAAAAAGTATTTTTGAAGATAACCTGGAAGCGATTGAAAAGTCCAGTCGTGAGCGTGGTGATGAGAATGTGAATTTAGCGCTTTTAACGGATGGATTGCGTGCCGAACGTGAACAGGGTATTACCATAGATGTGGCCTATCGTTATTTTGCGACGCCTAAACGCAAGTTTATTATCGCCGATACACCGGGACATATTCAATATACACGCAATATGGTCACCGGAGCTTCAACGGCCGATCTTGCGATTATTCTCATTGATGCCCGTAAAGGTGTGATCGAGCAAACACGCCGTCATTCTTTTATTGCATCACTTCTTCAAATTAAACATTTGGTCGTCTGTGTTAATAAAATGGATTTGGTGGAGTACAAACAAGAAGTGTTTGATCAAATTGTTGAGGATTATCAAGCATTTGCATCCAGGCTTAATATTTCTGATATTAAGTTTATTCCAATCAGTGCGCTTCATGGGGATAATGTTGTTGATCGATCTGAAAAAATGGATTGGTTTCAAGGTAGTCCACTTCTTTATACTTTGGAAACAACCTATATCGGCAGTGATCATAACCATGTTGATGCGCGTTTTCCAGTGCAGTGGGTTATTCGTCCACATTCTGATGAGCATCATGACTTTCGTGGATTTGCCGGGCGTGTGGCGAGCGGTGTTTTTAAACCGGGTGACGAGGTAGTTGCGCTACCATCTGGCATAGTATCGAGAATTAAAAGTATTCATACGCTTGAAGGAGGAGTTACGGAAGCTTATTCCCCCATGTCTGTTGCGATTACACTCGAAGATGAAATTGATATTTCCCGGGGAGATATTATTGCTAAGCCGGATAATCAGCCGGAAAATACTAGAAATGTTGAAATTATGCTGTGCTGGTTTGATGATAAGAAAAAATTACAACCACGCGGTAAATATATTCTGCGTCACAATACGCGCGAAACACAATGTATTGTTGAGGAAGTGCGGTATAAAGTTGATATTAATACATTGCATAAAGTTGAGAATGATGCGGATATCGGGTTGAATGAAATTGGTCGTGTTGTGTTGCGCAGTCAACAATCACTTTTCATTGATCCTTATATGAAAAACCGTGAGACAGGTAGTCTTATTCTTATTGATGAGCAAACCAATAATACTGTCGCCGCCGGTATTATTTTAGAGCCTCTTCATGATAATCGCGCCCAGCCAGATCCGGGTTTTTCCATTTGAAGGATATCATCAATATTATTTTGCGAAAAATAGATTTAGATCCGGAATATTTTCTGTAGGTTTATGGCAGATACTAAGGAAAATAGAAACTTTGTCTTTGCACTTATTATTTCTGGGCTTCTTCATGCCGGTCTTTTTTATGGCGGCAACCTCTTAACCAACAAAGTCCAATTTAATGTAATGCCGTCTGTGAATTCACCGGCATTAAACTTTATCCCGTCTTCATCTATGTCAAAGACCAAAGTATTTCCGGATTTTATTAATGATAAATTGCAGGTAGACGTTAATATTTCTGATCAGATTAAAGAAGAATTTTTATCATCCAATAAACCAGCCGTCAAAATGAATAAACCCGCGCAAGAACCCCAAATGGGCGCGCTTGAGCATTTGGGGGCAGAAAAGGTAGTAGAGGCCACCGCACATTATAATCCCGCTCCGGTTTATCCACAAATTGCGCGCGAAAATGGCTGGGAAGGGCTTGTTGTTGCGCAGGTAACCGTTACGCCAAAGGGTAATATTGAAGATGCGGTTATTGAAAACTCCTCAGGTTATGCGGTCCTGGATAATGCGGTGATAACGGCTCTTAAATATTGGAGATTTAATCCAGCCCAGCTGGAAGGAAGGCCGGTTAAATCAACTGTGACTATTCCGATTGAATTTAACCTTGAAGACTCTATGCTTTAAAGATCACAAATCCTCTGATTCTTAATAAATTCCGCCAGGACAAGAAAATTTGAAGAAAATAGGGTTTTATGTTAATCTGTAATCCCCTAAAAAGAGATGATTCTTGGGTTGTATTTTAATATTAGTATATTAATAGATGTTTTATGCTTCATATATTGCTGACAAATGATGATGGCATCCATGCCGATGGCTTGTGGGCACTTCATAAAGAACTAAAGAAATTTGCGAAAGTCAGTGTGGTGGCTCCGGATTACGAACGCAGCTCGATCAGTCATGCGATTACTTTGCGTGACCCCATTCGTGTATTCCCTATTAATAAAAATGGCAGATTTTTCGGGCATGCTGTAAACGGGACACCTGCGGATTGTGTCAAAATAGGGCTTGATGTTGTCTTGAAGGGTAAGGCGCCAGACTTGATCATTTCCGGTATTAATCATGGAACAAATGATGGTTGCAGCGTGCACTATTCCGGCACGGTGGCGGCGGCGCGGGAGGGAGCTTTAAATAAAATTCCATCCATGGCTGTGTCGCTGGCAACATTTGCCGAGGCCAAGTTTGAGGTGGCGGCCAAAATAATGGCAAAGATTGCAAAGTCTTTTGATTTGGCAAAAATACCGGATAACACTTTTCTCAATATTAATATTCCGTATCTTAAGAAAAAAGACATTAAAGGAATCCGTGTTCTTAAGCAGGGGCGTATTCCAATCCACTCCAAGTTTCATAAAAAAACAGATCAATATGGGTATACCTATTACTGGCTTGGAGCCGAAGGTTCTAAAAACCGCAGCAATAATCAATATGATACATCCGCGCTCTATAATGGATATGTCACAATTGTGCCCGTTAAAACGGACACAACGGATTATGATGCTCTTGATTATTTAACAACTATGACTATTAACACCTAGAAATAACACGAGGATCACATGCAAAAAATACTATTTTTATTATTTCTTTCCACATTAACCGGCTTGGCCTCTATTTCATCGGCGCAAGATGAAATTTCTGTGGCTGACCAAATCAGCAATCTTGTTGTTGAAAAAGATTATATTCAAAAAGAGCTAGAAAAAGTCAGGCGGGAAAACGATACGCTTTTGATTACAATTGAAAACCTGAAGAAACATGTCGCGAGCAATGAGAATAAAAAAGGCGCCAATATAACAGCCTATGATGATTTGATTTTGCAAAAAAATGCACTGATTCGTCAAATCACCAATATCCGTCAGGAAAAGATTATTCTTTCCCAAAAAATCAGAAATTTAGAACAGAAGCTCAAAATGAGTTCTGTCGAAAAAGCGCTTGATCAAAGCGATCAAGTTAAAGATTTAGAAGGCAAACTCAAGGGGATCCAAGAAGAGTTAAACGGTGTCACGGTTAAATACCAAAGAGCTGTTCAAACAGTGGATCAAATAACAACGACCAATGGGGATTTAAGGCAGCAAATAACAGAGCTTAAGACAAGATTGCTTAATAAAGATAAAGAGGGAAAAAAGTTAAATGAATCACAGCTTAAAATTAAAGAAGAAATGGATGGTTTAAGCTCGGCCAATCAAGATCTAGAAAACAGAATTAAAGAGCTAAGTGCGCGCAATAAATCTCTGCTTAAAGAGAAAAACAGTGTGCAGGTGGAGAAGGCGAGTTTGGTGAACGATGTCCGTATTATGGAAGAAAAATTAAAGAGTGTTGATGCTGCTGAATCCAAAGAGTTGGAAAAACTTAAAAACATTATCGCTACAAATGAGATGTCTTATAAAAAATCTCTTGAAGAAATAAAGCAGGCCAATCGTGCGGAAATGACAAGGCTTCAGCAACAGTTAGATGAGATAAGCGCTGCAGATGACAGGAAAGAAGATGCGCTTAAAGAAGCAAAAAAAGTGCAAGAAAAAGGCAAAATTACTCAAGTAACCAATGTTAATTTAAGGAATCAAATCGAAGATCTTAAAGAAACTATTGCTCATCAAAATAAGACAATTAATGTGACGCTGCGTAAAGAAGCCGAACAATTTAAACAGAAAATTGCTGATTTAGAAAAGCAAGCCGAGGAGTCACGCCTTAAAAATTTAGAGTTTATTCAACAGGCCAAAGATCCGTTAATTGAGAGAGTGACTGAGTTGAGAAAAGAGCGTGATCAGCTCACGCGCGCTAATACAGATTTATTGAAAACGATTGAAAGTCTTAAGCCGTTTAGGGCTAAAAATAGGGAATTGCAAGATTTACTTAAAACACGCAATAAAGAACTTGATAAGATTAATAATAAATATGTGAGTCTGGCGAATAAGACACAAAAAAGTGAAAGCGGTTTAACAAAAAAAGTGGCCGAACTCAAAAGTAGTTTGGATAATGTGCATAAGGTCCATGCGGATACAATAGCGGAAGTGAATGCCAAACATTCAGAAGAAAAAGAATATCTTAAAAGTCAGGTAGAAAATTTAGCGAAAGAATTGGCAGAAAAAACAGTGGCTCACGATGATAAACTGTCTGAATTGAATCGCAAAATAGAGGGGCAGCAAGAGAAAATCGAAAATACTAATAACACGAAAAAGGACGAAATAGCCAAATATGAGGAGCGCATTGAGAACTTAAAACAGGGGCATGATCAAGCGCTTAGAGAAAAAATTGCTAACTATGAAACTGAGATTGAAAGGCTCAAAGAGGCGCGCAGCCAAGAACTTAAAGAAAAAATGACCAAGTATGAGTCTAGCACAGAAGAATTAAAACAGACACATGATCGAGAGCTTAGAGAAAAAATAACCAAGTATGAAGCAACCATTGAAGAATTAAAACAGACATCTAATCTGGAAATTGAAAACCTCAGTGCTGCTCTTAAAGCCAAAGAACAGGCTGTTTCCTCCATTGTCGCCCGCGCCGAAGAACCATTACAAAAAGAGATTATCCAATTAAAGCAGACGCATAACCTCAAGATAAAAGAGGCTGAGGACAGATTTGAGGCAAGCAAGGAAGAGTTGGCAAAGCTGAAAGATGAGTTGAGAAAAATAAAAACGGATAATCAGGAAGTGGTGGCCGAAAACACTGCAAGTATAGATAAACTCAATGCACAGATCAAAAAACTTACACAAAATAATGATGTTCATCTAAGAAGTATTACAGCGTTAGAGACAGAAAAAAATGCCTTAACCGAGAAATATGCAGAAAAAGATGCGGCGTTTCTTAAAGAAAGTGCCGATAACATGGCCAAAGAAAGAAAAATATCCGCGTTAACGGAGGAAGGCAAAAATAATCTTGATGAAATCAAAGGGCTTTTAAAAGAAAAAGACTTGCTCAATAAACAAATTACGCAGCTAAATGCTGAATTGGCCGTTAAAGGCAATGATATTGCGGAGCAAATAGCCCAACAGACAACACCGCTTAATGAAACAATTGATACCTTAAAAGCAGAGCTGAGGGTTAAGGACCAACAAGTGGCCGAACGTGACCGCACTATTGCCTGGATTGATGAGAAGCACAAGACGGTTAATGATTTATTTTCAAAATCTGAACAGGATAATGCGATCCTAAGAAAAGAAAATGAAAAACTATCCTCGACCATAGAAGATCAAAAGGAAGATGCTGCAAATCGACTAAGCCAACTCACCGCAGAGCGTGAAAATAGCATTGCCCAAATAACAAAGCAAATGGACGAGCTTGCTGTGACCAATGAAAAAAAATTAGCCGGTCAAAGAGGAGAATATGATAGGACTATCGCTGGGCTTGAAGAAAGATTAGCAACGAAAGAAAAAGAACTTAAAGATGCAGCGGGCACCTATGCGCTTCTTCTTAAAGAAAAGCAGACAGTCACCAGTGAGCTTAATGATAGTCTGTTATCAAATAAAAAATTACAAAATGATATCTACGATCTTTCGCTTGTGGCGAATACAATTGATGAAGTTAAGGCTTCAGCGGACAATGATATAAAAAAGGTGGAAGATGAATTAAATACCCTTAAGGAAACACTTAAAACGCAGAAAGACAGCATTGCTTCGCTCACAAAACGTAAAAACCAGCAGCTTAAGACTATAGAAGAGTTGACAACCAAAAACTTAAAACTTGAGCAGTCGGTTGAAACGGTTACAGCTTCGCTTGCACAAGCCAATAATACGATTAAAGCAAAAAGGGCGGAAATTACAGAAAAAGAAGATAGGCTCACACGTAGTTTAACCTCTGTGGAAGACCAACAGAAAGTGAATGCCGGTTTTCTTGCTCAAAACGATGCGCTTAAGTCCGAATTGCAGGGATTAAACGATGATTTCACGGCCTTTAAGGCCAGAGCACTTAAAGATATCGAAAACGCCAAGGCCCCACTTCAACACCGCATTAATGTGTTGGAAGAAGAAATTATCAAATTGACACACCTCAATCAAGATAATATTGATACGATCAATCGATTGGAAGTCGCAAATTCAAACTATCATAATCAGATTTTTGATTTGAAAAAGGCTAAAAGCGATATTGAGCAGGAGTACATTCTTATTTCTAAAAAACTGGAAGAGCTTGAAGAAAATGCCCCAGAGGAGATGGAAGAGGTGCGCCGTCCGCTTGAGGCGAGCATTAAATTTCTTGAGCGAAAGCTTTTGCTTGTGGAAAAGGAAAAAGAAGCCTTAGAAGATAAGGTAAAATCAATGGATAATATAACAAACTAGCCTTAACTTATTTAAAAACAATAATTTAGAAACATGATTTTAATTGCAAATCAAAATTAATCATACTATAATAACTTTACTTACCGCACACAAGCATATAAATTGAGAAAGAGACCGAGCAGAAAGGATTTTAGATGGGGGAAACCGCGAAAATTATACTAAATGGGCAGGAATATGAGTTTCCCGTTATTGAGGGGACTGAAAAAGAAAAAGCCATCGATATATCTGCTTTACGGGCCACCACTTCTTACATAACTCTCGATAATGGTTTTGGTAATACCGGTGCAACGAAAAGTGCGATCACATTTTTAAACGGGGAAAAGGCGATTTTACGCTACCGTGGCATTCCTATCGAGCAAATTTGCGAACATTCGACATTCATTGAGACATCTTATCTTCTGATTTATGGAGAGCTCCCCACTAAATCGGAGCTTGAAAAATTTGAGGCGCCATTCGAAAAATATTATAAACTTCATCCTGATATGCTTAATTGTTTTGCCGGGTATCCGCAGGCAGGACACCCCATGGGTCTCTTGTCCTCGATGATGTGTTCGCTTTCCGGGTATTATCCGGAGCTTCTTAAACCGTCGTTATCTGATGATGAATTTGAAGAAACAGCGGCTGAACTGTTAGCTAAAGTGAACACGATTTCTGCCTGCACGTTTAAAAAAATGCAGGGACAAGATTTTGTCGAACCGAAAGAGGGATACTCTTACATTGAAAACTTTTTACATATGATGTTTTCAACTAGAGAAAAAGAATACGAATGCAATGAAACGATTGTGGCGGCATTACGTAAACTTTTTATTCTTCATGCTGATCATGAACAGAATTGTTCGACCTCATCGGTGCGACTTGTTGGTAGTTCCTGGGCCAATCTTTTTGCATCGATTTCTGCCGGTGTCTCTGCGCTGTGGGGACCGCTGCATGGCGGGGCGAATCAAAAAGTGGTTGAAATGCTGGAAGAAATTCAAGCCTCAGGAGGCGATATCGATAAATTTATTGCGCGCGCCAAAGATAAAAATGATACCTACCGTCTCATGGGTTTTGGTCACCGTGTGTATAAAAATTATGATCCACGCGCAACAATCATTAAAAAGGATTGTGAGCGTATTTTTGATACACTTGGTGTTACTGATCCTCTTCTTGATATTGCTCTAAAACTCGAAGCCAAGGTTCTTCGTGATGATTATTTTGTCGAACGTAAACTTTATCCGAATGTTGATTTCTACAGCGGGCTTATTTATAAGGCCATCGGCATTCCAACGGTCATGTTTCCTGTGCTTTTTGCCATTGGGCGTATGCCGGGATGGATTGCTCACTGGAAGGAAATGAAAGAAAATCCGGAATCGCGTATTGGCCGTCCTCGCCAGATTTATACAGGCTCAACGGAACGTGACTATGTTCCAATCGATCAAAGATAATCCCGAAAGGTCATTGTGTTAAAGTTTGTCGCAACACCTAGTTTTAAGCAGGATATTAATTTTGTCTTTGCCACAGAAGAGCAACTTAAAAAGGCCAAGTTGAACCTTTCGGCAGCTCAGAATAAGTCTTTACTTAATCTTTTAAAAAATAATAAATTATTTACCGCAGGCGCTCAGCAACACTGTGAGCTTATCATCGGGAAAAACTATGTCTGTGTTGTGGGTTTAGGTAAGGCCAAGGAGTTAACACCAACACAACTTCGCATTATTGTCCGTAAGGCGCTTTTGGGGGCTAATACAGCCAAAGCCAAAAGTATCGGTCTTATTCCGCACGACAAATCACAAGAGACGATCACAGCCGTCGTTGAAGCGGTCAATCTTGGGACATATGTCTGGGATAAGTATAAATCCGCTAAAGGTAAAAAAACACAACTGCGCAATCAAAATATTATCATTGCGGCGGCCAAGACAATAAGTGTGGATAGGGTTCTTAAAACATGTGCTGGGGTTAATCTGGCCCGTGATCTTGTTAATGAAAATGCGGGTGTGGCGAATTCCAAATATTTAGAAAAGACTGTGCGTGCATTTGTCGCCAAGAAACGTAATGCCAAGCTAACTGTTTTAAACAAAGCTGAATTAAAACGCAAAGGCCTCGGTCTTCACCTCGCCGTTAATCAAGGAAGTATTAATGATCCAAAGTTAATTATTGTTGAATATAAAGGGGCGGGGCGCGCTCAGCCTTACACAGCATTTGTCGGAAAAGGCCTTACGTTTGATACAGGCGGACTTAATTTAAAACCCACAGGTGGCATAGAAAATATGCGTATGGATATGGGCGGAGCGGCTGCCGTCATCGGGACGCTTAAAAATGTGCTTGCACTTAATGTGAAGAAGAATATTCTATTTGTTGTCGGGGCGGCGGAAAATGTTACGGGCTCTAAAGCGTATAAACCTGGTGATGTCATTGTCGGATATGCTAAAAAAAGTGTTGAGGTGCTTAACACAGATGCGGAAGGAAGACTTGTCTTGGCCGATGCGATTTCGTATACACTTAAAAACTATAAAGTCAAAACGCTGATCGATGCCGCCACATTAACCGGTGCGTGTATTGTTGCCCTGGGGTATGATTATACCGGCTTAGTTTCTAATAATGATAAATTGGCGGAAAGCTTGCTTAAGTCAGCGGATACAACTGATGACCGCGCTTGGCGATTGCCTTTGTATCCTGAACTTAAAAGTTCGGTGTCATCACAGATTGCCGACATTGCGAATTTAGGAAGACCTAAAGGTGCCGGCGGGACAATTACAGCGGCAGAGTTTTTACACCAATTTGTCGGTAAAACACATTGGGCACACTTGGATATTGCCGGTACTTCTTTTGTCGACGGGCATGAGAGAATGTATTTTGGTCATGGAGCAACAGGTTCGGGTGTGCGACTTATGACACATTATTTGAGTAATAATTAATCTTTGAGTTATTGGTTGTTCGTTGTTTGTTGTTGGGGGTTTTCACGCGAACAACTATCAACCAACAACTAACAACTTTTGGAAATAAATTATGGATCATAGAATCGAAACAGACAGTATGGGGGAAATCAAAGTTCCCGAAGACCGCTATTATGGGGCACAGACGGCCCGTTCGCTGATCAATTTCAAAATTGGCGGTGAGACATTTCCACGCGAAATGATTAAGGCCTTTGGGACGCTCAAAAAAGCAGCAGCCCAGATCAACGGTGAATTGGGCGTGCTTGATAAAGATAAAGTAAAGCTTATTGTGCAGGCGGCCGACGAAGTCATTGAAGGTAAGTTGGACGATCATTTTCCGCTTGTTGTCTGGCAGACCGGCAGCGGCACACAGACAAATATGAATGCCAATGAGGTTGTTTCGAACCGCGCAATTGAAATTGCCGGCGGAGAATTAGGAAGTAAAAGCCCGATTCACCCGAATGATGATGTGAATAAATCGCAATCATCCAATGACACCTTTCCAACGGCTATGCATATTGCGGCCGTCGAACAGGTTCATGAGCGTTTGATTCCGATGGTAAGCAAACTTCAGCAAGAGCTTGAAAAAAAAGCAACTGAATTTAAAGGGATTATTAAAATTGGACGGACGCATTTAATGGATGCTACGCCTCTCACCTTGGGCGATGAATTTTCCGGTTATTCTCAACAATTAATCAATGCCCTGGCGCGGATTGACGCTGCGCTCAAACGCCTTTCTGAGCTGGCCATCGGTGGCACAGCTGTTGGAACAGGTCTTAATGCGCCGAAAGGGTATGCCGATAAGGTAGCCAAACAAATAGCGAAATTAACCGGTTATAAATTTCTGTCAGCATCGAATAAATTTGAATCTTTAGCCGCGCATGATGCGCTCGTCGAGTTCAGCGGTGTCTTAAAAACGATTGCGTGTTCACTCATGAAGATTGCGAATGATATTCGCTGGCTAGGCTCAGGACCGCGCTGTGGGATAGGGGAGATTATTTTACCCGCCAATGAGCCGGGAAGTTCGATTATGCCGGGCAAGGTTAATCCAACGCAGTGTGAAGCGCTCACCATGGTTTGTGCCCAAGTTCTGGGCAATGATGCCGCAATCAATGTGGCCGGTGCCAGCGGTAATTTCGAGCTCAATGTTTATAAGCCGGTTATGATTTATAATTTACTGCAATCGATCCGTTTGATTGCGGATGGGTGTGAAAGTTTCACCGATCATTGTGTTGTCGGTATTGAAGCAAACCTTGAGAATATTGATAAGAATTTAAACAATTCGCTTATGCTGGTGACAGCGCTTAATACACATATCGGTTATGATAAGGCTGCTCAAATTGCTAAAAAAGCTTATACAGAGAACACAACCCTTAAAGAAGCGGCAATTGCCCTTAAATTTTTAAGTGCAGAGGAATTTGATAAAATCGTTCGTCCGGAAGATATGATAGGACCAAAGTAGATGGGGAAACCAACCAAAGAGAGAAGATCGGCTGACCGCGCTAAGCGCGTGATGAGTGTGGCTTATCGTAAAGTCGAGGGTAAGAAAAAAACCAAGTGGGAGCTTTCGACAACGGAAGACTTGAGTGCCGCCGGGGTTGCCTTTTTTACCGATAAAGAATTTCGTCCCGGGGATGTGCTTGAGATTGAAATTCGTATGTCGGGAATGCTTGAGATGTTTGCGGGTCTGACCGAAGTTGTGCGTGTGGTTAAAAAAGATTCGGGCAGCCATTATCTTGTGGCTGTTAAACGTCTTACCAAGAAAAAATCCGCCAAAAAATAACTAGCCTTTAAATTCGGCTACTAATCCCTGGATCGATGATTTGGCATCGCCAAACAACATCCGTGTATTATCATAGAAAAATAATTCGTTTTGAATGCCGGCGAACCCTGCATTCATGGAACGTTTCAAGACGAAAACGGTTTTGGCCTTATCGGCATTGATAATCGGCATGCCGTAAATAGGAGAGGCTTCATCGTGCCGTGCGGCGGGATTGACAACATCATTCGCGCCGATGACGACGGCCACATCATAGGTTTCAATCACAGGGTTGATGGCATCCATCTCAACTAGTTGATCATAAGGAACACTCGCTTCGGCAAGAAGAACATTCATGTGTCCAGGCATGCGCCCGGCAACCGGATGAATGGCAAAATTAACTTCGGCTCCATTTTCCTCGAGGAGCTCTGCGAGTTCGCGTACGGCATGTTGAGCTTGGGCGACCGCCATGCCGTAGCCAGGGATAAACACAACCGATTGGGCGGCTTCTAAAATCAGATAGGCGTCTTCAACAACAATGGGTTTGACTTCGCCTTGTTGTTCGGAACCGCCTGCTTTTTTGGTAACAGCGCCAAATCCACTGAATAGAACATTCGATAGAGATCTATTCATGGCCTTGCACATAATTTGAGTAAGAATGATGCCGCTGGCCCCGACAAGTGATCCGGCTACGATCAAAATATTATTTTGAATCACAAACCCGGCAGCACACGCGGCCAAACCGGAATAACTATTAAGAAGAGAAATCACAACCGGCATATCAGCCCCACCAATCGGAATGACAACGAGGATGCCGAGGATAAGCGCCAAAACAACGCTGACAATAAAAATAGTATACCCATCGGCCGGATTCATGCAAAAAAGAACCCCGCAGACAATAATCCCGATCAAAATCAATGAATTGACGATTTGTTGTCCGGTATAAAGGATAGCTTTAGATGGCAGTTTCTCACTGAGTTTACCCCAGGCCATAATACTGCCGGTAAATGTGACGCCGCCGATTAAAACAGAAAGAAAAATGGTGATGGAGGTCAAAAGATCGGCTTCCGGTGTAAAGTGATAGACCGACCAGCCGACAAAAAGGGAGGCAATCCCGCCTGAACCGTTAAGCAGTGCAACCATCTCCGGCATTGCGGTCATGGCCACAAGCCGTGCGGCTAAAATGCCAAGCGTGCCGCCAACAAGAGCTGCAATAATAATTAACTTAAAGCTTAAACCTTGTGTCAGAAGGGCCGCGACAACAGCAATGAGCATACCAAGTGATGATATAAAGTTTCCTTTGCGGGCCGTTGCCGGTGAACTTAACATTTTAAGTCCGAAAATAAAAAGGGCTGTCGCAACGATGTAAGCAATGTTAATCCAAAATTCCATTAGTTTTCCTTCTTTTTAAACATGCCAAGCATGCGGTCTGTAACAAGGTAACCTCCCACGACGTTTAAGGTTGCAAAGCCAACGCCAAGCGCGCCGAGGAGTTTTGATGTGTCATTGCCCTCACCACCAGCGGCAATAATGGCCCCGGCAATGGTGATGCCTGATATGGCATTGGCCCCTGACATAAGAGGAGTATGTAATGTCGCCGGCACTTTCGAAATCAATTCAAAACCGAGAAAGATCGAAAGGGTCAGGATAAAAAATAAAAATACCATAATAGTTGGGTCCATAAAATTTCCTTTTATTTAAGTGATCTGTGTTCTGTGGTCCGATCACAGATCACAGACCACTGATCACCATTATCATTTTTCTTGTTCCTATGACTTTGAACGAAATTCAATGATCCGTTCATTAACTAGTTTGCCGTCATGGGTGATGAGGCACCCTTTTATAATGTCATCCTCTAAATTCAGGTTAAATGTTTTGATGTCACTGTCCCAGTAGGACTCAACAAAGTTTGTTAAATTGCTAGAGTACATCTGTGAAGCATTCTCCGCCACACGCCCGGGCAAATTAGAAAAACCAATGACTTTGACGCCATTAATGTCAACTTCCTTGTCAGGCTCTGAGCCTTCGACATTTCCGCCCGAATCAACAGCCATATCAACAATCACGCTACCCGGTTTCATATTGGCGATCATTTCTTTTGTAATAATACGCGGTGCTTTGCGGGCAAAGAGTTGGGCGGTTGTAATAACAATATCGGAATTAGCGCAGACCTTGGCCATGGCATCTTGTTGCATTTTCAGTTGTTCATCGGTGAGCGCTTTAGCGTAACCATCTTTGGTTTGTCCTGTTTCACCTAGATCTACTTTAATAAATTTGGCGCCGAGCGATTGGACTTGTTCTTCGACAACTTCGCGTGTATCAAATGCTTCAACGCGTGCGCCTAAACGTTTGGCTGTGGCAATGGCCTGCAGGCCGGCGACACCGGCACCGATCACAAATACACGGGCCGGGGTAATGGTCCCGGATGGTGTCATCATCATCGGCAGTATCTTATCGAGTTTTTCAGCAGCGAGGATGACCATAACATACCCGGCTAAATTGGCCTGAGAACTTAAAGCATCCATTTTTTGGGCGAGCGTTGAACGTGGAATCATCTCCATACTAATCGCGCTTACACCGGCTGCGGCAAAACTATCCACCAAATCTTTTTCATTATAAGGGTCAAGAAAGCTGACATGAATCGCGCTTTTTTTAATATCACCAATTTCGTCTGTTTCCGGTTTACGCAGACGTAAGATCATATCAGAGCTCGCTAAAACCTCTTTGCGTGATTTAATTTCGACACCGACTTTTGTATATTCATCATCCGCGGTATTGATGCTTTCGCCCAGACCGCTTTCGATTTGTATTTTTAACCCTTTTTTGATTAATTTATCAGCCGAAGCGGGTACAAGGGAGACCCGTCTTTCCCCGGAATGTGTTTCTTTGACAACGCCAATAAGCATGTTAACTCCTTTGATTTTTATTTAGAGTAGTGAATCCCGTCATTAAAGTCAAGGGCAGATTTAATAATCTTGTATCTTGACATAACATTCTCATACGCTAAGATTAAGGTGCTCATGATGATACAGCATTTGAGCCTATCGTCTAAAATTTTATAAAAGAGAGTAATTGTGAGTCAATTAGGTACTGAAGAACGTCCTTTAAGAGTGGCTATTGTTGGTAGCGGCCCAAGCGCCTTTTACTCAGCGCAAGCCTTATTCAAAGCGGAGCTGGTGATTGATATCAATATGTTTGAAAAACTGCCTGTACCGTTTGGACTTGTTCGCTTCGGTGTTGCCCCGGATCATGCCAAGATCAAAAATGTCACGCAAGTCTATGAAAAAACCGCCCAGGAGCCGCGCTTCAGTTTTTTCGGAAACGTGGAGATCGGTAAAGACTTCACCATACATCAATTAAGGAAATATCATGATGCGGTTATTTTTGCGTACGGGGCCAGCTCTGACCGTAAACTCGGCATTGTGGGTGAGGGACTTAACGGATCGCATACGGCAACCGAATTTGTGGCGTGGTATAACGGTCATCCGGATTACAAAGATAGGGCTTTTGATTTGTCTGGTGAGACAGCGGTTATTATCGGACAAGGGAATGTTGCCTTGGACGTGGCGCGCATTTTATGTAAAACGGTGGATGAACTTAAGAGTAGTGATATTGCGGCTCATGCGCTTGAAGCTCTTAGTAAAAGTAACATTAAAAATGTGCATGTGATCGGTCGACGCGGGCCGGCACAAGCGGCTTTTACACCGGTTGAGATTCGCGAGTTTGGTGAGTTGGCTGAGTGTAGTCCGATTGTTGATCCCGCAGAACTTAATTTAAATGAGGCGAGTCAACAAGAACTGGAGGATTCTAAAAATGCCCCGAAAAAGAAAAACTTTGAGATCTTAAAAGGATTGGTCGAAAAACGTGACGATGGTAAACCACGCAAATGCTATTTTCATTTTCGTAAGTCTCCGGCGGCGATTTATGACAAGGTTGGGGATGGGCGTATTGACAGAATATATATTGAACAAAATGAACTATTCGGCGAGGCGGGCTCGCAGATGTCGCGCGGGACAGGCGAAAAAGAGACGCTCGAGTGTTCCATTCTTTTTCGTTCCGTTGGGTATCGTGGCATAGGCATCGAAGGTCTACTGTTTGATGATCGCGTTGGCATCATTCCTAATCATCAAGGGCGTGTCGGTGATTCTGAGCATGTCTCAACCGGGCTTTACACCGCCGGATGGATTAAGCGTGGACCGACAGGCATCATCGGTACTAACAAGCCGGATGCCGAAGAAACGGTTGCCAAACTTCTCGAAGATATTGATGTCCTTATCCCGGGTAAAAACCCTTCCAATGATATGCTCATTGAGCATCTCAAAGAACTCAATATTTCTTTTGTGACTTTTGCCGATTGGAAGCTAATCGATGCCGAGGAAATCAAACGCGGCGAGGCCGTTGGCAAACCACGGGAAAAATTTATCGATACCCAGGAAATGCTTGATTTTATCAAATCTGCCAAGGCCAAAGTATAGTTTTTTATTTTAATCGAGCACGCAAGTGGTGTTAAATGGTTTCTCCATAAGAGAAGCCGTTTTTTCGTTTTCACGAAGAAGGGTGATGATAGCATCATCGCCAATACGGCGGTGATAGGCGCCAAGGCCTTCGCCGTC
>JANQMA010000005.1 GCA_028280285.1 Candidatus Omnitrophota bacterium | reverse complement strand
TCCTAAGCTGTCCGCCCGTTCGCGCGCAGCCGCCGCGGCCCGCTCCATCATTTCCTGACCACCCAGTGTGTGTATTGTACACATAAAAATACCGCGTTCAACGTCCTTTTTTGTTTTATTTTCATCCACAGGCGAATGAACCTCGGCCCCAAGGCCTACCGCCGCACTAACCGCATTGGCTACGGTATTGGGAATATCATGCCATTTAAGGTCCAAAAAGACCTTTTTGCCATTGGCATTGAGGTGACGGATCACCGCAGGCCCGCAGGCCGTAAACAGCTGGCTGCCGACTTTATAGGTGCCGACGGTCTCTCCCAGCGTTTCAATAAGGCCTCTCGCCTCTTCAAAGGTATCAACATCAAGGGCGACGATTAATTTGCTGTTATCCATGAAAACTCCATAATTTATAGTGATAGAGTGATATTCACAAGTAAAGTGACCATTGGTGATAAAGTGATAGTAAAAAATAACATAGCTGGTTAAAGGTTGCAGGTTAAGGGTTAAAGTGGATTAATTTAATTTTAACCTTTCACCTGACACCTTTAATCTTTTTATCACTCTATCACTTTATCACTACTATCACTATTTATTAACACTTCCAATCAATTTTCTAATATCGTTTATTTTCTGCGCACGCATATACTTCTTAATTCCCTCAAGCACGGCAACCGGAGCTTGCGGATCAACAAAATTATAGGTTCCAACGGCAACCATGGTAGCCCCCGCGATTAAATACTCAAGCGCATCATTAGCAGTGGCAATGCCACCCATGGCGACAATTGGAATCTTTACTTTCTGGGCAACATCATAAACCATCTTAACCCCAACCGGACGAATCGCCGGACCACTTAAGCCGCCTGTAAAGTTTCCTAACTTCGACTTACGTGTCTTTGTATCGATCACCATTGCCTGAAAGGTATTGATCATACTGATGCCGTCGGCGCCGGCGCGTTCAGCGGCACGGGCGATGGCCACAATATCGGTCACATTCGGTGCGAGTTTGGCAAGGACCGGAATCTTGGTTTGTTTTTTAACGGCACGCACAACCTCTGCTGTTGCTTGCGCGTCTTGCGCGACTAAAGATTTTTGTTTTAAATTCGGGCAAGACAGATTCAGTTCGATTGCTTTAACATTTTTTTGTCCATTAAGTTTTTTGGCCATGTCCGCAAACTCTTTGGGGCTATAGCCGAGAATACTGATAATAAGCGGCACACCTGTTTTTTGAAAGGCAGGCAGTTTTGTTTCAATAAACGCATCTATCCCTGGATTTTCAATGCCGATCGCATTAAGCATGCCCGACGGTGTTTCAACAATACGCACCGGTGGATTACCTTCTTGCGGTCTGTAGGTCACTGTTTTGGGTGTAATCGCGCCGAGCTTTTTAACCTCACCGAGATTAAAATATTTCTCCGCATGCCCGAATGTGCCCGAGGCAACAGTGACGGGATTATCAAATTTTGCGTTTCCTATTTTGATCGATAGATTCATTGTAAAAGTAAAAATGATAAAATTGTTTAAAGTTTAATGTTTATTGTTTAATCAAGAATTTTTAAACTCTAAACTTTAAACATTAAACAGACCTAGTTTTTTCCAATCAAGTTAGCGCAAGAACGCCATCTTGATTCCGATTAATATCAAAACGATGCCAAATATCTTCTTAAGTTGCGTTTCCGGAAGGCCCTGCACATAGTGCGCACCGATCAGCGCGCCAACCATTAATCCTATTCCCAAATATATGGCCATCGCAACATTAACATTACCCTCTTGATAATAACGCATAACACCTAGGATAAATACCGGCGGAAGCATGGCGGCAAGCGCTGTTCCTTGCGCTTGATGCTGCGTAAAGCCAAAGACAATCGCTAGAAGCGGCACCATGATCGATCCACCGCCGAGACCTAAAGCTCCGCCGAATATCCCTGCGGCAAGACCTATTGCTAAATAGATAAGAGTAGTCATGCTATCCTCCTGATAATAGTGATAGAGTGATAGTCATAAGTGACGTGATAATTGGTGATAAAGTAATAATTACAAAACAAAATAATCGGTTAAAGACTTAAGATTAAGGATTAACGTGCAATAACTTGATTTTAACTGTTCATCTAACACCTTCATCCTTTTTATCACTCTATCACTTCTATCACTCTATCACTTTTTATTAATACCTCACTTTAAAATATAATTTGAGCAAGATCAAACACCGGTCCTTCGTAACAGACCGTCTTATAGCCTTCCGTCGTTTGAATCGCGCATCCTAAACACGCGCCGAGCGCGCACGCCATTACCTCTTCACAAGCCGCCTCACCTTTCAAATTATGTTTCTTCGCAAAATCTTGAACAGCATGCATCATCGGATGCGGACCACATGTATAAAGTTGCGTCGTCTTGGGATCACAATTAATTTTATTAAACAATTTTGAAACACGCCCCTTTATCCCAACGCTGCCATCATCGGTTGCCACATGAGCCTTAACACCGTTTTCTTTAAACTCTTTCATCGGATAAACATGTCCTTTGGTGCGTCCGCCGTAAAGAAGAATCATTTCAAGATCTTTGCGTTTTTTACGGAGCACATCGGTCAAAGGCAAAAATGGCGCAATGCCGATACCGCCGGCAATCATCACAATCTGTTTTGTTGTCTTACGCGGCATTTTAAACGCGCTGCCGACTGGTCCAATCACATCAATCACATCACCCTTTTTATATTCAGACATAATTTGAGTGCCCGGGCCCACCACTTCATAAAATACTTCCGTATTCTTTTTAGCCCGGTAAACACTAAACGGCCGACGGAAAAACGGTTCCAATCCATCATTGACCCGAATATGCACAAATTGCCCCGGCTTTGTATGTTTTTCAATACTCGGCGCACTAAATTCCAGTCGCCAAAACCGGTCGCAAAGCTTGCTGTTTGATACTACCTTATATTTTCCCTGAATCTTATCCATATAGATCGTTGGTCGTTGGTCTTTAGTCATTGGTGTCTAATGACCAATGACGAATGACTAACGACGCTTTCACTTCTTGTGATAACTAATCGCAATTGCAATAATTAACGTAATAAACGCCGACATAAATATCAGCATAATCTCAATCAGATCAAACGCGCCAAGCACAAAATACTGCTGCAAAGTCTCCATGATCACCGCGCCGAGCGGCAAATACCATATCGCCAAACCCTCCTTGGTGCGAAAACCATAATCGAGATTATATATTTCATAGGCTTTGAGTTTAAACAGTTGTTTATTGTATTTCGGATAAAATCGCGGAACTTTTTTGCAGTATACATCATATGTATCGCCAAAAATTGTTTTAAGTTCCTTCTCTTCTTTCGTCGTCGTATTATTAAAACGCCAATAAAAAACGGCAATAAAAATCGGAATCATCCACCACGGCCAGGCAATCATCACAAAGCCCATCCCTATACTGAAACTACCCAAATACATCGGATTGCGCGTCAGGCTGTAAGGACCGTGCGCAATAAGTTCGTTGCTTTGCTTAGAAAACTCTTTTTTGACATAGCGGGCATTGCCGCGCAAAAGGATTCCTTTAAGAATCGCGATGAGCCCCAGAAAATCCAAAATATTATCGACAAGCAGATTATTGGGAAAGATATCACGAAAGGCATATAACACACCGGTAAAAATAATGGCGATATGCATTAAGGCTCCGTCGATAAAAACACGTTTTTTCATAATTTAGTCCTGACAACTTGCGCAATAAAAAGTACTTCTTCCTGATTGAACGATTCGTTTGACTTTATCCCCACAACTCAAACAATCTTTGCCTTCTCTATTATAGACACGAATCCGATTCATAAATCTTCCGCGCCGTCCCTTTGAATCACGGTAATTGCGCATCGATGTGCCGCGATAACGGATCGACTCCTTAAGCACATCGACTGTCTGATCATACAATCGTTCACATTCAATATCTGACAAACGAAAAGAAGGCTTCATTGGACTTATCTGCGCGCGATGTAAAATCTCCGACGCGTAAATATTACCAATCCCGGCCACAAAAAACTGATTGAGAAGAAGCGTTTTAACCGGAACCTTTCTTGTTTTAATCGCTTCCCTAATAAAGGCGCAGTTAAAATCTCTTCCGAAAGGTTCGGGACCGGCCGTTTTAATGTAGCCAATGGTATCAAGATCCGTCGTATAAATCAACCACCCAAACAATCTTTGGTCATTATAGTTTAAATAATTTCCGTCTGAAAGGCTAAAGACGACTTTTGTCTCTTTGATATTCTGTTTCGCCCCGTAAATCAGCTGGCCGGTCATTTTAAGATGGACAAATAAGTAATCATCACTGTCAAAGGCAATGATGATGCCCTTGGCCCTGCGGGTGACCGATTGAACTGTTTTGCCTTTAAGTTTTCGTTTGAATTGTGTGTTGGATAGGTCTTTTATAACGCGGTTATCAATAATGTCGATGGCTGTTATTGTTTGACCAACAATAACCTTTTTAAGATCACGAACGACTGTTTCTACTTCGGGGAGTTCTGGCATCTTGCGCTAATTTATTATTTTGTATGATAGGTTTGTTTAATGTGTATTGTTTAAAGTTTAAGAAGCCTTGATTAAACAATAAACTTTAAACATTAAACAGACTCATCAGCTTTTTGTGAAAGAATCCCTTCTATTGTCGACTCAAGTTCCTCTACTCCTGCAATCGTAATCATACCATCAATGTTCCAATTACCAAGATCAATCACCGGGCGCTTGTAGACAAGCGCATAGGAAATCTCGCTGCGTGTCCCGTGGCTTCCGGGCAGTGCCACCACAATATCCGCACTGCAGGCCACCATCACATTGCGGGCAAAACCGATGGATGTAGGAAGGGCAATATCGATGTATTCGTTGGCATCTTGTTTGTCTGTGCCTGGTAAAAGGCCAATTGTAAGCCCGTTTTCTTCTTTGGCGCCCTTGGAGGCCGCCTTCATGGTTCCTTCCAAGCCACCAGATACTAAAACACACCCCATTTTTGCGATTATTTTACCAACATTTTGGGCTAATTGCTCCACTTCACTACTTGCATCATGGCCACCGATAACTGATACTGTAATTCTCTGTTTATTCATAGAATTTAAAAATTACCCCATAATTTTATATATTTGTTAAAATTATGGGTATTTTGCTCCACTTTAAATTATAATATGAAAATTTGTGGGAATTTTCATATCACTTTCGCTTTTCCACATATTGTACACATTTTGTGGAAAACCCTATATATTGGTGCATCTATTTGTGTGGTTATAAAGCCATGTTCCGCGTAGGGGCCGTTCGTGAACGGCCCTAATTTATCGCCATTCTAGGGCGGCTCACGAGCCGCCCCTACACATCTTCAAAAACCATCTTCCCTGCGAAAATTGTAGCTTTGACCCGGCCCTTTAAGTTATACCCAAAAAACGGTGTATTCTTTGATTTGGAGACCGTATCGGTTTCTGTGACCTCCCACTCCTGATCCGGATCGATCACCGTAATATCCCCATCAAACCCTTCTTTAATCTGGCCTTTATTTTCAAGCCCCACAATCTTGGCCTGGGCGGTCGACATTTTATCCACCATTTGAGAAAGCGAGATGACGCCCTTATGAACCAATTCCGTCATGGTCAGCCCAACCGAGGTCTCAAGCCCGATCATCCCGAACGGCGCATGCTGAAAATCAACCTCTTTATCTTCCGCGGAATGCGGCGCATGGTCAGTCACAATGCAATCGATTGTGCCATCCTTGATTCCTTCTTTAACGGCCTCAACATCTTCTCCCGTGCGAAGCGGTGGATTAACCTTAGTGCTTGTATCAAAACTCTGCACCGCATCATCTGTGAGTGTAAAGTGATGCGGACACGCTTCAGCCGTCACATTAATCCCTTGCGCTTTGGCCATACGGATCAGCTCGATCGATCGCTTCGTGCTCATATGGCAAAAGTGCACATGACCACCTAAATAATTAACCAATTCAATGTCACGGCCGACAATAATTGATTCGGAAATCCCGGGATCACCCTTGATACCAAGACGTGTTGAGTTTTCTCCTTCGTTCATTGCACCACCGGCGCTGACAAGCGGATCCTCACAGTGTTGCAAAAGAACCATACCGGCTTGATCGGCGTATTGAATCGCCATGCGCATAAGCTGCGAATTAACAACACTCTTGCCGTCGTCAGACAGCGCAAGCGCGCCGGCCTTTTTGATTTCATACATATCAACAAGCTCTTCATCCTTTTGTCCTCGGGAAATCGCCGCGATCGGAATGACATTGCAAATGCCGACAGCCTTGGCTTCATCGATAATCGATTCGACAATCGCCGCATTATCAATCACCGGTTGTGTGTTTGGCATACACATGACCGTCGTAAACCCGCCTTTAACCGCCGCACGCGCCCCGGTTTCAATCGTCTCTTTATACTCTTGGCCCGGCGTGCGAAAATGAACATGAATATCAATCAAACCCGGCGTGACAATAAGGCCCTTCGCGTCAAATGTTTTAGCACCGTCTTTCTTAATGGACGCGGCTATTTTTGTGATCTTGCCTTTTTCGATCAAGATATCTTGTGTTTTCTTCTCTTCTTTGTTCGCGTTGACAATGCGCGCGCTTTTGATCAATAAACTCATAGTTGTCCTTCCTTAAACATTAAACTTTAAACATTAAACAAACTTATCAACAAACAGTTTAATGTTTATTGTTTAAAGTTTTAAATTACTTCTTCTATCATTGTGTACTTACAAGCCCCTCATCTCTAACGGTCGATAATAAATACAATATTGCCATTCTGATCGCGATCCCGTTAGTCACCTGATTTAAGATAACCGAATGCCCCCCGTCGGCAACATCACCGGAAAGCTCGACACCACGATTGGTCGGGCCGGGATGCATAATCAGTATTTCTTTCTTGGCCGCCTCGAGCCTTTTTTCATTAACACCCCAAACGGTCGAGTATTCATTAACGGATGCCAGATATTTTTGCTTTTGTCTTTCCTTTTGAAGACGCAGAAGCATGAGCACATCGACTTCTTTAATAAGATCATCGACACTTTCGACCACATCCACACCGTATGATTCGATGCCCGGCGGCATAAGTGTTGCCGGTCCGCAGACAGAAACTTTAGCCCCCATTTTAAGAAGCCCAACAATGTTCGAGCGCGCCACGCGCGAGTGTAGAATATCTCCGACGATACCGACGTGTAGTCCGTCGATTTTTCCAAATCTTTCCTGAATCGTATACATATCAAGTAGTGCTTGCGAAGGATGCGCACGCATACCGTCACCGCCGTTAATAATCCCGGCCTTGCAATTATCGGCCAGCACACGCGGAATGCCGGCGACCGGATGACGGACGATCAGAAGATCGACATTCATAGCCTCTAAGTTTTTCGCGGTATCAAGAATCGTTTCACCCTTCGTAAGACTGCTCGATGAACCGGAGATATTAATCGTGTCCGCTGATAAACGTTTGGCCGCCAACTCAAAGGAAACACGCGTGCGTGTCGACGGCTCAAAGAAAAGGCAAATCACCGATTTACCGCGCAGCGTCGGGACTTTTTTCACATCACGTGTATTGACCTCTCTAAAAGAATTGGCCGATTCAAATATCATTTCGATGTCTTCTCTACTTAAGTCGTGCAAATCAACCAGATGTCTGTGTGTCCATTTACTCATGATGTTTTTCCTCGTTTGACGGTCACTTGATCTTCTTTGTCATCTGTTTCGCTCATCGTCACTTTTACATTTTCGTTTTTTGCCGTCGGAATATTTTTACCTACATAATCTGCCTTAATCGGAAGCTCCCGGTGGCCACGGTCGATTAAGACAGCCAACTGAATCTTGGCCGGCCGGCCGTAATCATTAATCGCATTAAGCGCCGAGCGGATAGTCCGTCCGGTATAAAGCACATCATCGACCAAAACAATCTTTTTATCGTGAATGTCAAAATCAATGGATGTTTCGCGCACCACCGGATTGGTATCGATCCGTGTTAGATCATCACGGTAAAGCGTGATATCCAAAATTCCCATCGGAAGCGCCGCGCCTTCAATCTCTTCAATGCTCTTATTAATCCTCTCGGCAAGCGCCACACCGCGCGTCCTGATTCCAATCAGGCACAGATCATCGGTCCCCTTATTGGCCTCGATAATCTCATGGGCAATGCGCGTCACCGCGCGTCTAATTTGGTCTTTGTCCATTATCTTATTCACAACTTGCTCCACACTTAGTAAATTGAAAACGCTGTAAGCCGTAAGCCATAGGCCATAAGTGATATGGCTTATAGCTTAAGGCTTATGGCATAAAAAAAAACCCATTTCCCCTGTGCCTGGCACAAGGTAAATAGGTTTTAAAAATATACATCTTCCCCGGTTTCATTTTGGCTCCCTTACCAGCCTCACAGGACCGGATTAAAGGTTAAATATTGTTCAAACTATACCACTGGGGTCAGAGCATGTCAAATTTTAGTGTGTATGTCCTTTAGGATGTTTCTTAATATACCACGCAAATAAAATACCAAAAATTATCGTTCCACCCAATAAAATAACTGCGCCCATTTTAATCCTCCGATTGATTATAGCCAATCCAGCCAAATATAATAACCATGATTAAACTCAAAGTCCCTATTAGGACCGTAATTGCGGGATCATCAATCTTAGCGACACACCCGTAAAAACCGACACCAAAACAAATTTTTGCTAGATCAAGATAAAAACTTCTCATAACTATGGGTAAAGTATAGCACAAAAAAACCTCTCCATGTAATATATTTATGTATGTATTTAAATATGCATAATTATATGCTATATTTAAATTATGAAGAAAAAAACAAAATACACTAATGAACCTATCAACTTTAAAGTCATTGACGATTTTCTACCTTCGCCTGAACAGCTCGCTTTAAAAGAAGACAATGTCAGAGTTACAATTACGTTAAGCAAAGCCAGTGTTAACTTTTTTAAAAGGCATGCCAAAAAAGCGAACGGGCATTATCAAAGCATGATCCGCAAAGTGCTCGACAGCTACGCAGCGCATTATGAACGATAGTGAAAAAATAGCGATAGCTGTTAGTTCAACAGATAGCTCAATTTCTCTTCCTGCTCACGGTTAAGGCCAAGAAGAAGCGGGATATTGGTGATCGGTGTGATGTTGATGATCACCGGCGTTAATCCGTTTTGACGAATGTTTATGATATCCTGTTCATTAAACTCAAAATCAAATGTGAAACGTGATCCACTCGTATTTTCAATGTCGAAATTCTGTGGATTTAAATCGATCCCCCCTAAATCCGCCGCGTCGGCCTCTTTGGCCTCATCACTTAACGCTGCCCGGTCGATGATCTCTAGCGCTTGCGCCAAGCTCAAAGCTCTATCATGCATAAGAAGCAAGACTCCATATGCTTTTTGAGCATCCTGCCCAACAGCAAAATAAATTATTTGCGCGGCCTCTGTTGGCTCGTAGCCCTCATAAGATATCTCTCTATCTTTTTGTGGTAAATATTTTTCCTGATCTTCAGGCTTAAACTCTTTACTCAACACAATGTCTTTTACTTCTTGATCATAAGGAATAAGACGCTCCTCTAATAGTCTTACTTCAGCAAAAGCGGCAGCGAACCATTCATGAGTTTCCATTTTGGTTATATATTCGTGATATTTTTCAAAATCAAATCCCCGGCCAATTTCTGGATTGTAAATCGACTCCATAGTTTCAATATCCTGTCTAGAATATGCTTCCTCTACTAATCTTATTTGTTCATATAAATTAGCTGCTTCCTTATCACTTTTCACATCAAGCCACACCGCATAAGCAACACGCCTGATTAATTGACCAAGAGTATAACTGTCGCGAGTATTTTCTTCAAAAGTTGCCGGCTCGTCTCTATTTTTAATTAATATTTGACCCCCCTGGTGCTCAACTTCCAGCTCGGCAGATGAATACTGTGGCCGCATTTTTTCAACAATTTCTTTAACAAGCCTGCGATGATCATCCGGAAATGGACTTGTCTTATCTTGCATTAATCGGCCAACACTGTCATAAATCTCTTCGAAAATAATCGCAGGTGTTGTGTCACCACCTAAATGATTGCCAACAAACACTTGAATACTTTTTTCCCGCAGGTCAAAAATCCAATCGGCATATTCGTCATAATCGAATGCATGGTTAAGCTTCACCCGATACCCATACATCAAGCCAATCTGCTGTGGATTTGTCTGCGTTCGGTAATATGTAGCGCCGCGTATTTTCGTATCGAAATGTTTATCAAGATACTCCTGTTCGACTCTATGGCTTCGTTTATCTTTTAAAAAAACTTGATTTTTTTCGGCAGTTAATTCATAGGTAAACCCGGAATAAAAAAGATTTATGGAAGAGCGGTGTGCGCTCGATCGTTGCAATTGTTTAATCATATCTAACATTTTAAAATCAGCCGTTTTATAATGTGGGCCGACTTCCATAACAACTGTCCTGATGTTTTTCTTCTTTAATTCATTTAAGATATTTTTTTCACCCTGGCTTTGTGCAAAAAGATTGATTCCTTCATTAATTTTTTGAGGAACATTATCCAAAATATCTAAAAATGAAAAATAACTTTCATTATCAGGGACAATTGTATGAACTTCCTTTGCCCCCAGCAGCCGTGCAAACATTGCTTTTACATCAAATAACCCTCCCAAAATTAAAACAGTTTCCCCCTTAATTTCATCAATATGTTGTGCCATTTGAACCAAACTTAACAAAGACTCATTAAAGAGTCTCTGCTGAGATTCCATATCACCGGTGCCGGCTTTTTTAAACATGTCCTGGACACCGGGCAAATATAAAATATTGTCTTCCGGGATATCTGCAAACATTGGATCCAAATCTCTTAAAGTATCGTCTGCGATAATATACTCCCCGAACCGCATAAAAACTTGTTTTCGTGCAATATCTCCATCGACAGACTTCGGTCCCTCCAAAATAAAAAAATCATCCAATCTTTGACTATCCAAAATAGATTCCAGATGATCCTTTAAAGACATCGCGGTTCCGCCCGCATAAAATCCTTCTTCATCTAAATCGCGTTTGGTAAACCCGTGCTTGTCCATTAAAGTTTCAACCACACCATCCAAATGCTGTTTCAATGCTATGGACTCCATTAAACTAGCTCTATCCACACTATTGTTGTAATCATCGATAATATCTGTAATGATCTGTTGACTCTCTAATAGAGCATCTACTAAATAAATAGTCTTATCTGGAGCAACAAAGACATCAACTACAATCTTGGAAGGTGCTACATTCTGATCTATTTTAGTTGTTATACTCACATCCTTTGAACCCTTGGCAATAACCAATCGCAACTTTTTAGGTGTTTGCTTTTCATTTTCTGACACATCGTCTTCGATTAAAAACATTTCGTTCTTAATAGCATCACTGATCACCGAATTATTAGACTCTCGTCTTTTGATGTTACGCTGTTCCGATTCCTCATTTTCATCATATTCAATTGGAAATGTTAAAATAAATGTGCTGCCTACACCTTCTGTTGATTGAATAGTTACGCTTCCTCCATATTCATTTTCAATTTCCTTCCGCATTGAAAACACACCAATGCCATGGCCTACACCTTTTTTAGTAGTAAACTGTTCTCGTCCAACTTTACGAAGAGTTTGTTCTGACATTCCTTTTCCATTATCTGAAACTTTTATTTCTAGAAACTTTTCACTTTCTTGGTTAATTAAGGATATCTTTGCATTCATTTTAAACGCGCGACCGGCGACCCTTGCCCGATTAGCGTTTTCGACTAAAAGATACAAGATATTATAAATTCTATCTAATGGGACGTTTAAACGGTTCTTCTGTACATTCTCCAGTACTACATTAATATTTACCCCAAAAATGTCGCGCAAATCATTAAATATTCTTTTAATATCCAGTTCTATCGAAATACTTCCTTGAATATCCTTAGATTCAATTTTTTCAGTAAGTCGTTGTATCTGCTTTGTGATAATTTTAATCCCTTGATCAAATGCTAATGTGTTTCTTAAATTAGGATACCTCGTAAGAACTTTAAGAAAATTTTTAGCCATCTCTTCAGCCTGATTTAAAGAAAGCCTGATCTGATCTAAAACAAATAACGATAATGTAGAATCTTTAAAAACGCTTACTTTTCGTAATAGGTCAGTCAAATTTTTATGTCTTGTATGAAAGTTATTGTACTTTTTATAAAAATCTCTAATTCCCTCTTTTTCGTTCTCATCATATTGATCTAAGTTTTCACTGTTGATATTACGCAATAATTCCGTTAAATGTGTTAAATCGTGCGCTGATAACTCATCATTAAATCTCGCAACAACCTCTTGCGCTCTTTTATGATCAGCAACAGTTTGGTTTTGATACTTATCTCTATCATAATGGGTTAATAAAAATTTTAGTCCTGAAATGAAATTTTCATTATCCATCCTGGAATATTGATCAAAATTTGGAAGTTTATAATATGCATGCATTTTTAAAAAAATATTGAATGCTAATAGTTCTTCCATCTCATCCAAATCCTCAATATTTTTCGCCTTTAACAGCCGATTAAGCTCTTTTAAATAGGCATCCTTATGTTGTTTAAAATCTTTAACCTCATGTAAAAAAACATCGCGCGCCGTTAATGCTGCTTTATCTGTTTTGAGTTCTCCCACTGTAACCGACACGGCTGCGGCATCAGTTATGTTTTGGGCGACGGTGATCGCGGCATTATCTTCGCGTTTAATATTTCCGTCTAAAGACGCATAATCCATGCCGCCGGAGAAATATTTACGCGGGATGATTTGCTGTTTGATCGGATCGTATTCTTCCTTGATCAAATCATAAACGCCTTCTTTAAAGGCGGCGACGTATTGATTATATATTTTGTTAATCACATCTTTATCGGCCACATCAACACCTTGCGTAATGTTTCGATTCACATAACCGCTTGTAAGTAAACTTTGTTTGATATTGGTTTTATACCAAGACGCCAGGATAACGGCATTGGTAATCTGACGCAGATTGGCAAATGTCTTACCTTCATTAACCTCGCGTTCAATAGCGGGGATAATAATCTCACGAACAACCTGTGTGGTCTGTGTTCCGTGTTCTGTGGTCGTGTTTTTTGACTGATCACTGATCACTGACCACTGACCACTTTCTTGGCTCGCTAAATAATCGCTTTCAAGCATCACCTTTAAATAACTTCCCACCACAAATACACTATTCTTATTCTCATACACACTCGCGCGCTCAGGTACTATCCATACCTTGTTAAAGATCTCTGTCGGTACATCGCGAATCCCATGCTTTCTGTACGCTTCCTCTTTGATCCGCTCCCAAAATGCAGCTCCCAACGCGTCCTCCGGACTCATGAGAGATGCTGTTAACTGCTTAAGCATATAGTCCTGGGCCAGTAAATCCCTACCCATTTCTGTCTGGCCAAATCCATCAGGAATAATCCGATTCTTCTCATACGGGGATAAGTTCACCCACATATCTTCTTCTGGAACGGTTAAGGCTGCCAGGAAGTATTTGATCATTTTCATGGATTCTTTTTTAAAGGCGTCCCCTTGTAGGTTGTCATCGCCTGGGTGGATGATAAAGTCAAAGGCAAAGGGATTGGTGGTATTGAGGGTAATACCCTGGATGAGGGCTGGTCTATAACTTGTTGTTAAACTTGCATTTACACCGGTCTGGATAAGGGCAGCAGGCAGAGTCTGGGCTTGGGCCTTGGCTGGATAAACAGGCAAAATCTGCACCATACCAAAGACAAATATAATAAATACATGTGTTATTTTTTTTGCGATTTTTCCCATATATGCTGTGTCTATAAATATTTGTATTAAGTATAACATTGATATAATAGAGCGCAATGGGCGTGGATCACGGGCAAAATTCAGCTATTTTTGAGATTAAACAGGATGACAAATTCGCCTTTGGGCTTTTGGGAAGAAAAATGGGCATGTAGTTTACTGGCAGGGGCTTTCTGGGTTTCTTCAAATTTTTTGGTAATCTCACGGACAACCACAATCTCAGGATCCCCCAAGACCTCTTCAATATCTTTAAGACACTTGAGCAGACGGTGGGGCGATTCGTAAAAAATAATGGTGCGTTTTTCCTCTTTGAATGACTCGAGTTTATTACGCCGCGAACCCGCTTTAACCGGAAGGAAACCTTCAAAACAAAACCGGTCTGTTGGCAACCCGGATAATGATAAAGCCGCAATCGCTGCACACGCACCCGGCACAACACTTACTTCAATGTCACTCTCTAAGGCGGCATTAATCAATTTATACCCCGGATCATTAATGCCCGGCGTTCCGGCATCACTGACAAGCGCAACATCCTTGCCCTGCTTAAGTTCTTTAATAATGTAATCGAGTTTACTTCTTTTGCTGTAGTCAAAATAACTAGTAAGCGGTGTTTCAATGCCGTAATGTTTTAAAAGGACTTTGGTGTGCCGCGTATCTTCGGCAGCAATCAAATCAACCTCTTTTAGTACCTCGATCGCACGAAGAGTAATGTCTTTAAGATTGCCGATGGGGGTGGAAACAATGAATAACATAATAAAAAGTGATATAGTGATAGTAGTGCTAGAGTGATAGGATTTTTTTGTATCACTTTATCACTGTATCACTCTATCACTTCTGTTTATTCCACAGTAACCGATTTCGCAAGGTTACGCGGCTGATCAACATCGCAACCGAGTTTAACAGCGACATAATAAGCAAACAGTTGTAGAGGAAGCGCAACGACAAGCGGCGTCAACAAGTCGGATGTTTTCGGAACATGAATCACATAATTGACGTGTTTATCGATTTCTTTGTCACCTTTGGTTGCAATGGCAATAATCTTTCCCTTACGCGCGCGGATCTCTTGAATATTGGAAATCATTTTCTCATACACATCGGACTTAACCGCAACACAAACCACCGCCCGGTATTCATCGATCAGCGCAATAGGTCCGTGCTTCATTTCACCGGCGGCATAACCTTCCGCCGGAATATAAGAAATCTCTTTGAGTTTAAGCGCGCCTTCTAAGGCGGATGGATAATTGACATTACGTCCTAAAAACAAAAAACATCCGAAGTGAGAATTCTTCTTCGCCACACGTGCTATTTCCGCCTTGTTTTTTAAAATATCTTTGTAAAGCGCGGGCACTTTTTTAAATTCGCTAATGAGTTTTTTAATTTCTTTTTTCGCCGGGCCAGCCAGTTTAAAGGCAAGCAAATAAAGCATTGCAATCTGCGCGGTATACGCTTTGGTTGAGGCAACACTTATTTCAGGCCCCGCGTGTGTGTAGAGCACACCGTCGGATTCACGTACAATCGATGAACCGACAACATTACAAATGGTAATCACGCGCGCACCTCGCCTTTTTGCTTCACGCACACCCGCCAAAGTATCAGCCGTCTCACCGGATTGACTAATCGCAATCACAAGTGTTTTGCGATCAACAATCGGATCACGGTAACGAAATTCACTGGCCGCATCAACACTGACCGGAATTTTGGCAAGCTTTTCGATCACATATTTTCCAACCATTCCCGCATGATACGCCGTCCCGCAGGCAAGAATAATAATCTTTTTAAAAGAGGAAAGTTGCTTTTGCGTAAGACCAATCCCGTCTAAGGCAATACCGGTTTTGCCGATACGTGCCTTGATCATCTTTTGGATGACGTCTGCCTGCTCGTGCATCTCCTTCATCATAAAATGCGGATAACCCTGCTTCTTAACCGCATCGATGTTGAAAGTAATGGTATGGACTTTGGCATTCACCTTTTTTCCTGCAAAGTTGAATACATCAACCTTATCTTTGGTGATCTCGGCCATTTCACCGTCTTTAAGATAAATGATTTTGCGTGTTTTATCGAGGATCGCCGGAACATCGGATGCGATAAAGTTTTCTTTTTTACCAAGGCCGATGATAAGTGGAGAACCGATACGTGCCGCGATGAGTTTATCCGGTTCGTGTGTACTGATCACCCCAAGCGCAAACGCGCCTTCTAAATCACGCACCGCACGGCCGACGGCCGCACGTAGATTGCCTTTGTAATATTTTTCAATAAGGTGAGACACAATTTCCGTGTCTGTATCTGATTTGAATGTATGCCCTTGTTTTTTAAGTGCGGTTTTGAGCGTTTCGTAATTTTCGATAATTCCGTTGTGAACAATAACGATTTTACCGCTGCCATCGAGGTGTGGGTGGGCATTGACGGTGGTGGGCGCACCGTGTGTCGCCCAACGCGTATGAGAAATGCCAATAGAGCTTTTTCCTACCGGCTTAGTTCGAATAAGATTTTCGAGATTGGAAATTTTACCGGAAGATTTGCGGACAATAATACGATCTTTGGTTGAATCGATAACCCCGACACCGCTTGAATCGTATCCTCGATATTCAAGTTTCTTAAGACCGTCTATGAGAACCGGTGTCGCATCACTGTTTCCAATGTAACCGATAATTCCGCACATACGTAATTATGACTTTTTTTCTTCTTTCGCTCTTACGTTAATAACCGTCACAAGTCTTTTATATCTATTTCTTTTTTTCGTGAAATAGACTTCACCGTCGACCGATGCCGTCAGATGATTATCACCGGTAACATTAACGCCGGGTTTCCACTTATGCCCTTCACGTGTTAAAAGCGTCCCTGCCGAAACAATTTGGCCTCCGGTTACTTTCATTCCACGTGTTTCTTTGTAAAACTTTGAAGTTAATCCGCCTACTTTTGTCATGTTACTTCTCCTTTTAAAGGGGTCAGGCCGTCTTTTGTCACTTACTAATAAAAATTCAATGTAAGTGCCAAAAGACGGCCTGACCCCTTTTATTATTTTATTTAAGAATTGCGTCGATCTCTCTTTTATAAGTAGCAAAATCGCGCGCTCTTGTCTTTTTACCATCAAGATAAAACGTTGGTGTGCCGCGCACACCTACTTTTGAAGCCAACGCCATATCTTTTTGAATCCACTGCTCATATTTAGCATCGTTAGCTGCTAAATCCTTTTTAAACTTTTTTACATTTAAGCCGATTTCACCAGCCAATTTTTCATAAGTGGCATCGTTTAAGTTACGTCCATTTTTAAGCAAAGCCGAAATCATTTCTGCATACTTGCCTTGCTCAGCTGCGGCAAAGGCTGCTTTAGCCGCCGGCTTTGCGTTAGGATGAAATCCAAGCGGAAAATTTTTAACAATATAATTAACATCTTTTGGATAGGCCGCAAGCACTTCTTCAATCGGCCCGTGAAACCGCGCACAAAACGGGCATTCCAAATCCATAAATTCAACTATAGTTATCTTCGCATTCTTAGATCCGATGACAATAGAGTGATCAACCGGAATGTCATGCTTGGTTGTATAATCTTCCTGCGGCGGTCTTGGCGCCGGCGGCTTTTGAGCCGGTGCCTCTTTTATCTGCTGTTCAAGCTTAGCCACCCTCTGTTCAAGCGACGCAACTTTACCGGCCAGGCCATCCGCCTTGTTGGAGGATTTTTCTTGGATACTTTTCTCTATTCTTTCTTGGGATTCAAGCAGTCGACTTAAAAGCGGATCCTCTGATTTTTTCTGAGACGATACTCCAACTCCTACCAAAACTCCAATAATTACAACAAGAATAAGTGTTGTCAGCTTATTGTCCATAAGTCACCTTTCGCTTGAGGCAGTTATTATTGATAGTAGAGTTTATATTATTTAAATCGGGCTGTCAAATTTAGTTTAAAGGGGTCAGGCCGTCTTTTGTCACTTACTAATAAAAATTCAATGTAAGTAAACAAAAGACGGCCTGACCCCTTTATAACGGAATTCTACCGTATTTAGAGACTATATGTTTAATATCATCCCACCTTTTGGTGCACCCGAATACCCCTATAATGAGGGTATCCTTGCCTTTGGGAAGCGTCCCGACAAAACAGGCCTTGGCTGCATGCGTATATCCGGTTTTGCCGTAAATACTTCGCTTCCAACCTTTAAAGAGAATTTTATTATGGGTTTTAAGAAGAATTTTACGTCCGCGCTCTGAATAAATGGTTTTATATTTGAGCTTTATCGCCTGTCTAAAAAATTTGTGGCGCAGCGTCCTTCTAAAAATCAAGTACATATCATACGCGGTTGTGTATTGGGACTTCTTTTTAGAAGGCAGCCCATTTGAATTGGCAAATTTGGTATGATTGGCCCCCAGCTTTTTAGCACGTTTGTTCATCATCCTCACAAAATTGGCTTCACTGCCAGCTACAGCCTCAGCCAAAACAATGGACGCATCATTAGCTGATTTAAGTAGTATCGCATAAAGAAGGTCCCTGACTTTATAACGTTCACCGGGTTTAAGATAAAGTTTCGTTGGTTCGGCATAAGTAGCACGCTTGCCTACGGTAATATATTTGTTCAAAGGAAGTTGCTCCATCACGATCAATGCTGTCATGACCTTTGTTGTACTTGCCGGCAAAACCCTGTCATGCACTCTTTTGCCATAATACCGGACAACCTTTGTGCTGTTGGAAAAAATCGCCGACTTGCATGTTACCATGTATTTGGCAATAACCGTCGCCGGCACAAGTGCTAGGATTAATATAGCAACTACGATTAAAAATTTTTTCGATTTAAATAAACTCATGAGGCAGCATGATAAACAAGTTCGATTGCTCTATTGACACCTTCTGTAGGAAAGTATTCCTGCCCTTCGGCTAAACACAAACGCCAATAATCACCCTTTTTATAAATCGCAACGCGTATATTTTGTGTTAAATGTTCTTCACTGACAATAAGATGCACATTTGCTTTTTGCCGTCCGGGATCAAAAATAATCTCTTTACAAATAACCGTAATATCATCTTTGTAATCTTCAAAGCAAAAACCGTCGGGATCAAAGCTATCCAGCTTAAAACTCTTCACCTCAACATTCTCCTTAACTGGAACATCAACATGTTTATTCTTAATAAATTCTACCTGAAAAAATTTGTTTTGCCCTTCATTTAACCATTTTTTTTCAAACTTCGTCGCGAATTGCGGATCAATCACTTTTTTTTGGACACTAAATCCTGTATTCGGTGATTGTTCGAGCACCCAATCATAAAAATATGCAGCATCGGTCACCATCATAAACCGGCCGTTGTCATTTAAACGGCTATTAATCAGTTTAAGAAAATCATTTGAAAAAAGTCTGTATTTAAGATGTTTTTTCTTAGGCCACGGGCAAGGAAATAAACTATAGAAATTATCGACGCTCTTAATGTTAATCAATCGATCTAAAGCAATCCAGGCATCACAGCGAAGGATCCTGACATTGGATAAACATGGTTTTCTTTTGTCCTTAGGCGTAATATGATTAAGTGTTTTAGCGACTCTTTCCCAGAGAATTTCTATGCCGCAAAAATTTCTGGTCGGATTGTCTTTCGCTTGTTGTAATAAAAACTCGCCCTGACCAAAACCTATTTCAACATCAACAGGTGCTTTTTGCTCAAAAATAACATCCCAATTAAGAGGAGTTTCGAGGCTATAATGCGGTATTAGAGGAAGTAATTGGCTCTTGTGTAATTTCATTTTAAAGGGGTCAGAGCATAACCCATGACCCGTTTTTGAAAAATAACGTAATATAGGTCACGGGTTATGCTCTGACCCCTTTAAACGAAAAAGAAAATCCCAGCCTTTACCAATAAGTTTTCCGTCTTCGAAAACAAGCGGCGTCATTTCGTCTTCTGCAATAATATCATCCGCTCTCACAACGTGAGTATAGTAGTATAAAACATCATATTTTCCTGATTGTATCGCAAGCTCTTCTTGTTTGTAAGGACTATTAATGGTAATTTCTTTAAAGGCTTTATCATCACTTTGTCCTCGAATATAACCGATAGTTAGTTTATCACCCAATACGGCCTCAACCTCTTTTTGTGTCATACCATTGAAGATATAATCCATCTTGGTCATAGGCTCAGCCGTTGGTTTTTTAGCCACAACGGTTGTGCCGGCTTTAGGAGATACTTCTACAGCAACACATCCGGTTGCAAACAAAAGAATTATAAAAATAAAATACTTATTCATGCCCTACCCTGTTTAAAATATGGAGTTATTGTAACGTAAATCAAATTGACAGACAAGGGCAAAAATTAGTGATCACTTTAATAAATAGTGCCTGGCACTAATTATTAAAATTTGCTACTATACTCCAATGCTTGAACAAATCATACTCGGTATCACGCAAGGTATTGTCGAATGGCTCCCGGTTAGCTCAGAAGGAGCGATTGTCCTTATTAAAACAAATATTTTTAATGCGCCGCCTGATTATGAAGCGCTCATTAAACATGCCTTGTTTCTGCATCTTGGCACCTTCTTGGCCGCCCTTATTTATTTTCGAAAAGACGTCGGCATTCTTCTTAAATGTATTGTGAGCTTCAACTCCCAAGATCAGGAAACAAAAAAACTATTTAATTTTCTTCTCTTTACAACAATCATCAGTGGCATCATTGGTATTATTCTGCTTAAGACGATTGTCAATCTCACCGACCATTTTGAGGCAACCGGAAAATCCATCACACTCGTCATTGGGTTTCTTCTTATTGGCACCGGTCTGCTCGAACTTAAGGCCTCCCGGCCCGGATACCGCAACCTCGCTCATTTAAAATGGCATGATACTGTGATAACCGGCCTTGCGCAGGGCCTGGCCTCTCTTCCCGGATTTTCCAGATCAGGCCTCACAATGTCGACCCTGCTTCTGCTCAAATTTGATAAACAACATGCGCTTAAGTTAAGTTTTTTATTGTCCCTGCCCATCGTTCTTGCCGGCAATATTGTTCTTAACTTAGACCTTTTTGTTTTTTCGCTCCCATCTCTTATTGGTCTTCTATGTTCATTTATATTCGGCCTTATGACCATCCATCTTCTTCTAAAATTGGCACAGGCCGTTAACTTCGGCTACTTTATGCTTATTTTCGGATCAATAACAATATTGTCTTTTTTTATTTAGAATTAAGGGGACACCTTACTTAATTACAAAATTGCCGTTTTACGCACCGGGTACATTTAGCGCGGTTAATAATTAAGTAATGTGTCCCCTTAATTACTTTTTTGTTGTATACTTTTACTATCAGTATTAATACTTTAAAAGATTGGAGCTCCACGTGCCTATCGGCATAGGAATCGGATTCAGCCAACATATCGAAGCCAAAGAAGCGGCGGAAGAAGCGCTTAAAGAAGCCGTCACCAAATCGGGACTAAAAACTCCACGGATTGCCCTTCTTCTATCAACCGTTCAATACAGTCCTGATATCGTTATTAACACGATTAAAAAATATTTGCCAAACACAAATGTCATCGGGTGCTCCACTGCCGGAATTATTTTAGAAGACTCAATTAAAACGCGCGGCATCGCTATTCTATTTCTCGACTCTGAAGATATAAAATATGGCCTGAGTGCCATTGAAGATTTAACCGCTCAAGGGCTGGAGCAATCCGGGGCCCTTCTAGCCCAAAACAGCCTTAAAGAATTTGGGGCACACGGACGTCAGGCATTTTTGTTTTTTATGGACGGACGGATGGAAAACAACTCTCTTTTAATTAAAGGGCTTCAAAATGTCTTTGGTAATATTTTTCCTATTGTCGGCGCAGGAACCTCCGATGATTTTACGTTCAATAAAACCTTTCAATTTTATCAAGACAAAGTGCTAAAAAATTCAGCTGTAGGTATTATTTTAGGTGGTGCAGTTAATATAAGCGTTGCCAGCCGGCATGGATGGCGCCCACTTGGCAAGCCAAGAATGATTACCGAATCATACAGTAATGTGATTAAAACCATAAATCATCAAAACGCCGTCACATTGTACGAAGAATACTTGGGAAAAAACTCTAATGATATTCGTGCCCAACAACTCGGTAAAACGGCCCTTCTCTACCCATTGGGCTTACACGAGCAAGCCTCACAGGAATATTTATTACGCAACCCTATCGAAGTTTTAAATGACGGCAGCATTGTCTGTCAGGGAGATGTGCCAACAGGATCGGTAGTGCATGTCATGATCGGTAACAAAGATTCTTGTCAACAAGCAGCCTATGAAGCGGCCAGCGAGGCGAAAAAGAACCTGCTTGGAAAAGAAGCCAAATTAATCATTGTCATTGAGAGTATGGCGAGGTTAAAATTACTTGGGCGTGGCGCCTTTAAAGAGATCGAAGAGATAAAATCATTATTCCCGAAAAATACACCCATTATCGGTTTATACGCGCACGGCGAAGTGTGTCCGTTTAAGACAACTGATAAATTTAAAAAACCATTATTACAGAATGAAAGCATAACCGTCTTAGCTGTCAGTTAATATGTCACCCACATTCATTTACATAATAGTTGGCGCCGTTGTCACACTCGTATTTATTGTGATGATTTTTATGATCACCGGTAAAAACAAAACGAATCAACAGTTAGTCGCTGCGCTCGATAAGATGAAAAAATCCTTCAATGCCCTGGATGAGCAAGCGAAACTAATCGTCAAAACCGATCTCGAACTAAACCATGCGCAAGAGGAGCTGGATAAGCGTTTAAGCGGTCTTGACGCTCTTCAAAAAACGTCCCGTCTGATCAGTACAACACTTGATGAAGGAGAAATATTTGACCGCCTTAAACAGTCGCTTTCCGCTGAGCTTGATTTTGAACAGTATGTTATTCTTACCTATAGCACCAAAGATTCTTTTCAAGCCAAAGTAGTCGAAGGCTTTGGCGATAAAGAAATTCAACTTATCGTTGCCGGAATTACGCTGGATCAGGCACTTATGAATAAACTTTTGGCGGGAGAAATCTTTTCCTCAAGCAAATCATCTCCCCAGCAAGCTAAAGAAATAGCCCAAATATTTAATACCCAGCATTTTATTCTTAGTCCGATTATTTCCCAAGGTGGTATGGTCGGCCTGGTTTTTGTCGGCAATGCATCCAACACATTTACAATTACAGAAGGTGACGAAGAACTCGTCGCTATCTTGGCCAATCAAATCGGACAATCAATTCAAAACGCACGACTCTTTGAAGAGGTTTATCTTTCAAGCCGCATGCTCGAAACAAAAGTACTGGAAAGAACTCAACAGTTGGAATCTGCATTGGAAGAGGTCCAGAACATAAGCAAAACAAAAACAGAATTTATTTCTGCTGTATCTCATGAATTGAGGACACCGCTTACATCTATCAAAGGCTACGCTGCCATTTTAATGGACGGTAAATTAGGAGAGATCCCCGAGCAAGTCAAAGAACGACTCGGAAAAATTAACACGCACTCCGACAGTCTGGTTCAGCTTATCAATAATCTCCTCGATATTTCACGTATCGAATCAGGACGTGTGGAGATGAATATGTCCGAATGCGCCTTAATTGACATGATCGAAAATGTGCATGACCTTCTGACACCACAAATGAAAGAAAAAGGCGTACATTGGAAAACTAATATCGATCCAAGTATTCCACCTGTCAGAGTCGATGCAAGCCAATATGAACGCGTCTTTATCAATCTCATCAGCAATGCCATCAAATTCACTCCTTCTGACGGAACAATCACTGTCACAGCTAAACGTGAGGACAATACTATTCAAATGAAAATCACTGATACAGGAATAGGCATCGCCGAAAAAGATGTAGTCCGTTTATTTGATGAATTTTATCGTGTGGAAAATAAAATCAATCAAAATGTCAAAGGAACTGGTTTAGGCCTGCCACTCGCCAAAAAAATTGTCGAGGCGCATGGCGGAAAAATGTGGGTTACAAGTGTTGTTAATGAAGGAACCACTTTTCATTTTACGCTGCCCCTTAAAAATGAACAATCAACGACTAAAAACGAAAAACCTCTAACAAAAGAAAACACATAATGAAAAGACCAAAAATACTAACGGTGGATGATGATCCGGATATTTTAGATGTATTAGATCTAACCTTGTCTGAATTTTACGATATTTTTCAGGCCAACAATGGCGAAGAGGGTCTCAAAGCCGTCCAAAAAACTATTCCCGATCTTATCATCTGTGATTATATGATGCCTGTTATGAACGGGCGGGAATTCTGCCGGGCCCTTAAACAGGATATCTTACTGCGTCATATTCCCGTTATTATGCTGACCGGCAAAGGGGAAACACAAGATAGGATTGGCGGAATTGAAGCCGGTGTCGACGATTATATTGTCAAACCTTTTGCGCCGGACGAATTGCTTGCGCGAATCAAAATGATTATGCGCCGCACAACCCAAAGCCTTGACGCCTCGCCCCTAACTCATCTTCCCGGCAATACATCCATTATGGAAGCATTGCAGATAAATATCGCCCAAGATGAACCGTTTGCCATCGGCTATGCCGACTTGGATAAATTTAAAGCGTATAATGATAAATACGGATTTGAAAAAGGAGATGAAGTTATTAAAGAAACAGCCCGCATCATAATCCGTTGTGCCCGTGATGCCGGCGGCCCCAACACATTCGTCGGGCATATCGGGGGGGATGACTTTGTATTTATAACGCCAGATAGCATTATGGATAATGTCTGTAAAGTTATTATCAAAGAGTTTGATGCTAAGATACCTGATTTTTACACAAAAGAAGATTATGAGCGGGGATATATTATTGCGAAGGACAGACAAGGCGTCGAACAAAATTTTGGTTTACTTGCCATTTCCATCGGCATCGTGTCCAACAAAACGCATTCTATTGAACATGTTGCTCAGGTTGGAGAAATTGGAGCTGAACTTAAAAAGTTTGCGAAAAGCAGCGATGGAAGTAATTTTGTCCGCGACCAAAGAAAAATTTAAAAAAGATTATCCGCAGTCAAGCATGCATTTGTCGGCAGTTTTTTCGAACTCCGTACAAAGGCCGTCACCACACGGAGAGGGCTTTCCCAGCAGCCCTTCGGAAGTCCTTTCGAAATAAATATTCCCCGCCTCCTGCATGCCTCCCATATTAGAATTAAGGGCAATGAGTGTAACTGCGACAACTGCCGCAAGAAGAAGTAAATATTCAATGGCTGTTTGACCGGATGTATTTTTCATATAATTATCCTAGGCTCCGTCCCTACTTTAAATATATCACTTCATCTGCTTACCGCAAGCTTTTCAAATACTCAACAGCCTGCTTGGGATTATCTGCACCGAAAAAATAGCTTGCGGTCGCCAAGATATTGGCTCCTGCTTTAACCGCTTCCGGTGCTGTTTGTTCATTAATGCCCCCATCAATGGAAATATCCCCATCGAAAATAGCACGCAATTCGGCAATTTTACCGAGCGCGGCAGGATTAAACTTTTGGCCTGCAAATCCAGGATTAACACTCATCATTAAAGCGCCATCCATATCATCGACCAGATCGGTCAGACACATAGGCGTGCCGGGATTGAGAACGACAAAGGCCTTAGCGTTTTTATTTTTTATTTTAATAATGTCTTTGCGAATCTTTTCCATATCGATTTGATCAACCTCTTTGGGATATTCACCATATCCTCTGCACTCTTTTCTGCGTTGGCCATAACATTCCGCGTGGACAGAAATATAATCTGATCCACTATCCGCAAATTTTTCTACGTACTCCCATGGGTTCTCTATCATAAGATGCGTATCTATCGGAAGGGTCGTGATCTTACGTACGGCCTCAACGATACAAAGCCCAATGGTAATATTAGGAACAAAGTGCCCATCCATAACATCAATATGGATCATATCAACACCTGCTTCTTCACACTTTCTAATTTCATTACCAAGTTGCGCAAAATCAGCCGATAGGATGCTGGCACTGATAAGTAATTCTTTGCTCATAATAGCTCCTCATAAGAATGCTTGGCCCCTCACTCCTGAATATTTCCTCGATAGTCGTTCGGGATCAATGCATTTGCCTTTGGCAAAGGCATTGGTGCGCGGGAGAGGACTTGAACCTCCACGGCCGTGAAGCCATATGCCCCTCAAGCATACGTGTCTACCAATTTCACCACCCGCGCGCTTGCGATAAATAAAGATCTAAAACAGCATAGAGCGTAGAGCTTATGGCTTAGGATTCAAAAGCAACTGTTTTGTCGAATTCCCTACGCTATATGCCCTACGCCCTAAGCCTGTACCAACAAAAGTCTATTTCTGCACACAATACTTAATCGCCGCTGCTATAAAATCCCTGAACAGTGGATGAGCCTTGTCCGGTTTGGATTTAAATTCAGGATGAAATTGACACCCGACAAACCAAGGATGATTTTTAAGTTCAATAACCTCAACCAAATTCTGGGTCGCGTTAACACCGGCAAAAATCATGCCTTTTTTGCGAAAACCTGTTTTGTATTTATTATTAAACTCAAATCTATGGCGGTGTCGTTCGGATATATTGTCTTTTTTATACGCAGTATGGCTTTTTGTGCTCTTAAGCACTTTGCATGGATACGCCCCAAGCCTCATTGAAGCGCCAAGATTTTTCACTTCCTTTTGTTCCTCTAAAAGAGAAATAATAGGATTTTTGGAATCTTTATCAAATTCCGTTGAATTAGCTCCCTTTAACTTCGCCACATTTCTCGCAAACTCAATCGTTGCGACCTGCATCCCTAAACAAATTCCAAAATAAGGGATATTATTTTCCCGCGCATACTGAACTGCTCTGATTTTGCCTTCAATCCCACGATCACCAAAACCGCCCGGTATCAAGATGCCACACACATCTTTAAATTTATTATCTGCCTTTGCCTTTTCAAGATCGGATGAATCTATCCTCACAACATTCACTTTGGCATTGTTCGCAATGCCGCCGTGACACAACGCTTCGTAAATCGATTTATAGGCATCCGGCAAAGCAATATATTTTCCGACGACCGCAATCTTAACCTCCCTTTCCGGGTTCTTAAGCCGTTTTATGACAACGTTTTTCCATCCCTTAATATCCTTATCTTCTCTTTTGATATTAAGTTTCTTAAGGATTAAATCATCGAGGCCTTCTTTTTTAAGCGCAAGCGGCACTTCATAAATATGTTTAACATCAGCGGCTTCAATAACCGCCTCACGGTCGACATTACAAAACAAAGAAATTTTATCTCTTTGTTCTTTGGTCATATGTTTTTCCGTGCGGCACAACAATATATGCGGGGTTATTCCGATCTCGCGCATCCGTCCGACGCTATGTTGGGTCGGCTTTGTTTTATGTTCACCGGCAGCTTTAATATAAGGAAGAAGCGTCACATGAATATTAATGGCATAATTTTCCCCCAACTCCCACATGAGCTGGCGAATGGCCTCTAAAAATGGAAGGCTTTCGATGTCTCCGACTGTTCCGCCAATTTCAACAATAGTGACATCAATATCTTTTTCTTTCGAAACTTTTTTAATACCGCGTTTAATTTCATCCGTAATATGCGGAATGATCTGGACGGTTTTGCCTAGGTAATCACCACGCCTTTCTTTGGTGATAACATTGTAATAAATCTTTCCGGTCGTAATATTGTTATCATGACCTATTTGCGCATTGGTAAACCGTTCATAGTGCCCAAGATCAAGATCGGTTTCCGCACCGTCATTGGTAACATAAACTTCCCCATGTTGAAAAGGACTCATTGTGCCGGGATCGACATTCAGATAAGGATCACATTTGATGATTGTGGTTTTAAGACCGCGCGCCTCGAGGAGCTTGCCCATGGATGCTGCGGCAATTCCTTTTCCTAAACTTGAAACAACACCACCTGTCACAAAAATAAATTTACTCAATTAGTTTCCTTCCAAAACATATTTGCTGGCTTTAGTCGGCACATCAATCGGATATTTTCCGGTAAAACACGCATCACAGAATGTTTTATCTTCACGCATAACCGACATCATACCCTCATGGCTTAAATACTCGAGTGAATCAACTTCGATAAAATCAGCAATTTCTTTAACTGATTTATTCGACCCTATTAACTCCTCTGGACTTGGAAAGTCAATGCCATAGAAACACGGCGATTTAATCGGTGGACAACTGATACGCATATGAATCTCCTTGGCTCCTGCCCGTCTTAATTCCTGCACACGGCTGCGTGATGTTGTTCCGCGGACAATCGAATCTTCAACCACAACAATTTTTTTACCGTCAAGAACACTTTTAATTGGATTCAGTTTAATACGCACACGCAGATCTCTTAAAAACTGTGTCGGTTGAATAAAGGTCCGTCCGATATAGTGATTACGGATAATCCCTACCTCATAGGGAATGCCGATTTCCTTGGCATAACCGAGCGCCGCATAATTACCCGAGTCAGGAATCGACATAACAAAGTCGGCA
>JANQMA010000009.1 GCA_028280285.1 Candidatus Omnitrophota bacterium | reverse complement strand
CTATAAGTAGAGATCCCTCGCCGCACACATAATACGAAAACGGCTCGGGATTAATTCACGCATGAACTTACGATCATTTTGTTCCGTAAGTTCAGCGTTCATTAATAAAAAACCCTTCTTGAAAAAGAAGGGCGAATATTGACGTCACAGATTTACTTTGTGCGACAACAAAGGCAACCAGACAGCCATACTTGGTTTGACCAAGCTTAGGCTCACGGCTTTGTGCCCTACTCTTTCAAGTAGTTTACCTTTTTGATAATTAAAAGAACGAAGTCTGTTTAATGTTTATTGTTTAAAGTTTGTTAAAACATTAAACACTAAACTTTAAACAAATTTTGCCTTTCACGTATAAGTATAACATCTACGATAGCGGTTTCCAAATTTCCGTCTATTTTTTACTATTTGTCAAATGAAGTAAAATAGTGTAAACTATTGAAAATATTTAAGTTATAGCTATATTAATTATCTATGAATTGTCCGCTGTGTGAATTTTCACAAAATAATCCTTTTTATACCGATGAGGCCTTTTTTGGGGGTGTCCGGCACTTCTATGAATGTGAGGCGTGCCGGCTTATTTTTGTGCCGGAATCCGGGCATATAGGCTGGGAGGAAGAAAAGGTGCGTTATGGCCTGCATGAGAATTCGCCTGATGATGCCGGGTATGTGTCCTTTCTTAATCAGTTGATTGCGCCTTTGCGGCAGTATATTAAACCAGGGAGCCTTGGCCTTGATTATGGCTGTGGGCCGGGTCCGGCGGTTAAAAATATATTGCAAGACCTTACGGAAAATATCAGCGAATATGATCCGCATTTTAGACCTGATACAGAGTTGTTAAGCCGCCCATATGATTTTTGCGTAGCTACCGAGGTGATTGAGCATTTCCGTCATCCCAAAGAGGATTTTGGGCAAATAGACAGATTGGTTCGTCCAGGCGGCATAATTGGATTGATGACCGACCAATACAGAGAAGGTATTGATTTTGCGAACTGGGGGTATAAAAATGACCCGACGCATATTATGTTTTATCAAAAAGATACCTTTGCCAAGATAGCCGATCTTTTTAAGTGGGAAATATTAGAAATGACCAGCCGTATAGTTATTTTCAAAAGAGGGTAAACCGATTTATATTTCTAGATATATTATTATTTTATGATATTCTAGAGGTTCTGTGACTGATATGGAGAGGTGGCCGAGTGGTTTAAGGCGCCCGCTTGGAAAGCGTGTGATTGCCGAAAGGTGATCCGAGAGTTCGAATCTCTCCCTCTCCGTTAAACTTTGAAAAATTATGGATTTCGAAAATATCTGGAAAAAGGCGCTTAAGCACACCGAAATTGTCCGCACGCGGGTCCAGTCGCTTATGACAACGGCGGATACCAGTGTGCCTTACATTTTGATGTGTGAATCCTCTGTTAATGTCGGGGATACAGTTGTGCGTAAAGGGAGTGTTACGATCACACGTCCATCGCTTATTGTCCCGCCGAATAATCCACAGTTTGAAGGCTTTGACTTTGACGGGGAAGATGAAATTGACGCTGACTCTTTGATTAATTTTCTCCTTGTGCGCGGCGTCACTCTGCCATCCATGCATTATGATAATAAAACAATTTCGATCGACGTTTTTAGCGAGAGTCTTGCCAAGGCGGTTAAGCATTACGAAAAAGAATTGCAGGAAAAAGAAAATGTCACAACCGGTCTTATCATCGGTCATGAAGATTGCTGGCAATTATCTCTGTTGATTTTTGTCTGCACACAAATTGCGAAAAACGCCGACCGTGATATCAAGAGTTTGATGGATCAGTATAAGAAAGAGGGTTAAATAGCGTTAAGCGTATAGCGGCTAGATTTTAGTCTAAACGCTAAACGCTGTACGCTAATGGAGCTTGATGTATGAAAAAATATATTTTTTTAAGTTTTCTTATTGTTTTTAGTTTTATCTGCATAAACTCTACTTTTGCCTATAACGGCAAGCGGGTTCATTTTTATTTAGATAATGGTATGGAAGTGGTGATATCTGAGGTTCCGACAAGCCCGATCGTGGCGGTTTACGGTTTTGTTAAGACGGGCAGCGCCACGGAAGGCAAATATCTCGGGACAGGGATTTCGCATTATCTGGAACATATGCTCTTTAAAGGAACAAAAAACCGTGGAGTCGGCGAGGTGGCCGGTGAGATCCAATCGCTCGGCGGTAATATCAATGCTGCCACCAGCAAAGATTATACGAACTATACCATTACGGTTCCTTATGAGCATTTTGATCAAGGGCTCGATGTCTTGGCGGATATGATTATGAATGCGACGATTGATGCTAAAGAAGCTGAAAGCGAAAAGGAAGTCATCATTAACGAAATGCGTATGCACAATGACAGGCCAAGGAGGTTTCTTCATAATCTGGTATTTGAAAGCGTATATAAAGTCCATCCTTATCGCCATCCGACGATCGGTTATCCGGATGTATTTGAAAAAGTTACGCACAAAGAACTGTATGATTATTACAAAAAACATTATGCGCCGAATAATATGATTTTATCGATTGCCGGGAATATTAAGATTGATGAAATCACACCGAAGATTAAAGAAAAGTTTAAAGATTTTGAGCGTCAAAGTTATGCTGTGCGTAATCTGCCCAAAGAACCTGTTCAGCTCTCGACGCGTTATGTTGAGCGCTCTTATCCTACGCAAGTCACACGGGTGCTGATGGCCTACTATAGCGTCGCGCTGCTTGATAAAGATTTATATGCCCTTGATGTTCTCGCCGGTATATTGGGTGCTGGCAAATCCTCAAGGCTGCATAAAGAGCTTTTTGATGAGAGACAAATTGTCTACGGTGTTTCGGCGGGCAACTACACCCCGTATGATCCGGGGATATTTCAGATTGAATTCTCACTCGATTATGAAAACTTAGATGAAACGATGAAAGAAATAAAAAGGCAGATTAAGCTCGTCCAGGACAAAGGTGTTTCTGAAAAAGAGTTGAGCCGGATTAAAAATCAGACAGCAGCCGACCATGTTTATTATTCTCAATCCGCAAGGGAAATAGCGCATCAACAGGTGATGGATGCTGCTTTTGCGGCTGATTTCCGTTTTTCCGATAAGTATGTTGAGGGGATACAAGCGGTGAGCCTTGCGGATATTAAACGTGTGGCCAAGGCGTATTTGACGGAACACGGGTTAACCACGGTTGTGTTATATCCTGAGGGTGTTAAAAAGGAAGATAAGGCGGCTCACACAACAGCCCAGGTAAAGCAGCGTGTCACATCACGCCTTTCCAACGGCGTAAAATTGCTTGTGCAAGAAAATCCGGCTTTTGATTTGGTGAATTTGTCTGTGGCCTTTGAAGGTGGGATTCGTTATGAACCGGCTGATCAAATTGGAATCAGTAATATGGTGGCAGCGCTTATTCGTCGGGGAACTAAAAAATATTCATTGGATAAGATCCACGATATGTATGAATCCAGAGGCATGAGTGTTGGCGGATTTTCAGGACGAAACAGCCTTGGGCTTAGGTTTCAGTTTTTACCGCAAGACCTTGATATTGCCTTGGAATTGATGGAGGAGTTTGTCGAGCATCCGACTTTCCCTCAGGAAGAAATCGACAAACTTAAAAAGTCAAATTTGATCAGCATTAAAAACCGCAAAGATAATCCTTTCACCTACTCCAGAGAATTGCTTGAGGAGTATTTGTTTAAAGCGCACCCCTATCAATTCCGTATGGGCGGATACGAGAACACTGTCACAGGTATTACACGGGATGATTTGTTGGGTTTTTATAATAAAGTTATAGCGCCTGAGAATATGATTATTTCGGTCATTGGCAATGTTTCGACCCAAGAGATTACGGAAAAAATCGAAAAGCGATTGGCCTCATTTAAACCGCGCGGATTTAATAAACTTGAGCATACGGTTGACCCGATTAATGAACGGCAATACCGCCATATTGCATTACCCAAAGAACAGGCTGTTGTGATCTACGGTTTTCGTGGTCCAACGCTATCGTCTGAGGACCGGTATAAGGTTGAGGTTTTAACGGCTATTCTTGGCTCTTCCTTTAATGGGCGGATGTTTACAAAGATAAGAGACAAGTTGGGCAAGGCCTATGCGCTCGGCGGATATGATATGCCCGGTGTTGATGTGGGGGGTATATATTTCTATGTGATGACCAACGCCGATAGCGTTGAAAAAGTTAAAGAGCTTTTGGATCGTGAGATTGTCGATTTGCAGAAAAATCTGGTGACGGATAAGGAGCTTACTGATACCAAAACATATTTAAAGGGCGATTTTAATGAATCGATTGAAAAAACCGGTTCATTAAACTATCTGGTCGTGCTTGATGAGCTTTACGGTTTAGGCGCTGAGCATCATACTCAATATAAGAATTATATCGATGCGGTAACAGCTGACGAAGTCAAAACAATGGCCAATAAGTATTTGGTGTTAGATAAGTCGGTTGTTGTGACGGCTTTGCCGGAGGATCAGGAATAATTATTATGGCCAAAATATTTACAATTATTTAAAAGAATGATAGATTAAGACACCTCGATACAGTGATTAATATGTCCAAGCACCCCGATTCCAATTTAGATTTAGATATAGCCTTGATTGAAAAAATGCAGGGCAAAATGCGTCTTCTGCAACCTCAAGCCGAGCGGGAGGATTTGGTGGAACGGACGCTGGTGGAAATTCTCAATGCCGGAAGTTTCCCCAAACTCAAAGAAAAATACCGTCATTCAGCTGAGCGCAAGATTTTTGTGAAAGACTTTCTTTCGTATGGTGTGATTACGGATCTTTTGTGCGACATAACGGTTGAAGATATTATTATTAATAACTTAAATCCGATTTATGTGCATTCCAGCGACCGGGGATTTGTTTCAACGCATAAACGCTTTTCTTCGCAAAAAGAAGTGGATGTCTTTATCGATAAAATTTTGCTCTTCGGTGGTAAGCAAGGATTGCAGAAGATTGTTAACCTCGAGCTTCCGAATCTGGAAGGGCGAGTGAATATTGCGGTTTCACCGTTCGGCCCACAGATCACCATTACTAAAACAAAGGTTACGCCTTTAAGTATTCTTGATCTGGTTCGCTCCGGTTCGCTTAGCTATGAGGTGGCGGCCCAACTTTGGATTTATATAGAAGGGTTGTCGATCCGGCCGGCGAATATGATGATTGCGGGCGGCCCTGGTGTGGGCAAAACAACGCTTCTTAATGCCTTGTTCGCGTTCATTCCGGATACGGACCGTATGGTGGTTATTGAAGACACACTTGAGCTCAACACTTTTCTCGAGGAGAGTTGTTCGCGTCTGGAAAGTGATGAGGATTTGACATTGGCGGACCTTGTGAAAAACAGTTTGCGTATGCGTCCTGAACGTATTGTAGTCGGTGAGGTGCGTGGCATTGAAGCACGCGATATGATTACAGCGTGTAATGTCGGGAAATACTGCATCGGGACCATCCATGCATTGACATCACGCGAGGCATTGATCCGTCTTCAGAATGAGCCAATGAATATCCCGGAGATGCTTGTCAGTTTGATTGATGTCTTTATTGTCCTTAAGCGCTATCATGTCCAAGGCAAGATTTTCCGTGTGGTTGATGAGGTGAGTGAAACAAGCGGCATGGAGCAGGTGAAGATTTTACTATCGCATGTTTATAAATATAATTATGAAACCAATGAGACGAAAATGGTTAACCCAAGTACGGTTTACCGTGACAGATTAAGCCAGCAGTCGGGACTGACCGCGCGTGAGATTATGAAAGAGCATGCGCTGCGGGCATTTCTTCTGGAGCAATTGGATAAAAAGAATATGACAACCACCAAGGAAGTCGCGACATTCTGCAGGCATTACAGTAATGATCCGAATGCGGCGTGTGCAGCGCTCGGATTTGACAGAAACGAACTTCTGGAAAAATCGACCAATTTTTAAAAGGGACGGCAAACCGTCACGTTTAATAGAAAGAGGGATTCATGTTGTTTAAGCTGGTTAAACGGCATAGTGTGGAAAAAATTGCCGCCCATTTGGGGGTGGCGCCCATTGATGATGATTTGCCGGAATGGATTGAAATCCTGGCGATTCAGCCGGGGCCGCAGGGTAATCAATATATTACCAATACCGAACGGGGAATGATGTTGATTGATGCCGAAGAGTTGTGGCAGAATATGGACTATTACAAGAAGGCCTAAACGCACAGCCCAAAATAAGCATAAAATACTATGGCTGAAAATATAGTTTTTTTAAAATTTTATTGAATTTTGTTTGTAAAAGTTTGTTTTTTTCTTTCAATTCCTTTTAATTCCTATTTATTACTATTTGATACTATTTGTTACTTTTTGATACTTTTTAGGATCTTTTTTCCTGTTTTTTCAACAAATAAAATATTTTATTATAAGTCTTTTATTTTCAATAGTTTAAGTTTTAGGAAAAGATCAAAAATTAATTTACTTCAAAATTTTTATGTTATACTTCCACTAGATTTGAAAAGATATATTACATCCCTGAAGTTGCTTAGGCAATAACAGGAATAGGGAGGGTTGAAGCTTAATTGTTTCAGCCCTTTCGCTTTATATGGGCTATTTTAGGTACTTCATGATAAAGATTTATAAGAGAGTAGCTTGCCTCGATTAGATCATGGCATGAATTTTCATCATTTGGAAAGGCAGCAACGGATACTCTTTTATGTAATCGACGCACAAAATTAATAGCAGGTACAAAGTCAGAATCTCCGCTTAATAATATTGCCACGTCATAATGGTCATCCATGGCCAAATGAACCATGTCTATTGCAATTTTAACATCAATGCCTTTTTCTGTATAAATTCCAGTGTTTCCTTTTTGTATATATTTTCCCTTGCTTAAGTCAAATATTGGGGTTTTTTGAATTTTACTAATAATATGTCTTTGCTTTTGTGAGTTCTTTTTATCCATTTCGGGAAGGAATGGTGAATAGTAATAACGTATTTGGATTAGACTTCGTTCGATACCACACATATTTTTACATAATTTCTCGATATCTATATCTGCAAAACCATACGAATCTTGTAGCCTATGAAATAAGTGATTTCCATCAATAAAAAGTACAACCCTTTTTTTCCTGAACTCTTTTGGTAGTTTTTCATCTGGTATATCAATCATATTTAAAAATTCAACTTCCTAACCGACTCCTTTACATAGATTTCTGGTAAATAGCTGCATATCATTGTAGTTGAAATATCCGTATTTCCAAGTAATTCTTTCACAGCAGCCAAATCAACCCTACTCATAACCAAAATCGAGCTTGTATAGGGGCATATCGTGCCCCCGGAAGGGGCGTAGCCTTTAAATGGAAGTTTTAAATATTCCTTCTTGTGGTATAATTTACCGATGTTTGATATCAAAAAGCACACTTCAAATTTTAAGGAGATTTGGGTTAAAAAGCCTTGGCAGATTATTGTTGCGCTGGTTTTTGGTATTTTATTAGGAGCGGGGTTCTCTTTAAAAACAGGCATCAGAATTGATTTTTCCGGGGTGGGAACACTATTCTTAGCCATTTTTGCATTTAGTACGATTATTCGAGAGCATCAAAATTCAAAAATAATTGAAAGAAGGGTCATAGAGGTTATCGTTGTTGAAATTGAAGCGTATTTAAAATCATTAAGTATTATAATTGGTTATTTACAGGCTCCAGACGAAGATAAATCTACTCCTTCTAGTTTGGATCAGTCAAGTTTTTCAACTGTACCTCAATGATAGGTATTCTCGTTTCTGCTAACGATTTGCACAAAATTGGCACGGAATCATTGGAGTATCTAAGGACGTATTAGCATAAAAACCATTGCAAATGAACAGTGTGTATGTTAATTTAAAGCCTCTTTTGAAGAGGTTTTTTGGTTCGTTGATTGATATAATAAAATGTAGTAAAAAATGTAGTAATTTTATCCGGAAATAAACGGAAACAGATGGATAAAAAAATGACCAAAATTCTCCACGACGAGACAAAAATTAACGAATCTTAATATAAAAGCGCCCATAGCTCAATTGGATAGAGTACTTGTCTACGGAACAAGAGGTTCCAGGTTCGACTCCTGGTGGGCGCGTTTATTCGTAGCATTCTTCTACAGACTTCCATTATGAATAAGAGCACTGCTCGGAAAAAACCTGCGGCTATTCTCTCAACGGATCAAAAGTCTCAATTTTTTATTCAATTCATCGATCAAATCAAAGACGAAGTCTTTTTAATTAAACAAAACGGGCAGATTGTATTTGTGAATAAAGCGGCGGCTAAAGGGCTTGGGTGTTCTACCAAAAAGCTGCTGGCGCGCAACATCTTTGACATTTTTCAGGAAGATGCCACTGTTAAGATGTGGAAGGTGAGCAAGTTTTCTGCTGTGAAAGAGTCCAAGGATCCGCTGCATTATGCCATTAAATGGAAGACAACCCGCCGGAAGGTGCAGACGGTCGAGACCTCATTGAGCAACTTTGATCTGGATGGGCAATCTTTTATTCTCCTGATTATTCATCAAATTGATCAGCGTCTTCAGGAAGAACATGCTGAGCGGGAACTTCAGAAAAACCAGGCTATCCAAACGCTCATTGCCGGTGCTGCACAGGAATTTCAATATCCGATTAAGGGCATTCATGAAAAAGCGCAGGCCTTGCTTGATATATATCAGGGACGTGATTTTGAGTATATAGGCTTTAAAGATTATAAAAATATTTTTGGAGCCCTTAAAAACATGCGTGATCAGGCCAAATATTGTGAAGACACAATTGAACGATTGTTATTATTTCAAAAGAAAAAGATTAAACTTAAGGTTGGGTATTGCGATCCGAATGAAGTTTTGCGTTCGATTATAAAGGCATTCCGTGATCAATACGGGCTTTATCAGATCAAAATTAAAGTTAAGCTGGATAGCAAGGTCAAGTATATCGCGATGGACGAGGTGAGTTTCGAACAGATCATAACGAGTGTGGCAACCAATGCTGTCCAGGCCATGCCGAATGGCGGGGAAATTGTGCTCAGCAGTAAATATTTGAAGGATAAAGACACGTGTCTGATTGAGTGTAAGGATAATGGCGTCGGGATTGCGAAGGATGCGCTGGATCATGTGTTTGATCCTTTTTTTACGACCAAACAAAGAGGGCTTAATAAAAATTCCGGCCTCGGGCTTTCCATGGTGCGTGACATTGTCAACCGGTTTAAAGGCAATATTATGCTCAAAAGTCATTTGCGCTCAGGCACACAGATTTCGATTTATCTGCCGGTGTATAAAAACGGGAAGGCAAAATAATGGCCTTGGTGGATGAGATTTATATGAAGGAGGCCTTAAAGCAGGCGCAGATCGCGTTTGAAAAAAATGAAGTGCCTGTTGGCTGCGTGATCACCCATAAAGATCAGATTATTGCCAAGGCGCATAATCAGGTCGAAACGCTCAAAGATCCAACAGCACATGCCGAGATGATTGCGATCACGCAGGCGGCGGCTGGATTATCAAGCAAATGGCTGCATGATTGTATGATGTATGTGACGCTTGAACCGTGTGCGATGTGTGCCGGAGCACTTGTTTTGTCGCGCTTGCGGGGGCTTTATATCGGTGCGAGTGACCCTAAAACGGGGGCCTGCGGGTCTGTTTATAACCTGGTTGAAACCGGGCCGCTCAATCATAAAATCAGTGTTTCCCGGGGGCTTTTGGAAGAAGAATGCGCGGGATTATTGAAGGATTTTTTTCAGGCCAAGCGGGGTAAGTAAGGATTTTTGAAAATACGATGTATTTTAAATGGCGGAGAGGCAGGGATTCGAACCCTGGGATCCAATGAAGGATCAATTGATTAGCAGTCAACTCCGTTCGGCCACTCCGGCACCTCTCCACGAATGAAATTTGAGCCCCAATATTATCACCAATGTTTCAGGCTGTCAACGTTCTGCTAAACCTTCTCACACTGTATTTTTCATCAATTGCTTTTCCTTCTATCACATAATCACACACCATAGTGGATAACAGTGGGCTGTAGAGTGCGCCTTTGGACGCCAGGCCGTTGAAAATCAATAAATCCGGATTATCCGGATGAGCTCCAAGGACGGGCGTTTGATCTTTTATAATCGGACGAATACCGGCTGCATGTTCTACAATTTTGAAATCAACCGTTAACAGATCGCGCAGCTTTGTCCATAATTCTGACTTGCCGGTCTCTGTCGGCGCCGGTGTTAAATCGTCCCATTCATAAGTGGCTCCGACTTTATATAAATTATTACCGAGCGGTAAAACAAAAATCCCGGCATTAATCATTTTTTGGGGAAAACTATCTGTGTTGATTTTAATCGTGAGGAGTTCGCCTTTGGCATTAATAAAGGGAAGATGTTTAAACCATGGATTGTGTTGTGCCTTAAACCCTTCACAAAAAATGATCTTTGCTGTTTCCGTTCGATAGCTATTTATTTTGACATAATCAAATGATTCTTCGATCAGATGTGCGTGGTTTTTAAAATAGGCGCGGCTTGCGTTTAAATAAGTGCGGGCATTGACAGAGGCGCCAACGGTTTCAAATCCGGCGTTCTCATTGGCAATGTGCTTATCGTAAGGATTGGCTTTGAAGGTGGAAGTAAGCAGGCCGGCTTCTTTAAAGGCGCATTGTTTTTTATCCCAGGCTTGTTTTTCTTCGGGGCGTGTGCAATACTTGACGATATTAAGAGGATGATAGAATTTTGTTTTAAGTTTTTTCTCGAGCGCGTGATAGAATGCATCGCATGCGGATTTAAGCTGTATATATTCCCCGGAATGATTGAGACGCAGTCCGGTTATGGGGTTAATGATCCCGGCGGATGCGACCGATGAACTATCGCGGTGATGATCATCATAAATTTGAACGGATTGACCGCGATTAAGCAATTGCCAGGCCAAGGCTGTGCCGGCAAAACCTTGGCCGACTATGATGTAAGTAGAAGAAGACATAGATAAATTAACAAAAAATCTGTTTAATGTTTAAAGTGTAATGTTTAATAAAATTTTATTTAAACAATAAACATCAAACATTAAACCCAGTCAAGTTTTGATCGCGTATGAATATTATACTACTCGAAGATAAAGATTTTACAAGCGGTAACAAGACAGTTGTTCTAAAAGATCGGCGTTACATGCACATTAAACAAATACTCAAATCCAAACCCGGTGATCGTGTGCAAGTGGGTCGTTTAAACGGTAAGCTCGGTGAGGGCAAGATTATGACAATTGATGCCAAACGTGTTGAGCTTATCGTAAAGCTCAACCGTAATCCACCGAAGCCTTCCAAGGCTACGCTTATCCTGGCCTTACCGCGGCCCATTGTGCTTAAACGCCTGCTTTTGCAGATAACCACACTCGGGATTAAAGACATTTATCTGATTCAAACCAATCGTGTTGAAAAAAGCTATTGGCATAGCCCGGTTTTGCGTCCGGAGAAAATACGCGAAACACTTATCCTTGGTCTGGAGCAAGCCAAAGATACCGTTATGCCAACGGTTTATTTAAAAAAACGATTTAAACCTTTTGTGGAGGATGAATTATCTGATATTGTAGGGAAGAAAAAATGCTTTGTCGGGCATCCTGGAGGTCTTAAGACCGTCAGTCGCCCTAAAAAACCGTTTGTGTTGGCTATCGGTCCGGAAGGCGGACTTGTCCCTTTTGAAATAGAACAGTTGCGCAAACGTGGATTTTCTGCTATTGATGGGGGAGTGAGAATACTAAAAGTCGAGACTGCTGTGGCGGTTCTCCTAACCAAATTGCATTTATAATATGAGTAAAAAAATCCTTATCGTTGAAGATGATGCCCATATTTCCAAATTAGTTAAATATAATCTCGAAAAGGCCGATTATAAATGCTTTACAGCGATTACCGGCGAAGATGCTGTTGAGATTGTCGAGCAGGAATACATTGATCTGATCATTTTGGATATTATGCTTCCCAAAATGGACGGTCTTGAGACCTGTAAAATTATCCGTCAAATGCCGGACAGCAAACATATTCCGATTATTATGCTCACCGCTAAGGGCGAGGAGGTGGACCGCATTGTCGGTTTTGAGTTAGGCGCCGATGATTATATGGTTAAGCCGTTTAGTCCGCGTGAGCTTCTTTTACGCATCAAAGCCATTTTGCGGCGTCAAGAAAAACCGACGGACGAGGATAAAGAAGAGCCTCAAGAGATTATCGTCAAAAGTATTACGCTTAACATCCCCAAGCATAAAGTTTTCATTAATAAAAAAGAAATTGCGTTAACCGCCATGGAGTTCAAACTCCTTTTAACGCTTATGCAACGCAAAGGACGTGTGCAATCGCGTGAGGTTTTGTTAAATGATGTTTGGGATATGGATTCTTCCATTACAACCCGCACGATTGACACCCATGTTAAACGGCTGCGTAAAAAACTAGGACGTGCCGGCTCGATGATCGAGACAGTCCGCAGTATTGGATATGTTTTAAATGAGTAGGTTTTGCGGGGAGAAGAGTGCGCGTAAGCATTAAAACCAAAATATTACTTCTTATCTTCGGCATCATTGCTACTGTTATCTTCGGTCTATGTGTCTATCTTAATTATTCGCTTACCAATATCACCATTGCTAATTTAAAAGCTCAGCTGCAAAGGCAAACCAAATTTGCCGAGCAGTATCTATTAACAAGGATGTCATCGGGTACCACGGCCAGAGATATCGATGTCATTGCCGATCAAATCGGACGCAGCCTTAAGCTGCGTGTTTCTATTATCGATGCTGACGGCGTGGTCTTGGGTGATTCCGAACTTAATCGTGAACAGCTTGCTGTTGTTGAAAATCATCGGACGCGGCCGGAAGTGGTCGCGGCATTCCGGCATGGGTATGGAGAGGCCGAGCGGTATAGCTCAACAATCGATGAGGATTTACTTTACTATGCTCTACGCATTGAAGAAAATCCTTACATAAGTGGCCTTATTCGTCTATCCGTTAAACTTTCAACTGTTGATGTGCTCTCTCAAAAAATGACACAAATTTTGATTTTGGGTATTGTCACGGCCCTTGTCCTTGTCTTGGTTTTTAGCTATGTGGCAACGGCCTTGGTTTCAAAACCTATAACTGAAATTTCTCAGATCGCGCGGGAAATTGCCAATGGTAATTTTGATCATAGTCCGCGTATTTATTCCAATGATGAAATCGGGGATTTGTCTAAGTCCATTAATTATATGTCTAAGCAAATCAGTCAAAGGATTTATGAAGTCTCACAAAACCGTTCGCGTCTTGAAGCGGTATTCCTTAATATGTTCGATGGGATTATGATCGTGGCGAATGATGGAAGCATTATGTTGACCAATGACATGCTCAAGGAATTTATTCATTTTGAAGACGATCCGATTGGTAAAAAACCTTTGCAAGTTGTGCGCAATATTGAAATTAAGGATATTATTGATGACATTTTGAAATACGAGGAGAAATTTTTAAAGCGCGAGATTCATGTGCACGACCCCGATGAAAAAATTCTTCTTGTCCATGCTTCGGCGATCGAACATGATGGGGAAAAGGACGGCGCTGTTTTGGTGTTTCACGATATTACCGAAATGCGTAAGCTCGAGACGATGCGGCGCGACTTTGTCGCCAATGTGTCTCATGAGCTGCGCACGCCGATTACAAGCATTAAAGGCTATGCCGAGACTTTGAGTGAAGGTGCTTTGAGTGATAGAAAGGCGGCTGAAGAATTTGTCAATATCATTAAAGTTGATGCGGAACGTTTAGGTAGTTTAGTTGACGATATCCTCGACTTATCGAAAATCGAGTCCGGAAAATTTGAACTACAAAAAGAACCGGTCCAGTTAAAAAAGGTTATAGACCGGGTTCTTCTTGTTGTAGCGAATAAAAGTAAAAAACACAAGATAGACATTACCGCTAAAATTGCCAAGGATATTGATGTTGTTAATTGTGACGAATTCTCATTGGAGCAGGTTCTCATTAATCTTTTGGAAAATGCGATTAAATATAATAAGGAAAACGGATCAATCGTCATTGATGTCAAAGAAACGCCCGAAGAATTTGTTTTTGACGTGCAGGATACCGGGATCGGTATTCCTGAAAAAGATTTACCGCGTATTTTTGAGAAATTTTATCGGGTTGACAAAGCGCGTTCACGTGAAATTGGCGGGACGGGGCTTGGGTTATCGATTGTGAAACATCTTGTCCAGGCGCATTATGGAAAAGTTTCTGTGGATAGTGAGCTTAACGTGGGGACAACATTCACATTTACGATTCCTAAGTATTAACATTTTCACAGAGATGTCACAGGACAGACATGTTCCGGTAACAGTTGATTTGTAGAATCTAGCTATAATTAAACCCTAAACGAGAAGAAGAGGGGAGTCATTATGAATAGAGTCTTCAAGCCGTCGAATGTGGAAACAGAATTTCTTGCGGCCCGTATCCGTAGTCAAATCGACAGTCTTTGTGAAATCGTGCTCGCGATTGAAGCCAACAGTCTTATTCCCGATGAATACATCTATGAGAACCTTAAAGAAGTTGAGGGTGACTTGCGCAAAACGCGCAAGTATTTAAAGCAACTTATTGCCTATTGAATTTGTTCTTTTGGGCTTGAGGGGGTCCGAAAGGTTAATAATAGATTATTTGAATTCCGTAAAAAAGGGGGGAGCTTAAATAATGAAAAGATTATTTTTGCTTATGACAGCTGTTGGGCTTTGTGTCAATTTAACAGCTTTTGCAGTAAACGCAGGGGAGTTAGACATTTTAGTCGGAAAATTGGTGGATAAGGGAATCCTGACACCGATTGAAGCCGACATTATTAAGGATGAAACAAAACAGCAGGTTGCAGCGGAGTTGACGGCGGGGAAAAGTTATGCAGTGCCTTCATGGGCCCAAAAGCTTAAAGTCAAACAAGACTTTCGCCTACGTCACCAATGGGAAGAAAAAGATTCTGACACCGAAGGGCGTAACCGGACACGTATCCGTTATCGGTTGGGTCTGCAATCACAGATTGCAAACAACGTGAAGCTGGATGCAGGATTGGCAACGGGCGGTTCAGATCCACGTTCAACCAATGAAACGCTGGAAGACACATTTGAAACACCTGATATCCGTTTGGATTATGCCTTTGTAACCTGGCAGCCTCATGCGATCAAGGGCTTAACCATTGTTGGTGGTAAGCATAAGAGAAAACCATTTTTTTGGTTGCCAACGGATATGCTTTGGGACAGTGATGTCAACCCTAACGGGTTTGCCTTGAATTATCAAAAAGACTTGACGAAGACAACGACGTTCTTTGGTAATACGGCCTACTGGATTGTGGATCACCGTGATCAGGATGATCCTGATCCTTCATTATTTATGGTCCAGGGTGGTTTGAAGGCCAAGGGCGAGAAATTGGATGCTACAGGAGCGGTGGCCTACCAAGACTTTAAAGGTGTCAAAGGGCGTGCGGCCCAGATGTTTACAGGCGGCACCAACACCACCAGTGGCGGGGTTATTGTGAATGATTATGATGTTGTATCGGTTGGAGCCGAATTTGGTGTGATGAATCTTTTTGGTGGTCTTCCATTTATGGCGGATGAACGCATTGCTGTATTTGGCGAATGGGTGTCGAACGGAGACCCTTCCGATGCGGATGATGGTTATTCTGTCGGTGTGAAGTTCGGTCACAGAAAGGTCAAAAATCCGGGCAATTGGCAGTTCAAATACCAGCATGTTGAGCTGGAAACAGATGCCTTTGTGGACTTTTTGCCTGATTCCGACCGTTATGGTGGAGATACGAACGTGGAAAGTGATGAGTTTGCGTTCAAATATGCGCTCAAGAAAAATGTAATTTTCGGACTTGATTATTACATTTCAGATACAGAAACCGGATCAAGTGATGAGGAGCATTTGCTCCAGACTGACTTGCTACTTAAATTTTAACCCTCCCCCGAGGTTGGCATTTTTGTGGCAGCATTTCACAATGTTGTCACAAAAATGTCACAATTATGTCACATTTGAGGGTTAGAGTAATAGGACTAATATAGAGGAGGTAAGCATGAGAAATTTGGTTAAACTAGCAATTATTGGTTTGGCAGTTTTAGTGGCACAAACGGCATCGGCTCAAGAGATGCTTCAGATCAAAGGATCGGATACTTTAATTAATCTGGTTCAAAAACTTTCCGAAGAATATATGAAAAAGTACCCATCCAATTATGTAGCCGTAACGGGTGGGGGTTCGGGAACAGGTGTGGCCGCGCTTATCAACCAAAAATGTGATATAGCGAATGCATCGCGTTTAATGAAACCGAAAGAAATCAAGATGGCAAAAGACAATGGTGTTACAGCCAACCGTATTGTTATTGCTATGGACGGGTTAAGTGTTATTGTGAATCCTGAAAATCCGATTACACAATTAACTAAAGATGAAATCGGTGCAATCTTTAGAGGTGATGTTAAAAACTGGAGTGAAATCGGTGGACCTGATATGCCGATCAATATGTACGGACGTCAGTCAAACTCCGGGACATTTGTCTTTTTCCAGGACTATGTTCTTAAAGGTGACTATTCAGCAAAGATGAATCGTATGAACGGTAACGCTCAGATCGTCGAGGCTGTTAAATCAGATAAATCAGCGATCGGTTACGTCGGTGTTGGTTATGTGAAAGATGCGACGGGTTTAACTGTTGTCAGCGTTGCGTCTAAAAGAGGCGGCGAGTACGCAAGCCCGCTTAATTCGGCTGACGTTAAGTCCGGTAAGTATCCGATTGCACGTCCGCTTAATCAATATGTAGCGGGTATTCCTGAAGGCGCAATTCGTAAATTTTTGGAATTTGAATTAAGCCCTGAAGGACAAAGAATAGTGGAAGAAGAGGGTTTCTTTCCGATTCCTAGTGAATACGAAGAATTCAACTCGCAAGTCGGGCTGTAATTCTTGAAATTATTAAGGATATCAGGTTAGAGGTTTAAGGTTGAAGGTGAAAGTTAAGGCTGACTTTAACCCTTCGCCTTTTACCTTTAACCTAATTTTTTATGAAAGCAATCGCATTAACAGACAATCCACCCAAACGGCTTTTCTCAACCGCATTTAAAGATAAATGTGTGCATGCTGTTTTTTTTATTAACGGCATGCTTGTTGTTTTATTATTGGGCGGGATATTTCTTCTTTTAATTCAAACATCCATTCCTGCATTTCAGGAAGTGTCTATTGTTGAGTTTTTAACCAGTACCAATTGGAATCCGACTTCTTATGTAAAAGCCTCGTATGGGATTATACCCATGCTTGTCAGTACATTTATGGTGACGGTAGGGGCGCTTGCCATTGCGATTCCGATCGGAATAGGAGCAGCAGCCTATTTGTCGGATGTGGCATCTCCGCGCGTTCGTGAAATTTTAAAACCGACGATTGAAATGCTGGCGGCTGTGCCATCGGTTGTCATTGGTTTTCTCGGTATTGTTTTTGTCGGGCCGCTTATCGCGAAATTTTTTAATATTTATAATGGACTTAATGCCATTAACGGGTCGGTTCTTTTGGCGGTTATGGCGCTGCCGACGATTATCAGTATTTCCGAAGATGCGCTCAGCAGTGTGCCGTATTCGTACGATCAAGCGTCTCTGGCGCTTGGAGCGACGAAGTGGCAGACGGTTATTCGTGTTAAGATTCCAGCGGCATTGTCCGGTATTATTGCGGCCTGCATGCTGGGGATGGGGCGTGCGATTGGGGAGACCATGACCGTTTTAATGGCGACCGGATGCGCACCGGCTATGCCGGAAGGCTTTCCTTTCGAGGCATTTTTAGGCTCTGTAAGAACGTTAACGTCATCAATTGCGATCGAGTTGGGAGAGGTGGCGTATAATACAACCCATTATTATGCTTTATTTGCGTTGGGGTTGGTGCTTTTTGTTATTACATTTGTAATTAATTTGATTTCGGATATTATTTTACATAATTTTGAAAAGGTGCATAGATGATGAAAGCCCGTCAATGGCAACAACTTATCGGCTTTGGGACTCTTAAAATATGTGTCGCGTTCGTACTTCTGGCGCTCATTATTATTGCCTGGGATATTTATAGTAAAGGCCATAGTGTTATCACGTGGGAATTTTTGACAGCAGCACCCCGCAATGGTATGACCGAAGGCGGCATTTATCCTGCGATTGTCGGAACGTTTTATGTGACGGTATTAACGGCCATTATATCAATTCCCCTTGGTATGGGCTGCGCGATTTACTTAAACGAATATGCCAAGGATACTGCTTTAACACGGATTATCCGTATGGCGATCCGTAATTTGTCCGGTGTGCCGTCGATTGTGTATGGTCTATTTGGTGTTGTTGTGTTTGTACAGATTTTAGCGTTTGATACGAGTATTTTATCGGCAGGGATGACGCTGGGGATGATGACACTGCCTTGGGTTATCACATCGAGTGAGGAGGCGCTTAAAACCGTTCCACAGGCCTATCGCGATGCATCACTGGCCTTAGGCGCAACAAAATGGCAAACTATATGGACGAATGTCCTGCCGTATGCGGTGCCTGGAATGCTCACAGGGACGATTTTAGGTTTGGCACGCGCGGCTGGTGAGACGGCTCCGATTCTTTTTACCGGAGCGGCCTTTTTTCTGCCGTTTGTCCCGAAATCATTGTCAGATCAGTTTATGGCGCTGCCGTATCATCTCTATATTATGAGTACGCAGCATCATGCGATTGCGAAGGTAAGACCCCTGGCTTACGGGACAGCCCTTGTATTAATCGGACTTGTGTTTATAATTAACTTAGTTGCGTTTGTTATACGCTATCAATTGCGTAAAACAAAATTGGAATAAAAAGGGGTATTAATTAAGAAATTAAAAGTAAAAATTAAAAAAGAAAATTTAGAATTAAAAGAAAGTAAAAATTAAAAATGGTATTTGGTAATTGGTAGTTAGTAATTGGCGGACAACAACTTATAAACCAATTACAAATCACTAACTACTAAATACAATTTTGAATTTTTTAAGTTTAATTTACATTAAAATGGGTATAATAGCATGGAAACTCTTATGAATATGAAGAACCTGAAACAAGAGAAAATAGCCGAGGACCGGGGGGTGGAGCTCAACCAGCTTAAGATTTCAGTTGAGAACTTCAACTTTTACTACGGAGCCGTGCATGCACTTAAAAGTGTGACGATGCAGATCCTCGAAAACACGGTGGTCGGTATTATCGGTCCATCCGGTTGCGGAAAATCAACCTTTCTCAGATCATTTAACCGCATGAATGATACGATTCCATCGGCCCGCTATGAAGGTAAAATCGTTGTGGATACACAGAATATCTTTGATAAAGAGCTTGATGTTGTTGATCTTCGCCGCCAGGTGGGGATGGTATTTCAAAAGTCCAATCCCTTCCCTAAGTCGATTTTTGATAATGTCGCGTATGGCCTTAGGATTAATGGTATTAAGGATAGAAATTTTATTGAACAAAGGGTGGAAACCAGTCTCAAACAATCTGCTCTTTGGAATGAAGTCAAAGACCGCCTCAATAAAAGTGCTTTTGCCCTCTCTGGCGGACAGCAGCAAAGGTTGTGTATTGCACGTGCCTTAGCCGTTCAGCCCGAAGTCCTTCTTCTTGATGAGCCCGCCTCAGCGCTCGATCCGATTGCAACGGGGAAAATTGAAGAGCTTATTCACGAGCTCAAGCTAAAATACACCATTGTAATCGTCACCCATAACATGCAGCAGGCAGCACGAGTTTCTGATTATACTGCTTTTTTTATGTTAGGGGAGCTGGTAGAATATGATAAAACATCAAAAATATTTACAAACCCAGCTAAAAAGATTACAGAAGATTACGTCACCGGCCGGTTTGGTTAATATATTGGACACAGGACACAAGACACAAGACACTGGAAATCCCCAGTGTCCAGTGACAAGTGTCTAGTGTCTTTATAAAATGTAAGGAAAAGTATGGATCGACATTTAGACGAAGAGTTAGAGAATTTAAATACAAAGCTTTTGCGTATGGCAACGCTTACCGAAACGGCTATCACTACTTCGCTTAAAGCATTACGCACACAGGATGAGGAGCTCTCCGCGGCAGTTATTATCAAAGATAAAGAAATCAATGAGCTGGAAATTGAGGTGGAAGAGTTGGCGATTGAGATTTTGGCGCTCTTTCAACCGATGGCCAAAGATTTACGCTTTATCACGACGGGAATGCGCATTAATGCCGAGCTTGAACGTATTGCCGATTTGGCATCAAACATTGCTTACCGCACCCAGGAGTTAGCCGATGAAGAGCTATTGGATCCAATTGATGATATCATTCGCCTTTCGGATATCTCGCGTACTATGGTCAAGGAAGCCATTGACTCGTTTGTGAAGCGAGACAGGGACTTAGCGGCCAAGGTGATTAAATCGGATTTAGAGTCCAATCATCTGCGTAATAAAATTATGGGTGATTTGATCCATGATCATATGGAAAAAAATACAGCCATTGCGGCTCAAGCCGTTTCACTTCTTCTCGCTGCGCGCGATTTAGAACGTATTTGTGATCACGCCACCAACATCGCCGAAGATGTTGTTTATATGGTGCAAGCTAAAGTGGTCAAGCATCATCCGGAGAGACTTGAGAAGTAATTAAAAAGTTAAAAGTAAAAATTAAAAAAGAAAATTTAGAATTGAGAGAAAATAAAAATTAAAAAATGTATTTAGTAAATGGTATTTGGTAATTAGCGGACAACCCAATTACACATTACTGACTACTAAATACGATTTTCAATTTTACTTTTTTAATTTTTATTTCTCAATTTTTAATTATCAAACAAGGTCGGTTCAGCCCCGTTTTCCTTCAAATATAATCGAATTGCTTCATTGCCGTATTTCGCGGCCCGGTCATAAGGGCGGATATTGGTGTGACTGGCGAGATTTAAATCGGCTCCATTTTTAACAAGCACTTCTAAAATTTTTAATTGTTTTTCCGGATCATCAATCAGTTTGTCGGTAGCTTCGCTCACTGCTGTATAACCGTGCGTGTCGGTCGCGTTAATATCAGCTCCTTTGTCGATTAAGAATTGCACAATATCAGCATGACCCCACCAGGCTGCTTCAATCAACAGCGTTCTTCCATTAAAAGGACCAGGGTTGTTAATGTCTTTCATAAAGGGAAGAAGATAGGCCAAGACGTCTTTATGTCCGCCACGGACCACCTTAAAAATCGTATGCTCATGTAAAGGCACTTTCTTTTTAATAAGGTATTTAAGCGCGTCGAGATTTCCCGAATAGGCGGCAATATCTGCACTACTTTCGAGCTCCGTTTCAATGAGCGACCAGCCAACAGCCTTTGTGTCGGCGCCTTTTTTGAGCAGAAGTTTGACCAGTTCCACATCCCCAATGCGGGCCGCACACATAAGCGCTGTCCAGTCCCAATGGATATGAAATCCTCCGCGTGTATGATCATAACCGCGCGCATTCGGATCGGCCCCTTTTTCTAAAAGTAGTTTACTGTATTGGGTGCGTCCGTTCATAATGGTATTAATGAGAAGCGAGGTTTCAAAAGAACTGATATGGTTGATTTCGGCGCCTTGTTCAATCAGATAGTTGACGATTTTTTCTTGATCGCCCATAATCGCTGCACCGAGGGCGTTATTCAGAAGAGTAATATTGTCTTTATTTTTTTGGGTTAAGGCTTTGACTTTAGCGAAGTTGCCTCCACGCGCGGCGATAATGAGGTTATCGGGCATAGGGGCGCTGTAAGCGGCGGGAATGATAAGAAGATGAATAAAACAAAGGAAAAAACTGTTTTTAGAAAGAAGCTTCATGGATAAGCAAGCGACATTAAAGTTGATTTGCCAACGATGTTATTATATCATAACCTCATTATTTGAAAAGTAAGGATGTAGCTTAATTTAAACAAAAGAGAGGACAATGCCATGAAAAAACTAATATTGACGTTACTTATGATCGGTTTAGTAGCCACAACCGCCTTTGCTGCGGTTAAATCGGGAAAAGCGGCACCGGACTTTTCTCTTGTTGATACGAAAGGAGTCACGCATACTCTTTCGGATTATCAGGGGAAAAATGTGATTTTAGAGTGGTATAACCCTGATTGTCCGTATGTAAAAAAGCATTATCAAAGCGATAATATGCAGAATCTTCAAAAAAAATACGGGGCAGAGGGCGCCGTATGGTTTTCGATTAATTCATCAGCTGTGGGTAAACAAGGACACTATACGCCGGATGAATATAATCAAATCAAGGCCAATAGCGGCGCGGCACCAACCGCTGTTTTACTTGATCATGATGGGAAGGTGGGGAAAATGTATGGGGCCAAGACAACACCGCATATATTTATCATCAACTCGGAAGGTACGCTTGTTTACCAAGGAGCGATCGACAGTGATTCTAATTATTCACCTAGCGTGATCCCTAGCTCTGAAAACTATATTGATACGACATTTTCTGCGCTTAGCGCGGGCGCACAACCCAACGGGTATAATAAGCCGTATGGGTGTTCTGTTAAATACTAGTAATTAGTATTTAGTAATTGGTAATTGGTGGCGTAATCTTTGCGTCACCAAGTACTAATTACCAAATACCAAATACGATTTTATATGTAAATTTTTCCATTTCCCATTGGCTCCTCGTATAATTCAGGTATACTTACTGTGTACTCATGCGTATAGCCACCCACATAAAACTGTTTCTTACCCTTATTTTGGTTCTGATTGCGGCTAACGCCACTATCGGTACCAATCAAATCAATCGCATCACCCAACATCTGCATGTCGTTGTTAATGAAAACTTTAACCTGGTTAAACAAATTAATCTGATTATCCAGTTGCAAGGGCAAAAGGCGCTTATTGTCGAGCGGGCGATTCGTATCTCCGAGGAACTTAATTTTGAAAGTGTGCCGCCGGCCAGGCGCGCTTATATGCTAAATCATGCGAAATTACTTAAAACCGGACTTCATCGTTTGACAGAAGATATTAGAGGTGCTATTACCCAAACACAGAGTATTTTGCATGACCAGGTGCAAAAGCGCTCTTTACAAGAACCTCTTAAATATGTTGAAGCGCAAAGTTTTCTGAATGAGGTGGACAAAGCACACTATGCGTATAATAAATTATCCGCAGCCATTTTAACGAACATTTCAAATGAGAGTTATGTGTTATCGCTGCAGGATGTTGAGGCCATTGAAAAAAGTGAAGCGGTCCTTTCCAAAACCCTTAAGGCGCTACATGCCCATGTTGATCTTCTTTCACAGGACGCCATTGTTAAAACACAACAAGAAAGAGAGCTTGCCGTTAGGGTATTTAAAACAAGTCTTCTGGCTAGTTTTGTGTTTTCGCTTTTTATGGCTATCTATATTATTGGACGGATTTCACGGCCGCTTGCTGATTTGACCGATGCGGCGCGCAAGATTGGTGCGGGGGATTTTGATGTTAAACTTAAGACTGTTCGCCATGATGAGGTAGCCGATGTGGCCCGCGCCTTTAATGCCATGAGTGAGCAGTTGGCCGAGAAAAATAAAAAACTGCAAACCCAAAGCCAAATGCTTAAAGAGAACCTCCGTATTACCGAGGAGCAGAAAAAAGATTTAGAAAAGGTTAATAAGGAAATGGACCGGTTTGTTTATACGGTGAGTCATGATATCGGTGCGCCGCTTATGGGGATTGCCTGGTACGCTAATTACCTGAAAAAACATGCATTGACGAAACTGGATGCGAAGAGCAAAGATTCGATCGAAGGTATTGTCGCGAGCACGGATAGACTCAATAAGCTTATTAAAGACCTGCTTACCCTGACACGGTTATCACGCATCAAAAATCCGTATGAGAAGGTACTCATTAAAGATGTTATCCAGGAGGTTCTTGATCGTACGGAATTTCCTATTAAACAGGCCAAGGCAGAGATTATTGTGCCGGATGAGCTTCCGGTGATTGTTTGTGATCGGATTAAGATGGGAGAAATTTTTTATAATTTAATTGCCAACGGCATTAAATTTTCGCAAAAAGAACATAAGCCTGTGATTACAATTGGCTATAGACTGCATGAGGGCATGCATGAATTTTCTGTGGCTGATAACGGAATTGGGATTGATCCAAAATATCATAATGATGTTTTTACCATATTTAAACGCCTTCATACCTATGCCGAATATGAAGGAAGCGGCGCAGGCCTTTCGATTGTCAAAACCATTATTAATGATCATGGCGGCAATATTTGGGTCGAATCCCATGAAGACGAAGGGGCAAGGTTTGTGTTTACTATTCCAGAGAATTTGTGATTATAGTGATCAGTGGTCAGTGATCAGTGATCGTAAACCATGGAACTGAACTCTGATCACTATGAATAAGTATACTTCTACTATATCCAAAGAATTATCCATCAGTTCCGATCAAGTGACAGCAACGATTGAGTTGCTTGATCAGGACTCGACAGTCCCGTTTATTGCGCGTTACCGCAAGGAGGCCACCGGGAATCTTGATGAAGTCGCGGTGACAAATATCCGTGACCGTCTCACCCAATTGCGTGAACTTGATAAACGTAAAGCGGTTATCTGCAAATCGATTGAAGAGCAAGGCAAACTTACCGAAAAACTGAAAAGTGATATTTTAGCCGCCCCGACTATGGCGGTCTTGGAAGATTTGTATCTTCCCTATAAACCGAAGCGGCGTACTAAAGCGACGATTGCCAAAGAAAAAGGGCTGGAGCCATTGGCTGAGGCTATTTTTAAACAAGAAGGCATTGATATAGAAAAAGCAGCGCTTGAATTTGTTTCACATGCAAAAGAGGTTGAATCAACTGAAGAAGCCCTTGTCGGGGCGCGGGATATTATGGCCGAATGGATTAATGAAGAGACGGAGGTTCGTAAGGCTCTGCGCAAGCTATTTGATGATGAAGGGGTGTTGACATCCAAAGTCATGCGTGGCAAGACAGAAGAAGCAGCGAAATACCGCGACTATTTTGAATACAGTGAACTCGCCAAAAACGCGCCGTCTCATCGTATTCTGGCCATCCGCCGGGGAGAAAAAGAGTCGCTTTTATCCGTCCGTGTTCTGCCGGATGAGAAAAAGGCGCTTGCGATTTTAGAAAATCATTTTATCCGCGGCAATGGGGCCGATGCGCGGCAGGTTCGGTTGGCTCTACAGGACAGCTTTAAGAGGCTTCTTATCCCAAGTCTTGAGACAGAGGCGCGGATGAACTTAAAGAAGCGTGCGGATATTGCTGCCATCGATATTTTTAAACAGAATCTTAATGAACTTTTAATGGCGCCCGCAGCTGGAGAAAAAGCAACGCTTGCGATTGATCCGGGTCTACGGACAGGGTGTAAAGTGGTTTGTTTAAATGAGCAAGGAAAATTAGTTGATAATGATACGATCTATTTGGTTGGTAGCGAAGGGCAAAAACAGGATGCGGAAGAAACTATCAGAGCTTTCATTAAAAAACATAAGATTGAATTGATTGCCATCGGAAACGGCACGGCTTCACGGGAAACGGAAAGTTTTATTAAATCGCTTAAGCTTGATAAATCAATACAAGTAGTACTGGTCAATGAAAGTGGAGCCTCGATCTATTCGGCGTCAGACGTCGCGCGTGAAGAATTTCCCGATCATGATGTGACGGTGCGCGGCAGTGTGTCGATCGGGCGGCGTCTCATGGATCCGCTCGCCGAACTGGTTAAGATTGATGCCAAGTCGATCGGGGTCGGTCAATACCAGCATGACGTCGATCAGAATCTTCTTAAGCAAAGTCTCGATGATGTGGTTACCAGCTGTGTGAATCAAGTCGGCGTGGAAGTTAATACGGCCAGCAGGCAACTTTTGACATACGTTTCAGGGCTCGGCCCGACACGGGCTGAGGCGATTGTTAAGTATCGTGATGCCAACGGCGGGTTTAAACGCCGTGATGAGCTTACACAGGTTGAAGGATTAGGTCCTAAAGCGGTTGAGCAGGCCGCCGGTTTCTTGCGTGTCCGTGCCGGCGACAATCCCCTTGATAATACCGGTGTGCATCTTGAGACGTACCCGATTGTCGCACAAATAGCTAAGGACTTAAACTGTTCGGTGGAAGAACTAGTGGGTAATAAAGATTTGTGCAACACAATTGATTTGGATCAATACGTAACCGAGACAGTCGGCTTGCCAACTCTTGAAGATATTAAAGAGGAGCTGCTCAAACCGGGGCGCGATCCGCGTGAAAAATTCCAGGCCTTTAGTTTCAAAGAAGGGGTGGAATCTGTCAGTGATCTGACGGTTGGCATGAAACTACCCGGTATTGTCACTAATGTGACGGCATTCGGCTGTTTTGTCGATATCGGGGTCCACCAGGATGGGCTGGTCCATGTCTCAGAGCTTTCAGAAAAATATGTCAAAGACCCAGCCGACGTCGTCAAAGTCCACCAAAAAATCAACGTCACCGTGCTTGAGATTGATGAAAAGCGCGGTAGAATAGCGTTATCAGCGAAATAAATGAGTCCTTAACCCGGTGTGAACTTACGTAGTTCATAGCGGGATAATTTTTATCCATTAAACAATATATAAATTGTAAAAATTTGACAATACAATTTATATATTGTATAATTGAAATACCATGAAAGAGATTAATTTTTCTTTAGTCAAAAGTATTTATGCGCAAATGGCGGACCGGATGGATGGTTTTTATCTGGCTGGCGGCACGGCATTATCGATGTGTTATTTTCAGCATCGGGCGTCCTATGATTTGGACTTTTTTACACAGAGTTTTTCGCAAAAGCGGATTAAGGCCTGTGTGGATGATCTGGCTGGCAAAATTAACGGTACGATTGAACTGGTTGAACAAAATCTAGGTGATGATTTTGCCAAGATTATGGTTTATCGAATCGCTTTGGATGATGGTGGTCTTTGTAAATTGGACTTTGTTGAAGATAGCTTTGCTTTAATGAATAGATGTAAGCGTGTGGATGGTGTTGATGTTTTGTCATTGGAAGATATTTACATCCGTAAAATAGCCGCCATTGCCGGCACTGTTCAAAAGCAGGGTATAATCGGTAAAGATATGATGGTTGGCGGCAGGCAGGAGGCCAAAGACCTTTATGATATTTATATATTGTCGAGCATTTTTTTGCCTTTGTCCACATTTGTAAAAATGATTCAGGCCAAGCCAGTTATGATTGAAGGCATTATTCAATGGTATCAATTATTTGACCGTATGCAGATGAAAACAGGTCTTTTGGATTTGATTACGGCCCATACGATCGATTATCGATCCATCGATGAGCATTTAAAAGAGCAGATAGATTTGATATTGGATCAGGAAATAGGAGGCATTGCTTAATGCGTGTTGAATGGGTATTTGATAAAAATTTATCAGAACGGCAAGTTAAGAAAATTTTGTCGAACCCCGAAGACAAAAGGTTTGTTGATATTGCCGCTATTTTGTTTGAACGGAATAATGATATCAAAAAAGTTTTTACGTTCATTAAAAAGGAAGATTTTGTCAGGCATTGGATGTCTATAAAAAAGAAAATGCGCACTAATAACTGGAATTCCTTGCGTATTATGTATTGGCAGCGTATTTATCGAAAATTGTTTGAAGATTTTAAGCGCCAAGGTATGGAATTTAGAGGGAGAATCCAAAGAAAGCCTATCGATGAACTATGTGCGGATTTAGGTATGAAGATAAAACAAGCGCGTAAAAAAAATAAACAAACGCAAAGCGATTTGGCGCGAGCCATGAATGTGTCGCAGCAAATGGTATCTCAGATTGAAAATGGCTATGAAAACATCAGCTTGTTAACACTTAAACGCATTGCCAAGTCTTTAAAGGTTAAGGTTAAATTGGAGTTCGGGCAATGACCGCAATACTAAATAAGTCTATATCGTATAATAAACTTATCACCAACATTAATACTATTCTCTCCAAAGGTCTGATCGAGGCGCAAAGGGTGCTTGAGTATCAACGGCTTAAGACCTATTGGGAGATTGGCCGCAGTATTCGCATGACTGTTGATCAATCAAACGGTCGTCTGCAAGCTGGAGGGCGTTTATATGATGCAATCAGTGCTGATTTAAAGCGTGATTTTGGTGTTGATTTAAAAAAAGACGTCATTCGTCGCACATTGCAGTTTTATACCGCGTATCCAAAATTTCCTACCAAAACCAAACTGACGTTTACGCATTACCGTTCGCTTATGCGTGTTGAAGATAAGCGTCTGCGTTTGCAGCTTGAGCGTGAAGCCAATAAGACAGATATCGGTTGCGATGAGCTTAATTTAAGGATAGCTGCGCTGAATAAGGAAGATGTTGTTTCTTGTAAACGATCTGTGATGTTAAAGTTCGAGCGCGGCGAACCGTTTGTTTATCCGCTGCGCAAAGTCGGTGCAGCGGGTATGCATATTGATTGTGGATTTAAGGTGACCGTTAAGACGGGAGACAATAGACTTGGGATCAAAGTCGGCGTGCTTAGAAAGGGGTATTACTATGCCAAGGTCTATAAGGGAGTAAGGGGATATGCTTTAAAAGCTGCGCATCATCTTATCAATAAAGTGTATACTTATTCAGCCCGGCCTGTTCGTGTGATCGATGGCGATACGATTGAGGCATTGGTAGATGTCGGTTTCGGGATTTTTGTGCGCGATACGTTTCGGTTGAAAGGTATCAATGCTCCGGAAAGCAATACCCATGCAGGTAAAAGTGCCAAACTCTTTTTAAATGACCATTTAATGAAGGAATCAATGATCGTTATTCGTACGTCCAAAGAAGGCAGTTTCGGTCGATGGTTGGCCGACGTCTTCGCCCTTCCCGGCTCAACCGATCCTCACCACATCGCCAAAAAAGGGGAGTATGTGAATCAGATGTTGGTTGATCAAGGTCATGCCGCAATCTATACTGTTGACAAAAAAAGTTAATACTTTATAGTAATAAAACTACCCCTCCACAGTAACAAATTACAATCCCCCCAGAAATATAAACTAACTAACCTTAGGTTTTCTAATTGTCGATTATTTGACAAATAGTAACATATATGTTACCTTATGATTAGGATAGAAGAATACATTACGGAGGAAGGCGGCAGTCCTTTTGCTGATTGGTTTAATTGTCTTGATGCTCAGGCGGCCAGCAAGGTTAATACCTATTTAACACGTCTAGCTGAAGGTAACACATCCAACCTTAAGCCTGTTCGTGGAGCTTTACAGGAAGTGCGTATTAATTGGGGGTCTGGTTATCGGGTTTATGTTGGCAAAGATGGAGATAGACTTATTATTCTTTTAGGTGGTGGGACAAAGAGACATCAGCAAAAAGATATTGATAAAGCCACGCTTCTTTGGGAGGAATACAAAAAACGTAAAAAAGGATAAAGTATATGGCTATTACACGTGACTTTAAAAAAACCATTCAAGCCAGAGCTTTACGTGACCCTGCGTTTCGTGAAGGGATATTGCGTGAAAGTATTGAATCAATGCTGGCTGGAGATCTAAGGACTGGAAAAGCGCTTTTGCGGGATTATATTAATGCAGTTATCGGATTTGAAAAGCTAGCTAAACTGATTAAAAAAGACCCCAAAAGTTTAATGCGCATGCTCAGTCCTACAGGTAATCCCACGGCGGCTAATTTATTCGATGTTATCTGTACACTCGAAAAAAAAGAAAAAATCCATTATAAATTACGTCCGGTTAGATAATATAAGAGAAAGGTTATGGTTAAAAAATCGGGTAAAATGAAAATTCCTAATAGAAAAACTATTAGAGCGCTAAATGAGATAAAAGACAAAAAGCTTCGAGAATTTAGTAATTTTGAAGGCTATCTCAATAAAGTTGTGAGGGAAAGCGCGCGTTCAAATTAAACGCGCGCTTATATTGACACCACCCGTAAGTGAAT
>JANQMA010000048.1 GCA_028280285.1 Candidatus Omnitrophota bacterium | reverse complement strand
TTAAAGGCGTTGGTGCATTCCACTGCTCGGCCAACAAAGGCGAGGCGGGAGACACCGCCCTTTTCTTCGGCCTTTCGGGAACGGGTAAAACAACACTGTCAACAGATCCTAAACGTCAATTAATCGGCGACGACGAGCATGGTTGGGATGACGAGGGTATTTTTAACTTTGAAGGCGGGTGTTATGCCAAATGTATCGGGTTGACCGAAGAACGTGAGCCGGACATTTATAAGGCCATCAAAAAAGATGCTTTAGTCGAGAATGTTGTGATGGATGACAATGGCAATATTGACTTTCATGATGCATCAAAGACAGAAAATACACGTGTTACATATCCTATTTATCATATCGATAATATTGTTAAGCCTATATCTAAAGGAACGCATTCGAAAAACATTATTTTCTTAACATGCGATGCGTTTGGGGTTCTTCCGGCGGTGGCCAAACTCACAAAAGAACAGGCCATGTATCATTACTTAAGCGGCTACACCGCAAAGGTGGCCGGGACAGAGTTAGGTGTCAATGAACCGCAGGCAACGTTCTCGGCGTGTTTCGGCAAGGCATTCTTGCTCGTTCATCCAACCAAATACGCAGAGATTCTCGCTAAGAAAATGGAAGAGCACGGGTCACATGCTTATTTAGTTAATACAGGATGGGTGGCCGGTCAGTATGGCACAGGCCGCCGTATTTCGATTGCTGATAATCGTCTTACTGTTGATCGTATTCTAGATGGTTCACTGGAAACGGTCGAATACGAAACATTGCCGATCCTTAATCTGCAAGTTCCTAAAGTTGTCGAGGGGCTTGAAACAACATCGCATCCAAAAGATGCCTGGGAAGATAAACAAGCTTACGATGAAACAGCCAAAAAATTGGCTAGTATGTTTATCGAAAACTTCAAAAACTTCACCGATACCGAAAAAGGCAAGAGCCTTGTGGCTGCAGGTCCGCAGGTAGAGACGGCAGTGTAAATCCAGGAATTACTCGACATATAGCCTTAAGCCGTAACAAAAGGTATTAGGTTTTAGGTGTTGGGTGTTAGTCGGCTAAAACCCAAAACCTTACACCTAACACCTTAAATTGAGGCTTAGGGCTTTTTTATTTTACGATGAGATTATAAAAGCTCTGCGTGGATTTGGTAAGGTTTTTGCCATTAGCGTGGAGAATGCCCAACGGACGGTTGATATCTAAGTCTTTACAACGAACAGCCACGAGCGACTTATCTTTAAGCTCCTGTGTAACGGTGCTTTTGGGAATAATAGAGAAGCCCATCCCAATTGAGATCGCGCTTTTAAGCGTTTCAATGTTTTCGTACATATGAACAAGTTCCGGTGCGATTTTATGTTTTCTTAAAAATTGCTTAATCGATTTTCCTGTCGGTATATCAGAAGAGAAAGAGATAAACTTTTTATTATCCAAATCATTTATGGATATATGTTTTTTGTTAAAAATCGGATATTCAGGCGATTGAACGATGATTAAGTTGTCTTCGCTAAATGTTTGCGTAACGACCCCGGATACTTTTTTAGGGTATGCGACGAAACCAAAATCGATCGCGTTATCCGTAATCATTTCATAAATATGCTGATTCTGCGCATATTCCAGGTGGACATTCACCGAAGGGTACTTTTTTAAAAATTTTCTAATAATAGGCTGCAGGGTGTATAAGCCGATGCTGTAGATTGTCGCGATGCGGATCGTTCCGGTAAACTGATTATCGATTTCATTAATGCGCACGCGGGCCTCTTCATACTCCTTCAGAATGTTTTCCGCGTAGGTATAAAATATTTTTCCAGCCTCGGTTAAATTAATATTTTTACCCTTACGTTCCAGAAGCGTACAGCCCAACTTTTGTTCAAGGACACGGACATGCTGTGAGACGGCCGGTTGAGTAATATGATTACGTTCGGCTGCCAGGCGGAATGATTTGGTTTGCGCGACTGAAATGAAGGTTTTCATAAAAAATAGATCAATCATGTAGGATAGTTTAGCATAAGAGAGTGTAAATATCTAAATATTCGTACTTTGAGCGGGACGTGGTACTTAGGACTTGGGACTTGGTGTTCCTAAGTCCCAGGTCCCAACTCCCAAGTCCCGGCTCCAAAAAGAAAGATATTGTCTGTTCCTTACCCTTAATATAAAATGGTCCCACTATTTATGAGAGGAGATATTATGAATCTTTTTGATGCTGTTAAAGAAAGACGTGCGGTGAAACATTATGACCCGCAGCATGAAATAACCGAGACGGAAATTGAGCAGTTGATATCCACAGCCATATTGTCCCCGACATCTTTTAATATTCAAAATTGGCGCTTTGTCGTGGTGAAAGATAAAGAGCAAAGACAAAAACTACGCGCAGCGGCCTGGGATCAGGCGCAGGTGACCGATGCGTCTTTGTTGATTATTCTCTGTGGCGATCTTAAGAGTTTCAAAAAAGACCCTGACCGTTATTGGCGTAATGCGCCGGAGGATGTCCAGAAGATGCTCGTGCCGATGATCGGTACCTATTATGAAGGCCGTGAAGATTTGCAAAGAGATGAGGTGATGCGTTCTTGTGGGATCGTGGCCCAGACGATTATGTTAAGTGCCAAGGCCATGGGCTATGATAGCTGCCCGATGGTGGGGTTTGATTTCCCAAAGGTGGCCGAGCTTATCAATTTACCCAAAGACCATGTGATATCGATGATGATTACCGTTGGCAAAAAGATGCAAGATGCTCATCCACGCGGCGGGCAGCTTGGTATCGATGAAGTTGTTGTATATGATTCATTTTAATGATTAAAAATTTAATAAAAATAGCGTAGGGTGTATATTGTCACAATTCGGGTAACCGTTTACAATAGTGAATAAGTAAAGGATGGTTACCAATGAGCAATACATTAACCCGTAATTTCACTAAAAAATG
>JANQMA010000001.1 GCA_028280285.1 Candidatus Omnitrophota bacterium | reverse complement strand
TGCCGACGGGACACAGATAATATCAACGCCTTTTTGGGCATAGTGCTGAAACATCTGCGGAAAACGCAAATCATAACAAATGGTAAGACCCATTTTAAGGCCAAACACATTAACGACAGTTTTTTGTGTGCCCGCCTTAAACCGCATCGACTCGGTTATTGTTTGTCTGGATAAACGTGCGCTGAATAAATTATTTTTTCTATACTTGCCTTTAATTGCTCCCGCGTGATCAATAAATACAGATGTATTGTATAGCTTTTTTGTGTTTGGAATCTTTTCATAAATAGATCCGGCGAGTATGCATGCTCTATATTTTTTGGCAAGCGCCTTAAAAACTTTTATCGTCGGCCCGTTTGTGCTTTCAGAGATGCATGCAAGTTCGCGCGGTGAAGACGTCTTTCCTCTAAAATTAAACACCTCGGGCAAAACAATAAGCTTGGCTTTGGCCCGTGCAGATTTCTCAATCAGCCGGCAGGCTGTATCTAAATTTTTTTCTTTATTGTCCGTAGCACTTAATTGAATGGCTGCGACTTTCATGATATTAATCTAAGTTTATCGTTCCAATTTTTTAAGTGTTTGTCCGTATTCTTTATAGCACTGTGTATAAAAGTCTTCTTGTTTCAAGCGATTACGCAAGTTATGGATATTAGGATGCTTTGTCAGATCTACTTGACTTAGCTCGCATGGATCAAGGACCGACAAAAGCGCAATGTCGGCAAGAGATATTTTTTCCGTACACATAAATTGTCTGCCATCTAGTTGCTTATCCACAACGGGCAAAAATCTGTTGAGAAACTTAAGTCCTTCGCTCAGCGAGTTTTCATCAATGGCAACACCAATACGCGGTGCAAATAATCTGTTAAAGGCAACGCGGTTCATGGCCATGCCAACATGAAGCGTTACAAAATCGATCCACTGATCAACAACAACGCGCTCTATTTTGTCTTGAGGATATAACTCCGATTCCGTCTTGTAACATAAGTATTTACATATGGCGTTGCTTTCAAAAAGGATAAACCCGTCATCATCAATAACCGGAATTTTACCAGCCGGATTTAATTTTAAAAATTCTTCTTTGCGGTGCTCGCCTTCGCGGATTTTAACCTGGATATACTCGTACTCTAGGTTTAAATAGTTCGCAACAAATCGAACTTTGTTCGCAGGCGAAGAAAGCTCGGCTCCATAAATTTTTAACACGGGAATCTCCTTAGGATAGAAATAAATATTCTAGAACTACTGTTAAAAAAAATCAAACGCTTTATTGTTTAACAGAACAGGGAAATTGCTTATAAGACAAAAAATTCATAATGGCATCGACCGTTTGACTGGATTTTTCTTCTAAAGACTCCTGGGTATTAAAAGCATTATGTGGCGTTAAAATAACATCATCCCGCCCTTTAAGCGCAAGTAAGTCTTGAATTGGTTTGTCTCCAGCTGTCGGTCCGCTGCGTAATGTTTCTGCCAAATACCCTTCATCAGGATAAACATCCATGGCTAAACCGTTTATTTTTCTTTCATTCATCAATCGCAACATATCTTCAACCGGTGTTATCTCCCCCCGGGACACATTAATCAGAATCGGTTTTTGAGAAATATTTTTAAATGCTGAGTAATCAAGCAGGCCCTCTGTTGTTTCATTTAAATCGGCTGCACAAAAAATAATATCCGCCCAATTAAAACCCCGTGCTAAATCAACATAATCTATCTCTTTGTGTTTCTTCTCGGGGTCCACGCCTTTAACATTAAGACCGAGTTTGCTTAAGTTTGCGCAAAGCTGGCTTCCGATATACCCAACGCCGACAACAAGGGCATTTTTTCCTGCTGCCTGCACTCCGGTTAGACCATCGCGATCAAAGTATTCAAATTGCTTCAATTGCTTTTTGAATCGACGCAAAAGGGCGAACATACATAAAAGCGCCTGCTCGCTGACAGCCTGCGCACAATATCCCGGCAAATACCCGCACGGCACCCTTGCGCTGCTTTGTTTAAGAAAAGCTATTAAATGATCAAATCCCTGACTGCGTGAAAAAACGCCGTCGATTGCTTCAGCCCATCCTAAAGGAATCTTGGATTGCGTGCGTATGCAAACGACGTTTGCTTTTGGTGCGTTATCGTTTGATTCTTGGATCGTTTGATCTGTAAATTCAGCTGTTACGTTCGACGGCAAATATTTTTTAAGCATTTGTTTTTCTTCTTCAAACGCTTCGTAAAAAATAATATCTAACATGGAAGGTATTCCTGACAAACTGGAATATTAAAGTACTTTCGAATTGCGTTCAAAAACTTCTTTTGTGATAAGCCCTTGTTCATAAAGATTCTTCAAAGATATTTGAAATGGATACATCCCTGACGCTCGGCCAGATAACAGTGAATCGCTGAGACTGGTCGTTCGGTTGGTTTTTATTAAATTATAAATCGGGCCCGTATTAATTAAAACCTCCGTGGCCAGCACTTGTCCACCGCTGACGCCTGGAAGAAGTTTTTGATAAACAATCCCTTTTAGGCTAGATGCCAATGATTGCGCAAAAACTTCTTTTTGCCCCGATGGAACCATGCCCATAATTCTTTCAATTGTCCCTGCGGCATCAACCCCGTGGGCCGTTGCAATAACCAAGTACCCTGTCTCCGCTGCGCGTATCGCTGCCATCAGACAATCTGTTTCTTTAATCTCTCCGATGCATATAACATCAGGATCCTGACGCAATGATCTGTCAAGGGCCTCCACATAGGAAGAGGTATCTGAACCAAGCTCTCTCTGTTTAATAATACAACGCTTGCTTGTGAACACATATTCAATAGGATCTTCTATCGTTATAATGACTTTTGATTGTGTCGTATTAACGTATTCGATCATAGCTGCCATGGTTGTCGTTTTACCGACACCAACCGACCCGGATATAAGGATAAGCCCGGATGGTTGATCACAAAACATTTTCATCGTATTAACAGGGAGCCCGAGTTCTTCAAAGGTGCTTACCTCTGTCGGAACGACGCGCAGTGTTGCCTCCATTTGCCCTTTTTGCCAATGCATGTTAACCCGAAATCTCGTATTAACATCCGGAGAGAACGAAAAGTCCAATTCTTTTTTCTCTTCAAAATAGTTGATACGATCAGCTGATAATAGCGGATAAAGCATGGCCTCGATTTCACCATCTTCAATTTGTTCGGCGGCCATCGGCATAATGCGCCCCTTGCGCCGCACCATAGGTGAGCGCCCAACTGTCAAATGAAGGTCAGACCCCCCGCCATCAATAACGCTTTGCAAAAGCATTTGTAGATTATTTTTATTAACCGCTGTATCAATGGCCAGCCGGTCCTGAACTGGAAGATCGGTGAAAGATGTTCCGATTAAAAAACCGTCGCGATTCGGCTCCTTTTCAATACGAACCACTTTCATATCGGCTTTAAGTGGTTTTTTAACCCCGGGAAGATATAAATCAATATAGAGAGTTGTGCCCATTTGATAGGCTTCTTTGTAAACAAAAGAAATACCGCCGGCACTAATATCCTTGGTTCCTAAATCCTTGCCTTCTCCTGAGCGCTCTTCATTGTCAGGTTCCCAGCAAACAAATGGAACATGAATCTCTCTTCTCTTTGATTGACGATTGCCTTTAGCCATAATCTTTATATCCTTATATTCTTATAGGATAACATACCGCAAGCACTTAGGGAAAAATAAGTTTGGGAAAATAAATAACTTGACCTCAAATAAAATATTTATATAATAATGAATTCTTACTTAAGACATTTCCGACCCCATCGTCTAGTCTGGTCCAGGACCCCAGCTTTTCAAGCTGGTAACGCGGGTTCAAATCCCGCTGGGGTCGCCAAAAATAACAAAAGGGTTCGCCGTTAGGCGGGCCCTTTTTTATTTTGAAGATGTCACGGATGAATCCAGGCCCGCAGGGCAGGGTTCCAACATCTCTACGTATTCTGTTGTTGATAAAGAGAAATCCTTCTATTTATGCATAAACTTGACAGAAAGAGGATTTCGGTGTATTAATGTTAATACGGTGATCTTAAAGTAATGTACTTAAAATAAGATTAGTTGAGGAGTCTTAAATGAGAGAAATACCGAAACATCAAGTGGCGCAACGAGTTAAATCAGAAAATTTATGGTGGGATGAACCTAACCACATTCCTGATGGCTACTTTAACATGCTAGAGCGTCCATATTTGAATGTTTTTTACCCCCATGTGATCAACCGAAAAGTTCAAAGAGCTCTCGTGTTGATGGGGCCAAGAAGAATTGGAAAAACTGTCTTATTACACCACACAATTCAAAGGCTAATTAAAGAAGGTGTCCCGCCTAAACATGTTTGTTATATTTCCGTTGATCACCCATTATATAACGGTCTCGATTTAGAATCATTTTTGGAGGCTTTTTATGAGGCAACAGGTGTAGATTATAAACGAGAAGAGTGTTTTATTATATTTGATGAAATTCAATATTTAAAGAACTGGGAAAACTATTTAAAAATACTTGTCGATAAATATAAAAATATTAAATTCATCACGTCTGGTTCTGCTGCCGCAGCATTAAAGTTAAGCAGTTTGGAATCAGGAGCAGGTCGTTTTACTGACTTTTTTTTGCCGCCATTAACTTTTTATGAATATATGTTTTTAATAAAAAAGACCGACCTTGTAGAAATGGAAAAATCAGAACACGGCTTTATTCGAAAATGCACGATTAAGTCAATGGAAGATCTTAATAAGAATTTTGTGAATTACTTGAACTTTGGCGGTTATCCAGAGGTTGCTCTTTCGGAAGAAATACAGAAAAATCCAGGACAATTTGTAAAAAGCGACATAATCGATAAAGTATTGTTGCGCGACCTGCCAAGCTTGTATGGAGTCGGGGATATTCAGGAACTGAACTACCTTTTTACGACACTGGCATTTAATACCTCTAATGAGGTCTCTTTGGAGGATCTTTCTCAAGGGTCCAGAGGGGTTACAAAAAACACAATAAAACGATACATTGAATATCTTGAAGCTGCATTTTTAATAAAATCTGTACATAGAGTTGACAGAAATGCTAAAAGATTTCGAAGGGCAAACTACTTTAAGGTATATTTAACAAATCCTTCTATGCGTAGCGCTCTTTTTAATCTGACCTCCGAGGACGATGATGCAATGGGACAACTTGTTGAGACGTCAGTTTATTCTCACTGGTTTCATACTCATAAAGAGTTATATTATGCGCGTTGGGGGGGAGGAGAAGTTGACATTGTATCCTTAGGACCCAAACAAAAAGCAGAATGGGCCATTGAGGTAAAATGGACAGATCGATATTGTAATAGGCCTGAAGAGCTTAAAAGTGCAATGACTTTTTGTCATACACAGAACTTGAAAAGCATTATGGTTACCTCCAAAACGATTCAAAAAAATCTTGATTATAAAAACGTTAACATTCGTTATACCCCCGCTAGTATGTATTGTTATATTTTGGGATATAATGTTATCCAAGGAAGGGCTTTACTAGAAGGTTTGGACCAAGCAGATTAAAAAAGTAACGTTTCTTTTATTTTAACCCTTGGAATCACTATGAAGCTTTTTTGGAATATTTATTATATTTTGATTATCGCTAGTTTCGTTGTTTGGAGGGCGGTCATATTTTTACAAAGATAGCGCCTTCTCACTTACCGACTTATCTTCTTATCATCGGATACCCTCTGTATTGGATTGAACTCTATTTTATTCCTGATCAGGGTGGGCATACGTCTTTTCTGGCTTGGGGCTTGTTTGGTCTTATCTGCTTATGGGCGCTCCTAGGCTGCGGAAAAAAGATCCCCGCACATCTATCGGGGTTATGGGCAAAGTTTAAAGAGGCTTCATGGTTTTCTAAAACGATTTTCTCTATCGGAAGCATTCTTTGTGCAGCCATTCTTTTTATAAGTTTCTTTGCTTCGCTCTTGCCACCGCACCTATTGCAAGAATATGATGTTCTTAATTATCATATAACGCTTCCGCGCCAGCACATCATTTTAGAATCATTCGCTCTTATTCCCTGGGCAACCGCCGATTTGTTTCTGATGCCTGTTGATTATGCCCTGGCCCCCTATTGGCTGGCAACACCCCTGCCCAACAAAATCCCTCAGTTTATTTTCTTGATGGGTTTGCTTGCCGTAACCGCGCGGCTATTCACCTATTTCCGCCCAGATTCGGTTAAGCCGGCTTTGTTGGGCGTGTTTGCGGTTGCCGGGAGTCACTTTATCGGCATTCAAATGGGCACAGCCATGCTTGATATTATTCTTTGTTATTTATTGCTTGCGACTTTAGATAGCTTCTTGCGCAAAAACCATGCATTCGCGCTTATCGAATTTTCTTTTCTTTTTTGGGCCAAGCCTCTTCTTCCTGTTCAGTTTACTGTGATTGCCATTATTATGCTCGTTGTTTGTCTTGTGTTAAAAAAGTTTGGTTTTGCCAAAACAGCGCTTATCTTTAATCCCGCCGAGGAAAATAGGCTTAATTTTTCTTATCACAAAGGATTGGGAAAAACATGTATAGGATTTATTGTTCTTGGCGTCATCCTCGCAGGGCCTTTCATAACAAAGTCTTTAATACACGCCGGGACCCCGCTTTACCCTTTAGGTGTTGGCAGCCTCACTATTACCGGTGGAAATACAAATAAAATCCAGATGCAGTCCATGAAAGACAATGCCCAAGAAATGATTGCCTTTAAAGACTTATACGGCGCAGGAACATCGCCCCTTAACTTTATCAAACACTTGTGGTTAATTGCCGTTCCCAACAAAGGGGTTAATAATATCTTCGATTATCCCGTCGGTCTTCCGTATCTGCTCGTGCTTGGTCCGTTTGTTATTTTTGTCATCAAGTCTTTAAAAGACAAATCGGTCGCGCTTATTCCCCTTTTTATCATTGTCTATTGGATCACGTGGTGGTTCGGCACACAACAAAGCCGGTTTCTTTATATCCCGATTGTTTTGATGTTCCTGACCGTTCTGACACAGAAAAAATGTGTGACAACTGTTTTAAAAATTGGGCTTATTCTTTCTTTAGCAACAGTTTTACTGTCGGTCACCCGCGCGCATAAAGCCGATTTGTTTAAACCAGGCTATGAGGTATTACGGGCAAAAGATAAAGAAATTCTTGCAATGTCTGATGGCGTGGAAAGAAAACAACTAATCGAAATGAGTTTTCATGAAGTGGCGTTTGCCGAATTCGCTGTTGATGTGCGTGGAGGCAAGCGCCCTTTTGTGATGGCGTACTAAAGCGTTACTACTCTTCTTCCTTGTGCACGACATTGGCAACGGAGCTGACCTTGTCATCCCCTTTAAGGGTCACCATGCGCACGCCCACGGCACTACGGCCGGTTTGACGAATGTCATTCGGTCCGCATTTGACAATCATGCCGCTTTTAGTGACAGACATAATCTCATCATCCGGCATAACCGGAAGGGCGCCGACAACCGGACCGTTTTTATCGGTCACCTTAACATTGATGATCCCCTTGCCGCCACGTGACTGTGTGCGGTAAGCCGCAAAGTCGCTGCGCTTGGCAAAACCGTTTTCGGTAACCGTTAGAAGTGTGCAGCCTGTTTTATCCACATCGGTTGGAAAAACAATCATGCTGACAACCTGATCACCTTTGGCTAAAGAAATGCCGCGCACACCCTTAGCCGAACGACCCATATCGCGGATTTGTTTTTCGTTAAAACGTAAAGACTTGCCTTGCTTTGTCGCAAATAAAATATCGTGTTTGCCATTACTGATCGCGGTTCCAATCAAAGTGTCGCCTGCCGCAAGCCCCATCCCAACGATACCCCCTTTACGTGGATTGCTGTAGGCTGAAAGCTTTGTTTTCTTAACATTGCCACTAGCGGTAGCCATGACAATAGACAGGTCGTCGCTGAATTCTTTAACATTAACAATCGAACTTATCTGCTCGTCGTTTTTCATCGACAAGAGATTAACGATATTTTTACCCTTGGCATTACGCGAGGCAACCGGTATTTCATAGACCTTAAGCCAGCGCACTGTCCCTTTATCCGAAAAGATTAAAAGATAATCTTTGGATGAAGCGACAAAAAGCTGCTTAACAAAGTCTTCTTCTTTGGTCGTCATGCCGGTTACACCCTTGCCGCCTCTTTTTTGTTTGCGGTAAGTGGACACCGCCATACGCTTGATATAGCCGGTATTGGTAATCGTAATCGCCATATCCTCCTCGGCAATCAAGTCCTCCATCTCAATCTCTTCCGGCTTGGCGGCAATCTCTGTGCGGCGCTCATTGCCGTACTTTTTCTTAATATCCGCCAATTCATCTTTAATGATGCTGTTTATTTTTTCTTCGGATGCCAGAATCGCACGGTATTCTTTAATTGCTTTAAGAAGTTCTTTGTATTCGTTTTCAATCTTGTCGCGCTCCAACCCTGTTAACTTTTGAAGCTGCATTTCTAAAATAGCCTGGGCCTGTATTTCAGACAACTTGAACTTACTCATCAAGTTCGTCTTAGCAATTTGTGTCGTCTTAGAGGCGCGGATGGTTTTTATAATCGCATCGATTTTATCAATGGCGACTCTTAATCCTTCTAATATGTGCGCGCGGCGCAGCGCCTTATCCAAATCAAACTGTGTCCGGCGGCGCACAACAACACGTCTATGGCCGATAAACTCGACCATGATATCTTTAATCGGAAGAACTTTCGGGCTGTTGTTGACAAGCGCAAGATTAATAATGCCGAAAGTTGTTTCCAGTTGTGTATGTTTGTAGAGATAGTTAAGGATGATCTGCGGCTGTGAATCACGTTTTAGTTCGATCACAACACGGATACCGTCTTTATCCGACTCGTCGCGTATATCACTAATCCCCTCGACCTTTTTGTTTTGAACAAGATCAGCAGTTGCCTTAATAAGATTAGCTTTGTTAACCTGATACGGAATTTCTGTAATGATAATGGAGTCTCTAGAGTTCTTTTGTCTTTCAATATTCGCCCGCGCACGGACAATCAATTTACCTCGACCAGTCTCATAGGCGTTTTTGATTCCTTCTTTTCCACAGATTATCCCCCCTGTGGGGAAATCTGGCCCCTTAACAATCTTCATCAAATCTTTTGGCGTACATCCAGGATTATCGATCACATGGGTCACACCGTCACACACTTCACTTAAGTTGTGCGGCGGCATATTGGTGGCCATACCAACAGCAATCCCTGTCGATCCGTTAACAAGTAAATTAGGAAAGGCCGCCGGAAGGACAACCGGCTCATTCAGTGATCCGTCAAAGTTGGGCGAAAAATCGACGGTTTCTTTTTGAATGTCGACCAACATCTCGCGGGTGATCGAGGCCATGCGCGCTTCGGTGTAACGCATCGCGGCTGGTGAGTCCCCATCAATCGATCCAAAGTTTCCTTGCCCATCGACAAGCGGTTGACGCATAGAAAAGTCCTGCACCATGCGCACCAGCGTATCATACACAGCCGAGTCGCCATGCGGATGATACTTACCCAGAACCTCCCCGACAATACGCGCACACTTTTTATATGGCTTGCCATAATCAAGGCTTAGCTCATCCATCGCATAAAGCACACGCCGGTGCACCGGCTTAAGCCCGTCGCGCACATCAGGAAGCGCACGCCCGACAATAACCGACATCGAATACGCCAGATACGATTGCTTCATCTCATCTTCGATATAAACAGGAACAATTTTTTCTGAGTTGGACAAATTACGCATGTGTTTCCTTTCTAAAACATCTTAAATATCTAAATCACCAACCTCATGGGCATGAGTTTCAATAAACTCACGACGTGGAGCAACCTCATCACCCATAAGCATAGAAAACATCTCTTCGACCGCAACCGCATCTTCTAGCGTCACCTTTAAAATCGTACGCCTTTCCGGATCCATGGTTGTCTCCCATAGCTGGCCCGGATTCATTTCCCCCAAACCTTTGTAGCGCTGAATATGAACGCCTTTATTGGCCTGCTTGCGGACAAACTCCAAAACCTCTTGCAATGAGAAAAACTCATGTTTATCTTTATCTTCATCAACTCTGAAGAGCGCCTTTAACACAGGCTCTTTCGCTTTGGTGGACTTTGCCTTTTTCTTGGTTGTCTTTTCACCCGAAAGTGTAATCGGGGCAGAAAAATCCTCTTTGATAAATTCGGCAATCGACATCCCATGCTTCTGCAGTTGACCCTCAATCAAATCCATATCCTCTTTTTCAAGGATTTCGATATAATTGGCCTCTTCATCATCCTTGGTTAGCTTGGCCAACGCTTTATCATCCATAACAAATTGGGATTCTGAATCATTTTTAATCAAATATTTTGGGTATTTATGGGTTTTTTGCTCCACTGATTGAGCATATTTTTCAAAATCAATCCCTTTTCGAGTAAAAATATCGGCTATGCGCTCAATATCGGCACACATATTCATAATATCCTTAAATTGGGCTGGCGTGTAGCTCTTGTTGCCTTTAATTTTGACCAATTTAAGGCCTTCAACCCCCATATCAAGGATTAGGCCACTCATCTCTTCCTCGGTCTCGATGTATTCCTCACGCTTACCGCGTTTGAGTTTATAAAGCGGCGGCTGGGCGATATAGACATAACCTCCTTCAATCAGAGGCCTAAGTTGTCTATACATAAGGGTTAAGAGAAGTGTGCGGATGTGCGAGCCGTCAACATCGGCGTCACACATAATGATCACCTTGTGATAGCGGAGCTTTTCTTCATTAAAATCAGAGCCAACTCCGGTTCCGAGAGCTGTTATGATGGTGCGGATTTCTTCATTGCTTAAAATTTTATCCATGCGGGATTTTTCAACATTGAGGATTTTACCCTTAAGTGGCAAAATCGCCTGAAAGCTTCTATCCCGGCCTTGTTTAGCGGAACCGCCAGCTGAATCCCCCTCAACCAGATAAATCTCACACGCCGTCGGATCCTTCTCAGAACAATCGGCCAACTTACCTGGCAGGCCGGCACTTTCCAGCGCACCTTTACGGCGAGTAAGCTCGCGCGCCTTGCGGGCTGCTTCCCGTGCACGGGAGGCAGTAATAACCTTCTCCACCACCTTTTTAGCAACCGATGGATTTTCCTCAAAAAAGGCAGACAATGCCTCAAGCGTGGCTGAAGCAACCAACCCCTCGACCTCAGAGTTTCCGAGTTTTGTTTTGGTTTGTCCCTCAAATTGTGGATCAGGTATTTTTACACTAATAACAGCGGTTAATCCTTCGCGTGTATCTTCACCTGAGATAGTGATATTATCCTTGAGAAGTTTTTTTCCTTTAGCAAACCCATTAATAGCACGTGTTAAAGCTGAACGAAAACCACTTAAGTGTGTTCCTCCCTCTTTTGTATTAATGTTGTTTGCATATGTGTAAACATTTTCGGAATATCCGTCTTCATATTGAACAGCAACTTCAAACTGAATACCTTCACGTTCTTTTTCAAAATAGATCGCTTTTTTGTGGATCTTATTTTTGTTCTTCATCAAATTATCAATAAAAGAAACAATCCCACCTTTAAATTCAAAAATATCTTCTTTTTCTGTTTTGCCTCGTTCATCACGAAGCTTAATAACTAATCCTTTGTTAAGAAAGGCCAGCTCGCGTAATCTTTTGGCAAGTGTGTCGTATGAGTATTTTGTTGTTTGTTTAAAAATAGTCGCATCGGGTTTGAATGTAACTTTGGTCCCGGTTGATTTTGTTTTGCCAATGGTTGTAAGTTTGGATTTGGTTTTACCTTGTTCAAATCGTTGATGGTGTATCTTTCCGTCGCGTTTAATTTCTACCTCAAGATAATCAGAAAGTGCATTAACACAGCTTACCCCTACCCCGTGGAGACCTCCGGAAACTTTATAGGTGTCTTTATCAAACTTACCGCCAGCGTGAAGTGTTGTTAGCACAACCTCAACCGCTGGTTTCTTTTCTTTTTTGTGCATCTCAACCGGAATACCGCGCCCATTATCTGTTACACTAATAACATCGCCCTCATGAATACATACTTCAATATTTGAACAATGTCCTGCTAAAGCTTCGTCAACAGAGTTATCAACAACCTCATAGACAAGATGATGCAACCCTTTGCTAAACGTATCCCCAATATACATCGCCGGGCGCATGCGGACCGCTTCCATCCCTTTTAATATTTGGATATTTTTAGCGCCGTAATCTTTTTTCTTTGTGCTGGATTCTATTTCTGTTTTGGTTGGTTTTGTTTTTTTAGCTGTCTTTTTAGTTGTAGTTTTGCTGGCGGTTTTCTTTGCTTTACTCATGAAGTCTTCCCTATTCTAAAAATAATATTTCTTATTTCTGAAATCTCTTCTTGTAATCGTTTAAGTATTTTATTTCTTTTGATTTTTAGTTGGAATAATAATACTGGAGATGAAACGGTGACATACAGAGTATTGCTCTCTATTTTTTGAACCTGAATGTTTTTGCGTTCCGCTTCTGTTAAAATATTAACTAAAATTCTCTCTATTTTATTGTGTTTATCCGGTTGTCTGATTGATAGCTTACCAATCACATCATTTACAATATCTTCTATATTATCCATAAACCGAATTTATATTCTATAAAATATTTTATTCTTTTTAAATCCGCATAGGTAGTGCGAGGTATAAATACCCCTCCATCCGTATAACAGCTGGTTTATCAACCCCCAGTAATTCTAAATTAATAAACTCGTCATCGATGTTTTTGAGAAAATCGATTAAAAAATGTGGGTTAAATCCTACCACTAGTTCATCTTTATTATAATCAACAAAAACTTCTTCTCTTGATTCTCCAATATCTGGTGTTGTTTTAGATATTACAACTTTTTCTTTAAACACTTCCAGTTTAATTGCTTGAAAATCAGGTGTTGTGAGGAGATTAGCTCTTCTAATGGCTGCCAAAAATTCTTTTGTGTTTATCTTGATTTTATTACTGGTTTCTTTTGGGATGACTTGATTATAGTTTGGAAACTCTCCTTCAATCACACGTGTGGCAATAAGAACATCGTTCACATTAAATAAAACCTGATTTGTATTGATAATAATGGAGAGCTCTCCTTCATCCTCAAGGTTACGGCTGATTTCTTGGATTGCTTTGGTTGGGAGGATTACACTAAAATCTTTCTTCACAGAGGAGTTGATACTGTTTTCTGTTTTGGCGAGCCTGCGGCCGTCTGTGGCGACCAGGCGTATAATCCCTTCTTCAACCTCCATTAAGACCCCGTTTAGGACATACCGTGATTCCTCATGTGATACAGCAAACGCTGTTAATTTGAGCATGTTTTTAAATGTTTTTTGATCGATCTTAACAATATCTTTTTGATTAAATTCCGGGAATTTAGGGAATTCATCTTTAGGAAGACCGATAAGTTTAAAACGGCATTGAGTTCCTTCTATATCGATTTGGTTGTTCTTCTTTGCGTGGATTGTGATATCCCCAGATGGCAACTCTTTAACTATATCGCTAAATCGTTTAGCGGGAATAGTTATTGCCCCTTCTTCAACAGTTTTCACAGGTAATTCACAGGATATACCGATATCTAAATCAGTTGCATTAAGTTTGATTTTATCGTTCTTTGCTTCAACAAGTATATTAGATAGAATAGGTAATGTTGCTTTTGGGGATACAATATTCTGTACGGTTTGTATATTTGTAAACAAATCTTCTTTAGATATCTTAATTTTCATTTATTCACACTCCTGTATACTTTATATTTAGTTAACTAGTAGTCGTATTAATAGTGTTTGTGGATAATTTGAATAACGTTTTAACTTTAAATTATTAAATAACTTACGTAAAAATAACCTGTTGATAACAAGTGAATATATAATGAATTAACACTTTAATTTTGTGGATAATTCATATATTGCGTTTTTTATGTCATTGTTTGTGTTTAGTTCTGCCTCAACTTTTTTACAGGAATGAAGAACAGTTGTATGATCTTTACCCCCAAACGCGTTTCCTACCTCAGGCAGCGACATATGGGTTAGTTGACGCGATAAGTACATAGCAACCTGGCGCGCGGTGACAATATTTTTAAGCCTTTTTTTACCCTGGAGGTCTGAAACAGATAGATTATAAAATTCAGCTACCGTTTTTTGAACCATTTCAACACTAATAGTTTTAGCGGATGCCTTGACCATATCTTTTAAGATGATTTTGGCCATATCAAGGGTTACAGGGTTATCCTCAAGCATTGAGTAGGCGGCAACACGGATAAGTGCCCCCTCCAACTCCCGGATATTTGTCTTAATTTGCTCCGCAATAAACAAAACAACCTCATCAGGAATATTTACCGACTCATTTTCCATCTTTTTCTTAAGAATTGCCACACGCGTCTCAAAGTCCGGTGGTTGAATGTCTGTGATAAGGCCCCAAGCAAACCGGGAACGCAGCCTCTCTTCCAGTTTCGCAATTTCGTTTGGTGGGCGGTCGGATGTGATAATAATTTGTTTTCTGTTGTCGTGCAGGTTGTTAAATGTGTGGAAAAATTCTTCCTGGGTTGATTCTTTTCCGGCAATGAATTGAATATCGTCAATCAAAAGAACGTCAATGTTTCTATACTTTTTGCGGAATTCGGTTGTTGATTTGTGGCGAATAGCATCGATAAGTTCGTTTGTGAATTTTTCCGACGACATATAGCAGACGCTCAATTGCGGATTAAGCTCTTGTATTTTGTGAGTGATTGATTGAATCAAATGGGTTTTGCCTAGACCAACTTGCCCATAAATAAAAAGCGGATTATAGGCTTTCGCTGGGGCTTCAGCGACGGCAAGTGACGCTGCGCAAGCGAAACGGTTAGACGGGCCGATAACGAAATTATCAAATGTAAAACAAGCATTAAGATTGATTTTATTGACGTGCTTCTCGACAATGTTACCCCCCACGATATCGTACGCCGGGCTTGCCTCCTCTTGCTGAATCATGTTTGTGTTGACAGAATATTCGACGCGGATAGATTTTTGAGCGTGCTCATTAACAATATTTTGGATATAGTCGCAATAATGCTCAATAATCCAGTTTTTAAAAAAGTCATCCGGGGTTTCGATCAGAAGGGTTTCCGGGGGTTTTTCTTTGACCTGCAGTGGTGAAAACCAGGTGTCATAGGAGGTGTCCCCTATTTTGCTGCGTATGTCATTTTGTGCTTTGTCCCAGGCGGTTGTGAGGTTCATTTGAATTGTTAATATCTATTGCTTTCCTAAATAATTGAAATTAAACAATTTAAGGTTTTATTAAAATAAAATCAACAAGTTTTCCACAGGTGTGAATAAGTTGATTGGTTCTTGCTGTTTTTGAAAGACCGCCCCTTCTAAAAGGTTGGAACATTATAACAAAGAAATTTTTTATTTCAAATCTATTTTTCCACAGGTCTGTAAATTGTTAAAAATAAAGGCCTTTCACTACCCCCCTTCTTAAATAAGGTGGTTATTATAATACCTTGACTATGTTATTTTGTATGTTATAATCTGCGAATTATGAAAAAGAATCTTAAAACACCTACAATCCTTAAAGGTAAACGAACGCACGGTTTTCGCAAGCGCATGGAGACTTCGTCAGGGCGGGATATTATCAATCGTCGACGAAGAAAAGGGCGCAAACAATTAACTAAATAAGCGAATTTTACGGTTCAATATCCTTGTCTTAAAAGCACTTAAGTGTTTTTGGGGCGAGGTTTCTTCATATGGAAAAACGTTTCATTCTGGCTGTGGTCTTGTCTTTTGGTGTGCTTTATTTCTGGGGGCTTCTGACCCAAAAAGCACCGGAGCCAAACACCAACTATACACAAACTTCTGATAAAGAACAGGTTGTAGATGCCCCAGTCAAGGATGTCCCTCCCTCTTCTGATATTCTTGCTGTTTCCCCCAAAGAGCCCGTAGTTGAGGCGCAAGAGTATACCCTTGAGTCTGATGAGCTCAAGCTTGTTTTAACAGATAGAGGCGCTGCCGTCAAAGAAGTCTTTATTACAGAATATCAAGCAACACTCCCAATTGCCAATATAGGCATTCCAAAGCTTTTTTCAAACAAGCCATTTGTGTCCACTCAGATGAGTGGAAATTCTGCAACGTTTGAATATGACGATGAAGCCTTTAAGGTCATTCAATCATATAAACTTAATGGCGGCGGATATATACTTAACACAACCACACGGATTTTCAATAAATCAGAAATGTCCAAACTGATTGCGCCGGAATTTTTTGCCTATATTATCGACTCTTCCAGAATGGACATTGATGAAAGCGATATGGCGGCCCAAAGGGATAAAACTCTTAATGAATATGCTGTAAAATATGGCAAGAAGACTCACAGAAAGGCAAAGGCCTATTCATTTGACGACGAGGAAGCAATAAGAGAGGAAAAGGGGGTCGATTGGGCGGCCTACAGAGATCGCTATTTCTGCGCTATCGTGAAGCCTGAGTTTGAAACCGCTGGATTTGCCATTAAACCTGACTTGAGTAGTGTCTATATGACCGAAGAAAAGGGGTTTTTCGGCTCAAAAATGAAATCCCAGCGCATGGGCATTAAGCTATTTTCACAGGAGGTTGAAATTCCAGCCGGAAGCTATAGTGAATATACCACTACAGTCTATATAGGACCGGAGGAAATGTCCAAACTGAAACCCATAGGACTGGGATTCGAAAAAATCAAGAAATATTACCGTTTCGGGCTTTTTGACTTTGCCGGGAAGCTTATCAACCAAATAATGCATCTTTTATACAAAATTGTCCCTAATTGGGGGGCCTGTATTGTCATATTAAGCGTTTTGGTGTATTTCTCTATGTATCCGCTGACAAAGAAGAGTATGCTGTCTATGCGGAAAATGCAGGCGGTAGGGCCTAAAATCAATGCTCTGAAGGAGAAATATAAGGATAATCCGCAGAAAATGAATGCGGAAATGATGGAAATATATAAAAAGGAGAAGATAAATCCGGCAGGAGGGTGTCTGCCAGTACTTCTACAAGCGCCAATATTTCTTGGTTTATATCAGGTTTTATGGCGCTCAGTTGCTTTTAAGGGTTCAAAGTTCTTGTGGATCAACGACTTAACAGAGCCCGACCGATTATTTATAATGCCATTCAGCATTCCGATTATAGGCAATGAATTCAATCTTTTGCCGATTCTAATGATAATTATTATGTATTTCCAGCAGAAATTTTCGACAAAAGCAATGGTCACGACAGATCCTATACAGCTTCAGCAGCAGAAGATGATGAGCGTAATGATGCCGTTTGTGCTGGGCTTTATATTCTATAAATTTTCTAGCGGGCTGACACTATATTTTACGATGTATTACATTTTTTCCACAATAACTCAGTGGAAAATGTCAAAAGAGATAAAGGTGGGCTAATGAACGAAAATCCACAAAAATCTATTGAAGTCGAAGGGGCCACGGTCGAAGAAGCCATACAAAAGGCTATGGAAGAGTTGGGCGTTTCTCGTGATAAAATCGAGGTTAAGGTTGTGTGTGAGGAGAAAAAAGGCCTATTTGGGATGGAAGGGGCAAAGCCAGCCAAAATAAAGGTCTTTGTTAAGTAAAAAATCACTTGATTTTTTTCATTTTTGGTGCAAAATAAGAATATAGAACAATGTTCCACGTGAAACGTTTCAAGCCAAAAAATGTTTCACGTGGAACACGAGATAAGTTAGTTTTCTTATGGCCAAGGTTATTATTGTAGCTAATCAGAAGGGCGGAACAGGGAAGACCACTACTACGGTCAATCTCTCCGCAGCACTTGCTCAGCAAGGGAAAAAGGTCCTTATTGTTGATGTTGATCCCCAAGGAAACGCAACAAGTGGGGTAGGGGTCAATAAAAGTGAGCTTGAGCATTCGGTTTATGATCTCCTCGTCAATTCTATTTCTCCTGAAAATATCATTATCCAAACCCAGTTTGAAAATCTAGACATCATTCCATGTAATATAAACCTCACCGGCGCCGAAATCGAGTTGGTTGGGGTTATGTCCAGAGAGCTGCGCTTAAAGAAGGGGATCGAGACAGTATTACCTAATTATGATTTTGTCTTGATCGATTCTCCGCCGTCGCTGGGATTGATTACTCTTAATGCGCTTGTTGCCAGCGATTCAATTATTATTCCTATCCAATGTGAATTCTATGCGCTTGAGGGGGTATCCCAGTTGATGAATACGCTTAATCTGGTTAAGGAGAATCTAAACCCCGGCCTTGAGATAGAAGGGGTGTTGATGACCATGGCAGACTTCCGCACCAATCTTACCTCGGAGGTCATTGATGAGATAAAGAATTATTTTCAGGATGATGTTTACAATACGATCATCCCGCGCAATATCCGCTTGAGTGAGGCGCCGAGCCACGGGAAACCAATTACAGCGTATGATCCTCATTCGATCGGGGCAAAGAAATATCAAGAGCTCGCGCTTGAGGTTATCAATCAAAAATCAGATAAGTCATTTTATATCAGTAACTTAGAAGAAATCGAGCAGGAAGTTATCGAAGAGGCGCCAATAGAAATCAATCGCGAAACAATTGTTGATAGGGCAGCAGAAGAAGAAATGGTTTCTTCTGATCAGGATATTGAAGTAAATAAAGAAGAGAAGGCGAAATAGTTTAATGTTCAATTAATGAACATTTAAGGGGCATAATATATGGACAACAAGGCATTAGGAAAAGGACTTTCGGCGCTTATACCGATTAAAAAAGATTTAAAAGAGGCAGGAGCTGAATCCAAGGCAAATGTTATATACATTTCAACAATGGATATTCAGAAGAATAGCATGCAGCCAAGAACGCATTATGACCCTGCCAGGCTTGAGGAACTGAAGAAATCCATTCAGGACCAGGGAATTCTTCAGCCGCTTCTGGTCCGCAAAAAAGATGACCATTATGAAGTCGTAGCTGGCGAAAGGAGGCTGCGCGCAGCCCAAGAGCTCGGTCTTCGTGAGGTTCCCGCCATTGAGCATGAGCTCAATGACCAGCAGACCCTTGTTATTGCCTTAATTGAAAACCTGCAAAGGGAAGATTTGGATCCTATTGAAGAGGCAGAGGCCTATCAGACATTATTGACGGATTTTGACTACACGCAGGAAGAAATTGCCGAATCGGTTGGTAAAAACCGCTCAACGGTTACCAATATGGTCCGGCTGCTTAAGCTTTCGCCGGCCATCCGGGATGGTGTTTCAAAGGGCAGGTTGACAATGGGGCATGCCCGGACATTATTGTCCATTGAGTCTCCCGATATACGGGATCAGTTTTATCGTATTGTCATTGAAAAAAAATTAAGTGTCCGTGAGCTTGAAAGCTTGATTCGGACAGAGACAAAATATGTTCCAAAGAAAAAGAAAAAGACACCGGAAAACGCCCATGAAATCAAGGCGCTTGAAGAAGAGTTGCAAGGTGTTCTAGGAACAAAGGTTGGGGTTGAGTTTAAGAAAAAAAGGGGAAAAATCATCATAGAATATTACTCCCTTGATGATTTAGATAGGATTATAGGTATTATAAAAAAATGAACCAAGCAGCGTTAGTTATTGTAAAGCCCGACGGGATGACCCGCGGGTTATTAAGTAGTGTGTTAGACAAATTTGCCCAAACAAAGCTAGACATCATTGGAATGAAGTCTATTATCGCCACCGAAGAACTGGCCCGTGAGCATTATAATCATCTCAAAGATAAAGACTTCTTCAACGAACTGATTGATTATCTCACCGGAAAGCTTCATCAAAACAAAAATATGATAGCCGTCATATATTACGGGGAAGATGCGATTGCCAAGTGCCGTGGTGTTGCCGGAGCGACACATCCTGAAAAGGCGGATCCATGGTCGATCCGCGGAGCGTTTGGCCGCGTACGGACTGACGGGCTATTTGAAAATGTTGTACATGTATCATCTGACGATGATGAAGCCGAGCGTGAAATCAAACTTTGGTTTTCTCCGGAAGAGGTAAGCGTGTCCGTTTATCCAACGGATACACGCGCGGCAACCGAAAGGACCGTGTGGGTATGATTAAGGGTATGACCGGTTTTGGTGCCGTGCAATTCACATCCGGGGCCATTAAGGCTGTGATTGAAATCAAAAGCCTCAATAACCGTTATCTCGATGTAAACTATTATTTACCAATAGGTTACAACTCAATCGAAAATAAAATGCGTCAAGTATTGCAAAAGAGTCTGCAACGTGGGCGTGTAACAGTATCTCTACGAATTATCGATAAGCCGGCGCAGACCATTGCCCTTAACAAAGGTGTTGTTAAGGCACATATAAGATACGCCAACAGCCTTAAAAAAGAATTTAAGTTAAAAAATGATTTGTCTTTATCCGACTTAATTCGCCTGCCCGGGGTTTTGGAGGCGAAAGAAACAATGATTAACCCGGATAAACTATGGCCTGACATTGAAAAGGCACTTAAAAAAACAATTATAACATTAGTTAATATGCGCAAACGCGAAGGCAGAAGCTTGGCGACGGATGTTACTGAGAAGCTTAAACAAATGGCGGTCAACACTAAAAAGATAAGTGCCCGCGCTAAATTTATTTTAAAGGAAAAGAAGAAAAAATTTTCCGATGAGGAATTTCAATCATTTCAAAGAAGCAACGATATCAATGAAGAGCTCTCACGCCTTAACCATTATATAGCCGAAATCAAAAAACTTTTAAAAAGCACAAACTCCGTCGGCAAGCGCATAGATTTTATCGCTCAGGAAATGCAAAGGGAGACCAATACCATCGGCTCCAAACTGCAGGACAAAGTTGTTTCCAATGCTGTTATTTCGATGAAAAGCAAAGTCGAAAAAATCCGCGAGCAAGCACAGAATATCGAATAATGAGAAAGAAGGGAAAAGTATTTATCATCTCCGGCCCGTCGGGCTCGGGAAAGACGACGCTCTATAAACGCTTGCTTAAGGATAAGGGTTTAAAGGGACAAATTGTCAAATCGATTTCTGTAACGACACGTCCCAAACGAGAAGGAGAGCGCCACGGGCGGGATTATTTTTTTGTCAGTCCAAAGATGTTTGTGTATAAAAAGCGTGCCGGACATTTTTTGGAAAACATGAAGGTTTTTGATAACTATTACGGAACACCACTTAAAGCGGTCAAAGACATACTTAAAAGTGGGAAAAATGTCCTTTTGTGTATAGACGTTAAAGGAGCCAAGGTTGTTGCCCGCAAAATACCCCAAAGCATCAAGATTTTTGTCAAGCCACCAAGTTTAGCTGAGCTTAAGAAACGTCTTATTCAAAGAGGTTCGGAAGATGCGAAAACAGTCAGTTTAAGGCTCAAGACGGCGAAGGATGAAATGAAGGAGGCCGGATTCTATGAGTATAACGTTATCAACGATAGGATTGAGCGCGCCTACCGCGCCCTTGTTAAAATCATCAAAAATGAGATAAACCAGAGGGGGAAAGGATAGATAAGTCGATATTTAAGAGGCATTTGGGACCAAAAGTTTATTTTGACATTAATTAGGCCCTGTGGTATATTCATCCCTATTATATTTACTTATATAATAGGGATTTAATATATATAGGAGATTATTATGGAATATAAAGTTTTAGAAGATCTTTTGCCAAAGGCAAATATGAGCGTGTATGGCCTTGTGAGAATGGCCGCAAAAAGGGCGCTTGAAATTTCTGATGGCAAAAAATGCTTAGTTGATGTGCCGCTGAGTGAAAAAGCGACAACCAAAGCATTGGAAGAGATTTATGAGGGCAAGGTTGTTTCTAGGGAGTCGGAAGAGCATATGTATGTGGAAGAAGAAGCACCGCAAGAAGATTAAGAGCGTGATGAGCCGTGACAGAGAATAATAAACATATTGTTTTAGGTGTTACGGGAAGTATTGCGGCCTATAAGTCTGCAGATATTTTAAGGCGTTTAAAAGAAAAGGGGTTTAAGGTTTCGGTTGTTATGACAAAATCAGCCGAACACTTTATAACCCCTTTGACTTTAAAAAGCCTATCCGACCAAGAGGTTTTTACAGAATTATTTGATGATGGTTCTCCGGCAGGAGAGATGCCGCATATTGATTTGGCACGCGATGCTGACTTAGTTCTAATTGCACCGGCGACAGCCAACATTGTCGGAAAGATTGCCAATGGTTTGGCCGATGATTTGTTAAGTTGCATTGTCATGGCGACAAAGGCACCTATTGTCCTGGCGCCGGCGATGAATACACAGATGTACAATAATAAATTTTTTCGGGAAAATAAGGATAAGCTTAAGTCGGCCGGCATGACTTTTATTGATCCGATTGAAGGCGAGCTTGCGTGCGGTGATTACGGGACGGGGCATTTGGTCGAGGTTGACGATATTGTTGAGGCCGCCTGTAAAGTACTTAATTAATTGTTCTTTTATTTTATGGCGACGTAGCCAAGTGGTAAGGCGGAGGCCTGCAAAGCCTTTATTCATCGGTTCGATTCCGATCGTCGCCTCCAGGTTTAAAAGATGTAGGGGCGGGTGGTGGAATTGGTAGACACGCAAGACTTAAAATCTTGTGGCCGCAAGGTCGTGTGGGTTCAAGTCCCACCTCGCCCATTTTAGACGTTAGGTAATAGTTATCTGGACCCGTAGCTCAGTTGGTTAGAGTACTACCTTGACATGGTAGGGGTCACAAGTTCGAATCTTGTCGGGTCCACCAGCTAGTCTTCTATAAAAAGGTTTGAGAAGGGCTGAGTTTGGAGCTCATTTATGGACTACTCAAGAGACATTGATAAGTTAAGACACAGTTGTGCGCATATTATGGCGCAGGCCGTGCAGGAGCTTTGGCCTGAGACTAAGGTAACAATCGGTCCGGCGATTGAAGACGGGTTTTATTATGATTTTCAAAAAGACGAACCGTTTACAGATACGGATTTGCGTAAAATCGAAAAGCGCATGAAGAAGATCATTGAACGTAAACCTGCTTTCACGCAGAGTTCAATGAAAAAAGCCGAAGCCATTGATTTTTTTAAAAGCAAAGGCGAAGAATTTAAAGTAGAGCTCATTGAAAATTTAGAAGATGCAGAAGTATCGATTTATCATACGGGCGATGAATGGATGGATCTGTGTAAAGGACCGCACGTTGACAACGCGGGCGAGATAAAGGCGTTTAAACTTTTATCCGTTGCCGGCAGCTATTGGCGCGGCGATGAATCCAAGGCACAACTGCAGAGAATTTATGGAACAGCCTTTTTCTCTAAAGAAGAGCTCGACGAGCATTTGACAATGCTTGAAGAAGCAAAAAAACGCGATCACCGTAAACTTGGACCACAGTTGGGGTTGTTTGATTTTTATCATAATGAGGCCGGCGCAGGGCTTGTGTTTTTCCATCCCGCAGGAGCAATATTAAGAAAGCTGATCGAAGAATATATTGAAAATCAAAATATTAAGCGCGGGTATGACTTAGTTGTTACGCCACATATTTTGAAAGGCAATCTTTGGGAGATTAGCGGGCACGCGGAAAATTATAAGGAAAATATGTATTGGCTCGATATTGACGGCGAGCAGTATGCGGTTAAGCCGATGAATTGCCCGGGGCATATCATGATCTATAAATCGAAGATACGTTCCTACCGTGATTTACCAATTCGTTATGCAGAACTTGGAACGGTTTATCGTCAAGAAAAAGCCGGCGTTTTGCACGGACTTTTACGCGTAAGAGGATTTACACAAGATGATGGGCATGTGTTTTGCCGCGAAGATCAGGTTAAAACAGAAGTTATGGATATGATAGATTTTATGTATGATGTGATGAATGATTTTGGTTTTAAAGATATTGCGATTGAACTGAGCACAAAACCTGAAAAATACATTGGATCTGATGAAGATTGGGAAATGGCAACAAAAGCTTTGAAGGATGCTTTAAAGGATAAAGAAATTGCGTATGAAATAAATGAAGGTGACGGGGCATTTTACGGTCCGAAAATTGATATTAAGTTGAGAGATGCTTTGAACCGGGAATGGCAATGCGCAACGATACAATGCGACTTTTCTCTGCCAAAGAGATTTGATATGTCCTATGTGGCCGAAGACGGACAACCAAGGCAACCCATTATGATCCATCGTGCTATACTCGGCAGCGTTGAACGCTTCTTTGGGACACTTATTGAGCATTATGCTGGAGCATTTCCTGTGTGGCTTGCGCCGACACAGGTGAAAATTATACCGATTGCGGATAAACATGCGGCGTATGCTGAGCAGGTAAAAGAAGATTTACAAACACAGGATATACGCGCTATAATTGACAGCAGAAATGAGAGCCTTGGGAAGCGTATTCGTGAAGCCACGGTTCAAAAAGTGCCGTATATTTTGGTTATTGGTGACCAGGAGGCTAAAGATGGCGCGGTTGCTGTAAGACATTACGATGAAGGTGATCTAGGTGCGATGAACGTTGAGGTGTTTAAAACGAAAATCACCGAAGAAATTAATAATAAATCCTAATAGGAGGTGGCATTATTCAAAAGTTTACACGTATTAATGATCGTATTAAAGCGGCGGAAGTGAGGGTTATCGGCCCGGATGCAGAGCAGTTAGGTGTAGTAGTGTTAAAGCGCGCACTCGATTTAGCACAAGAGCATGAACTTGATTTGGTTGAAATAGCACCGACGGCAAAACCACCTGTTTGCCGCATAATGGATTATAGTAAATATAAATATGATCAAGAGAAAAAAGAAAGACGTATAAAAAAGAATCAACATGTTTCACAACTAAAACAAATTCGCCTTAAGCCGCGTATCGGTGATGGCGATTATCAGATAAAATTAAAGCAGGCCATTGCCTTTTTAGAGAAGAAAGATAAGCTTAAAGTTAATTTAATGTTCCGTGGCCGCGAAATGATGCATCGTGAGCTCGGACGTAAAGTTTTAGAAAAAATGATAAAGGATTTAGAAGGAATAGGCATTCCTGATAAAGCGCCGTCTCAAGAAGGACGGACCATGTTTGTTCTTTTTAATCCTGTGTCAGAAAAGATAGTTAAGAAAAAACCAGAAGAGCCCGAAGCAAAAGAATAAAATGCTTTTCTCAAAGGTTGTAGGGGCCTGATTGAGGTGAGCTGAGCGCATGAATACACGTGCGAAGAATGATTAGCCAAAAAGGGAGCTTAAAATGCCGAAGTTAAAAACAAATAAATCAGCGGCGAAACGTTTCAAGATCACCAAAAGCGGAAAGATCAAAAAACGCAGCGCCAATCGGGGACACATTCTTGGTAAAATGTCTCGTAAGACGAAACGCAAGTTACGTAAGAGCTCATATTTATCGGAATGTGAAGCAAAAAGAATAAGGAGGCTATTGCCTTATGGTTAGAGTTAGAGGAACAATAGCAGCTAAGACGCGTCGTAAAAAAGTGCTTAAAGCCGCCAGCGGACAGTTTGGCAAGCGTAGCACAAACTACCGTCAAGCGATTAAGTCTGTTATCAAAGGCATGACCTATGAATATCGTGACCGTAAGGTGCGCAAACGTGAATTCAGACGTCTATGGATTGTGCGTATTAGCGCAGCGTGCCAAGAAAACGGCATTAATTACAGCCGTTTTATTAAAGGTCTGGATGATGCAAATGTCGAAGTTAACCGTAAGGTGCTTTCAGAACTTGCTATTTCATCGCCGGATGCGTTTAAAGAGCTGGTTAAGGTAGCACAAGGGGCAGAATCGAAACCAAAAAAAGCTGCTGCAGACAAAAAAACAACCGCATAATGATTAGCGGACAATAAATAAATCAATTAAGGGGACAAAGCAATTAAGGGGACACAATACTTAATTCGTAATTGAATTAAGTATTGTGTCCCCTTAATTGAAATAATATGTCCCCTTAATTGCTATTCGAGGACAAAAATGCTTATAGTTATTGTGGGAGCCGGGCGGATCGGACGCAACCTTTCTAAATCACTTTCTGCTGAAGATCATGAGGTTTATCTGGTCGAAAATAATCAGGAAAGGATCAGTCAATATATTGATAAGCTTGATGTTAAAATGGTTAAGGGATCAGGCTCTGATCCTAAAACACTTAAGCAGGCAGGCGTTGAAAAGGCAGATTTAGTTTTAGCCGTAACAACGTCAGATGAAGTTAATCTGGTTGTCTGCTCGCTTGCGGAATTTTATGGCGCGAAGAGATGTATTGCACGCGTACGCAGCACAGCGTTAAGAGACACATTAGTTGATTCCGGATATCATAAGTTTGGTGTTAATGAGGTGATCAATCCCGAGCTTGTGGCGGCGGAGACAATTGCTAAAACAGTTCAAACCCCGGGGGCAACAGAAGTAGCTGATTTTGCCGACGGAAAAATTTTGCTGCGCGGTTTTGATATTAAAAAAGATTCACCGCTTAATGGCGCAAAGGTGTTTGAACTCGGCGAAGAAGATTTTCCCTGGCCTTTTCTGGTCGTTTCTGTTGTCAGGCAAGATAATGTTATCATCCCACGCGGTGACACAGTTATCGAGGAAAATGATCACATCTATGTTTTGCTTCCGGCCTACTCGATGGCAGAATTCCTTACCTTTGTTGATCCCGATATTAAGATGCCCAAAAAGGTTGTTATTTATGGAGCGACATTTACCGGGCTTCATGTGGCGATGGAGCTGGCGGATAAAGTTAAGAATGTTGTTATCTTAGAAGAAGATTCAGATAAGGCTTCCAAAATTGCCGAGGAGCTGGATCATGCGGTGGTGATTAATGGGTCGGCGTCGGACGCTGAAATTTTAACCGAATCAGGTATTGATGCTGCCGATGTTTTTATTGCCACATCGAATAATGATCATGCCAATTTAATTAGCTCTGTTCTGGCCAAAAATATGGGCGCCCGTCAGACAATTATTATGACGCAACAGCCGGATTATTTGAGCATTGCTAATACACTGGTTATTGACGCGATTATTAATCCGCATTATTTGGCGGCTGAACATATATTACAACTTGTCAGAGGTAAAAATATCCGGGCTATTGTCAAGCTGACAGAAAGTGACGCTGAAGCGCTTGAACTTGTCGCCGAAGAAGGGGCAGCAGTTACCAAACACCCACTCAAAGATATTAAATTTCCCAAAGGGGCAATTGTTGGCGCGGTTTATTCGGCGAATGAAATTCATTTGGCGAACGGAGATACACATATCAAGCCCGGGGAGAAAGTGGTTGTTTTTTGTCAACAAGAGGCGCAAAAGAAAGTCCAGCAGGTTTTTACTAAGTAATGTCTTATGCATAAACGGTTTGTTTTTAATATAATTTCGCGGATCCTTTTAATTGTTTGTTTTGTGATGCTCATTCCGCTTGGCTGGGCCCTTTATGATAATCCCAACAGTCGGGAAGTTAATGCGTTTGTCGAGACCATTTGTCTTGGTTTTTTTGTCTCTTTGATCGCTATTTTTTCAGTCAGGATTAACAAAAAAATAAAGGTAAGCGTGAAAGATGGGTTGGCTATTGTTGGCCTATCGTGGGTTTTTCTTTCTTTATTCGGAGCGCTTCCTTTATATTTAAGCGGGGTTGTACCGCACTTTACAGACGCATTTTTTGAAACGGTAAGTGGCTTTACGACAACAGGAGCGACCATTTTTACTGACGTTGAAGTATTGCCGCGTGGCATTTTATTTTGGCGAAGTCTGACGCAATGGATTGGTGGCATGGGGATCATTGTTCTTTATGTGGCAATTCTACCGGCCCTCGGAGTAAGCGGTTTTCAGCTTTATAAAGCCGAGGCTCCAGGGCTTAACATTGAACGGTCCGAGCCACGTGTTAAAGAGACGGCTAAAAATTTATGGATCATTTATCTTTCTCTTTCGCTTTTATTGGCTGCACTGTTTATGGCGGGAGGGATGGATGTATTCGAAGCGCTTTGCCATACATTCGCCACAATGTCGACGGGAGGTTTTTCGACACACAATGCGAGCATGGGAGCGTTTAGTCCGTTTATTCAATGGGTGACAATTGTTTTTATGTTTTTGGCAGGGATTAATTTTGCACTGCATTTTCAAGCGATTCGCGGCAAACCGAACAAATATTTTAAAAACGAAGAGTTTATTGTTTATTTATTGGCCACTATTTTGTTGATTGCGGTGTTCGGCGTTATTCTTCATGCAACACACTACTCTGTTGCGCCTTTACGGGAAAGCGTTTTTCAGGTTGTTTCTATTTTAACAACAACCGGTTTTACAACCGCCGATTTTGATATGTGGCCTAACACGTTGCGTTTTTTAATGCTGTTGATGATGGTTGTTGGCGGGTGTGGTGGATCGACCGCAGGCGGCATGAAAATCATCCGCATGCTTTTGGCGGTTAAGATTTCTTTTCGCTCCGTTTTTCAGGCAGCACTGCCGAACGCGGTTATGCCGATACGCATCAGCGATAAGGCCATTACCGAAAAAGTTGTTTCAACGGTGCTGACTTATTTTGCGATTTTTATCTTTTTGTTTTTTATTGGAGCCATTTTATTTTTAGCCATTGAAGGCTGTAGTTTAGAAACGGCAACAAGTGCTTCCATTTCGGCTCTGAGCAATATTGGTCCGGGCTTGGATGCTATAGGAGCAACAAAGAACTTTGCCTGGGTTTCTATGCCGGGGAAATGGTTGCTTATATTTTTAATGCTCGCCGGACGTTTGGAGCTTTATTCTTTTCTTATGCTCTTTATTTTCTCGAGCTGGAAAAGGTAGGGCTTTGATAGGCCCGTGATCGGTGTTATAATGCGCCGGTAAGAAAGATAATTATGAATTGGGATTTTGATCAAATTACACAAAAGGCAGAAGAGGAGCTCCGTGCAGTTGCCTCTGATAAGGACTTAGAGGCTTTCCGTATAAAGTATTTAGGACGCAAAGGGTTACTTGCCGATATGTATGCGGCCCTTGCCACGGCCTCCAAAGAAGAAAAGCCCGCCTTGGGTAAAAATATCAATATTTTAAAGACAAGAATTACCGGCCTTATTGACGGTGAAAGAGATCAAATCAAAAAAACCAAAAAGGCTTCCTCTATTAAAGAGCTTGATGTAACGCTTCCCGGCGTTTCACGTTCGACCGGACACAAACATTTAATCACACAAACCATTGAAGAAATCTGCGATATTTTTGAAAAGATGGGGTTTTCTGTTCAAGAAGGGCCGGAAATAGAATCGGAGTTTTATAACTTTGATGCGTTAAATATTCCGAAAGATCATCCTTCGCGCGATGGGTTTGACACATTTTATGTTGATATGAAAAATAAGACCAATGCCGGGCAAAACATGCTTTTGCGCAGTCAAACATCTCCGGCGCAGGTGCGGATCATGCAAAAGTACAAGCCACCGATGGCGGTTCTTGTTCCGGGCAAGGTTTTTCGCCCGGATGCCGTGGATGCCAGCCATTCGTTTATGTTTCATCAGATAGAAGGCCTTGTTGTGGATAAGAATATTAAATTTTCTGATCTTAAAGGACTGCTCGAAGTATTTCTTAAGCGTTTATTTTCTGATGATATTAAGATGCGTTTCCGTCCACACTTCTTTCCTTTCACCGAACCGTCGGCCGAGGTGGATATTTCATGGAAGGGCGGCAAAAAAGATTGGCTCGAAATCATGGGCTGTGGCATGGTTCATCCCAATGTGTTTAAGGCAGCCGGCTATAAAGATGGCGAGTATACCGGCCTTGCGTTTGGGCTTGGGGTCGAGCGGATTGCTATGTGTAAATATGGGATTAAAGATATCCGGACATTTTATGAAAATGATGTACGGTTCTTGCGACAATTTTAGAGAAGAAGTCGATAGAGGTTTATCGATATAAGTGATAGTAGTGATAGAGTGGTAAAGTGATATTATTATCACTCTACCACCAATTATCGTTTCACTTATAAATATCACTCTATCACTGTTATCGTTTATTTTATGCTATGAAAATATCACTTAATTGGATTAAAAATTACGTTAAGCCCGGGATTTCCGTCAAGCAACTCGTCCATAAATTGACTATGGCGGGCCTTGAAGTCGAGGAAGTTGTCTCGGCCAACAAAGATTGTGTGCTTGAACTAGAAATCACGCCCAACCGTCCAGACTGTTTGAATATGATTGGTATCGCCCGTGAGATTTCGGCGATACTCAATAAGCCGCTTACTTTGCCAAAGGTAAAAAAGACAGCCACGCAAAAAGCAAATTGCAATATTGTGATTAAAGATACCAAAGGCTGCACGCGTTATATAGGCACTGTTATTGAGGGGGTTAATGTCAAGAGCGCTCCAGCTTGGATGAAAGAGGCGATTGCGAGTATAGGCCTTAGACCGATCAATAACCTCGTCGATATAACGAACTATTCCTTAATGGAGAACGGGCAGCCGCTGCATGCGTTTGATTACGATAAGCTTGAAGGGGGGAAGATTATTGTGCGCCGTGCTAAAAAAGGCGAAACAATTGTGACCCTTGACGGCGTTGAACGCAAGCTCGATGAAAGTATTCTTGTCATTGCTGATGCCAAAAAACCTGTGGCCATTGCCGGGATTATGGGAGGCGCGGCAACCGAAGTAACGGCGACAACTAAAAACATTTTACTTGAAAGTGCACACTTTGACCAGATTCTTATTCGCCAGACATCACGTAAGTTAGGGCTGTCGAGTGATTCATCTTATCGTTTTGAAAGAAGCGTTGCCTATCAAGGCGTTGAATACGGATCCAAACGGGCGACACAACTCATTTTAGAAAATGCCGGCGGGAAAATTTCAAAATACAAAGATGCCAAAATAAGTAAAACACAACAAAAAGGAAATAGTGTTAAACTCAGCGTTGAGCAGATAAATAATTATTTAGGAACAAAGGCAACCAAGGCACAAATAAAAACCGGACTTAAAAAATTGGGATTTTCCGTTTCCGAAGCTGCCAAGCAACTTAAGGTGGCATCACCGCATTTTAGACAAGACATTTTAAGAGAGGTTGATCTTATCGAGGAGATTGCGCGCATTATAGGCTTTGATAATATTCCTATAAGTTTACCTCCGATTTTATCTTGCAATATTCCTTCAGAACCAAGACGGCCCATTCGTAATAGAGTGATAGACCGGCTGCTTTCTGAAGGTTTGGATGAAACAGTCACCTATGCCATGTATAACGCAGACTTGGTCGGGCAAACAGGACAAATAGATAAAAAACAACTTCGCGTTATTAATCCTCTGACGAAAGAACAAGAACTAATGCGCCCGTCGATTTTGCCAAGTTTTCTTTCCGTGGCCGCGACTAATATTAATCGGGGGCAAAAAAATATAAAAATATTTGAAATAGGAAAAGTGTACACACCTAAGGCAGAAGAAGAAACACTAGCTATTTTAATGACGGGAACCAATGTTTCCGACTGGCGCCCGGCAAGCAATAGACCGGTAGATTTTTATGATTTAAAAGGGGCTTTAACACAAGCTTTAGAATGCATGGATTTGGGCAAAGGAATTACGTTTGTATCTACGGAAAATAGTTTTTATGAAAAAGGTCAAAGTGCAACGATTCATTTATCAGCAAAGGTTATTGGACACATAGGAAAAGTTGATGGCGATGTTTTGCGTACGTTTGGAATAAAGGAGGCCGATGTGTATTTTTGCGAAATAAGCATGGAGCAAGTATATATGTGTGGTCTTAAGAAAAATGGGTATGATGCCATTGCAGAGTATCCGGCTGTTGTGCGCGATGTCAGCATTGCGGTTAAAAAAGATCAAGATTTCGGAAAAATAGAAAATTTAGTGCGACAACTTGGCAAGCCGATTTTAAGCGACATCTATTTTAAAGAAGAGTATTTAGGGGAAAAAATTGCTAATGATCAAAGAGGTCTTGTTTTTTCATTGACCTATCAGGATAAAAAACGCACATTAACAGAAGAAGAAGTTAATAAAGTGCACGAAAAAATACTTTCTTCTATTATGGAAGAATTTCATGCTGTTTTAAGATAATATTCCTGCTGTGCTGGTTAGAGTAATTATATCTAGAGAACCAATGCATTATTATAGGGAGAAATGCCATCCGGCTTATCCGGATCTGCAAGGCGGCCCACCTTTGGCCTGAGGGCCTTTAGGGGACGCTTCCCACTTGGGTGTCAGGTTCACCTATTTGTTTACTCGACCGCATAAGCGGGAATGAAATATAAGGAAGTTGTCAAAAATTATCATCAATGCTAGAATAGGCAGTCGGCCGGAAAGCCGATGCGTTGATTAGGTACTTAAGTGGAAATTAACAATAAACAAACCCTTCGCAACAGGGTTTTAACCCTTATACGAAATCAGGAAGAATCGGAAAGAATCAGTAAAAGCACCAACATTGCCGCAAAGTTATATGAAATGCCTGCATTTCAAAAAGCCCGGCAAGTGCTTTTTTATGCATCATTTGATGGGGAGGTCGACACATTTCCTATGATTAAAGAAGCGGAAATGTTAGGCAAAAAAATTGGACTGCCAAAGGTAGATAAAACAAACAATTGTATAATTCCTATGCGCTTAGGTTGTAGTATAGATGATTGCCAAGAAGGTTCATTTGGAATCAAAGAGCCATCCACAGACCAGTCACTTGAAATGGAAATTGATAACAATGAAACTGTTATTATTGTCCCTGGTCTTGCCTTTGATAAACAAAACAACAGACTTGGCCGTGGCGGCGGTTTCTATGACCGTTTGCTCAATAGCATAGGGGATGAAGTGTCTACCATTGGTCTTGCCTATGATTTTCAAATGTTTGATGAACTTACGTTTATTGAGCCCCATGATGCGCGTCTTTCCACAGTTATAACCAATTAATTCTTCTTTTCTTAAAGGGTAATCATACAAAAGGAGATAATCATGTTCGAAGAACTTGATATATATACGCAAAGTTTGGTGTATTCTGTATCTGCGATGGTTATGTTTTTTTCCGGCTACCTCCTACGCTGGTTTTTTGCCGGGAAAAAATTGCATGATGCAGAACAGAGAGCAAAGACGCTATTGGCCTCAGCGGAAAAAGAAACCACCAATCTAAAGAAAGAAGTCGAGCTGCAAGGTAAAGATATGATGCTCAAGCTTCGCCAGGAGTTTGAGACCGAGACAAAAGATCGACGGGATGAACTCTTAGCGATAGAAAAAAGAGTTGTTCAAAAAGAAGAAAATATGGAAAAACGCGTCGATATTCTGGAAAAAAAGGAAAAAGACGTTGAAGAACGCCTCAAAGATGTACAACAAAAAGAATCAGATATTCAAGGTAAAAATGAAGATCTAGATAAAGTCCTTAAAGAAGAGAAGGAAAAACTCCTTACCATTTCGCGCATGTCTGAGCACGATGCGAAAAAACTCCTTCTTAAAAGAATCGATGATGAGCTGGTTTCCGAAAAAGCAGTGCGTATACGCAATATGGAACAGGAAATCAATGAGAATGTGAGCAAGTCGGCACAAAATGTTATTTCAAATGCTATTCAAAGATGCGCCTCAGAGCATACAGCGGCGACAACTGTGACCGTTGTCATGCTTCCTAATGATGAGATGAAAGGGCGTATTATCGGGCGTGAGGGGCGAAATATCCGTGCCCTTGAAGCGGCGGCCGGGGTTGATATTATTATTGACGATACACCGGAGGCGGTGACCGTTTCCGGGTTTGATATTTATAGGCGAGAAATTGCACGTATTGCACTCGAAAGCTTAATTGCAGATGGCCGCATTCACCCTGGGCGCATTGAAGAGGTTGTGGAAAAGGCAAAGAAGGAAATGGAAAATGTCATTAAAGAAGAAGGCGAGAAAGTTGCTTTTGACCTAAGTATTCATGGCATGCATGTTGAACTACTTAAGCTTGTCGGGAAACTTAAGTTTAGAACAAGTTATGGACAAAATGGTCTGCAGCATACCAAAGAAGTGGCTATGCTTTGTGGTGCCATGGCATCTCAATTAGGGCTTGATGCCAAACTTGCGATGCGGGCAGGTCTTCTGCATGACATAGGAAAAGTTGTTAGTCAGGATGTAGAAGAAGGGACGCATGCGATCGTCGGAGGGAATCTTTCCAGAAAGTATGGCGAAAAAGAAGAAGTGGCCAATGCCGTTGAATCTCATCATGATGAGGTTGAGTGCCACACCATTTATGGTGTTTTGGTGCAAGCAGCGGATGCCATTAGTGCTGCCCGTCCGGGCGCGCGTGCTGAGACACTTGAAACGTATGTTAAACGTCTTGAGAACTTGGAGCGCATTGCCAATTCTTTTAAGGGCGTGAGCAAAACATTCGCTCTTCAAGCCGGTCGTGAAATCCGCATATTGGTTGATCCTGAAAAAATCAATGATGATGAGTCACTTGTTTTGGCAAGAGACATCCGTAAAAAAGTCGAAGAAGAAATGGAGTACCCCGGTCAGATTAAGGTGGTTGTGCTTCGTGAAAAAAGAGCGGTTGAATACGCCAAGTAGGGTTTGCGATGAACGTACTGTGTATTGGAGATATTGTGGGAAAGCCGGGGCGCGATGCATTAGGCGGGCTTTTAGATGATATCAAAAGACGGGAAAACATTGATTTCACGATCGTTAATGCCGAGAATTCCGCCGGCGGATCCGGGCTTACCCCACGCATTGCCAAGCAACTTTTTAAGCTTGGTTGTGACGTTTTGACCTTAGGTGATCATGTTTGGGATCAAAAAGAACTCGAAACCTACCTTGATGAATCCACGGATGTTATCAGGCCTTTAAACTTTCCCGAAGGCACACCAGGAGTTGGTTACTGCATCAAAGAAACCGATAAGGGCGTAAAAGTAGGTGTCGTTAACCTGTTAGGCCGCGTTTTTATGCGCTATCAGGTTGAATGCCCGTTTAGGGTTCTCGAAAAAGCGGTCAAGGAAATTACAAAAGAAACGCCTATTATATTTGTTGATATGCATGCAGAGACGACCAGTGAAAAGGTTGCGATCGGACATTTTGCCGATGGTAAGGTCACCGCTTTATACGGCACGCACACCCATATTCAAACGGCTGATGAGAAAATATTATCTGAAGGTACAGCGTATATAACCGATCTCGGCATGACAGGCCCGTATGATTCTGTTATAGGACAAAATAAGGTTAATATAATTGACCGTTTTTTAACCAGCATGCCGAAAAGGTTTAAGGTGGCGCAAGGGGACGGAACCTTATCGGGGGTTGTGGTAAAACTCGATCCAAAGACCGGACACGCAAAAGCGATTAAACGAATTCAGGAAAAATTTATTTCTTCTGAAACTTCTTGAGGTCGTTATAGGGCTATATTATAATTTGAAGGAAATATGTCAGCTTTACAAGTGAAAGGGTTAATATGTCCAGATGGGATGGATTAAATCGCAGAAAGTTTCCGCGCGTCAATTATCCTTGTTTGGTTGTTCTAAAAAAGGACAGCAAGGATCCCGACGTTCTTTTAACACACACTGAAAATGTCGGTGTAGGTGGCGTATGTGTTATTTTGAAAAAAAACATAAAAATGTTTTCCACCGTTGAGCTTGAACTTGATTTACTTGATCTCGGATCTCATATTAAGTGTACTGGTAAAGTTGTCTGGAACGTCCAGCGTAAAATGGATGAAAAGAAAAAGCCGCTCTATTACGACGTTGGCATTGAGTTTAACGCACTGGGCGATGAAGACCGGGAGCGCCTAAGTGTTATTGTTAAACGCCTAGTCAAAAATAATAAAGAAGTTCCTTATACATAACCCCCCTTTTAAATTTTCATGGTTAAAGCAAGATTTGCGCCAAGCCCAACAGGATTTCTTCATATAGGGGGTGCGCGAACCGCCTTGTTCAATTATTTGTATGCACGCGCGCAAAAAGGTGTGTTTGTCCTGCGGATAGAAGATACCGACCGCGTGCGTTCCAAAAAAGAGTATGAGGAAGAAATCCTCAGCAGCATGAAATGGCTCGGCATGGATTGGGACGAACTCTATTATCAGACTGATCGATTTGATTTGTATAAAGAATATGCAGAGAAGTTAATAAATGAAGGTAAGGCCTATAAAGATGGTGAGGCTGTCTTGCTTAAAGTTAACTCTGAAGAAATAAAAATATATGATATTATCCGGGGAGAAATCACCTTCGACACATCCAATTTTATTTTACGTGATGAAAATAATAAACCGGTATTAGATAAAGAAGGCAATACGCAACTCAAAGATGAAGTGCTTATCAAAAGTGATGGTTCGCCGGCTTACAGTTTTTGTTGTGCGATTGATGATGCGCTTATGGAAATAACGCATGTTATCCGCGGAGAGGATCACATTTCCAACACCCCTAAACAAATTCTGATTTATCAAGCACTCGGACTTAAACCGCCTAAATACGCGCATCTTCCACTTATTATGGGGGAGGATGGATCGCGTCTATCCAAAAGATTCGGGGCGGTTGCGGTCAGTGATTATAAACTTAAAGGATATTTACCCGATGCATTGGATAATTATTTAATGCTTCTGGGCTGGTCGCCGGGCAATAATCAGGAAATTATAACAATCGAAAATGCGATTAAAAAGTTTTCTATAAAAAAGGTGAATAATTCTGCCGCGATTTTTTCTATGGATAAACTAAATTGGGTTAATTCTGAATACCTCAAACAGAAAAGCGTTGATCAGGTAATAGAGTTGCTTGAGGAAAGATTGAAGAGTAAAGGATTTATTGATGATGATACCGATAATGATTGGTTGGGTAAAATTGTTGATCTTTATAAAGGAAGAATTTCAACCCTAAATGACTTTTTGGAATGGACCGACTTTTTCTTTACAGATAATTATGAAGTCGATCAGGATGCTGCCCAAAAACATCTTGTCACCAAATTAAAAGATGTCTTTTCTCAACTTACAGATTCCTTTGAAGGGGTTGAGACGTTTTCGGCAGAAAATGTGGAAAAAACTTTTAAAGAAAAAGTAACTGCGCTACAATTAAAATCATCAGACTTGATTCATCCCTTAAGGGTTGCTTTGACAGGTAAGGCCGTTGGCCCAAGCTTGTTTCACATTGCAGCCATCTTAGGGCAAAAAAGAGTGGTTGAACGTCTTAAAAAATCACTGCCATAAATAAAAGGAGTTTCAATGAAACGCCCGGCGGCTATTTTATTTGTATTAATTCTTACACTGCCTCTGCAAGCCTGTGAAACAGCCAAGGGCTTAAAAAAGGACGCAACCTATATATTTTCTTCCAAAGAGCCTTCCAAAGAATATAAAGAAAACTGGATATATAAAGCTGATCAATGGATCAGAGAAAATATGTGGTAGACTTATCCGTTCGGTGTTTTCTAAAATAAACATATTGTCTATTTTATTAGTCACGCTTGTCTCCTTTTTATCCGGGTGTGATTTTGTTTATCGTATGATAGATAAGCAAGGGGCCGAAGAGAAGACATTGGTAGGCGAGGCCATGCCGTTTGAACCCAATCCAACGGTCGAGGAAATACAAAAGCTGTTGAATATTTACGGATATAATGTGGGCAAAACGGACGGGGTTTTGGGCACACGGACAAGAAATTCGATAGAGAAGTTTCAACGGGATAATGGTATCGAGCCCTCACGGTTTGTTGATAATCAGACATGGGATGCGCTAAAGCGATTTAAAGACAATGGATTTATTGGCGAGGGCGAGCTTAATATTGAAAAAATCCAGGAAGCACTGTCTTACGCCGGTTATGCTGTTGGGAAAATAGACGGCAAGTTTGGCCCAAGGAGTAAAAAGGCGCTCCTTGCCTTCCAAAAGGACCACAACCTTAAAAGTGACGGCAAAATCGGCTACAAAACCCTTACCGCACTTTCATTATATATAAGGTAACCGTTTTTTGCACCGGGTGCTCCTGCACCCGGTGCGCGGGGCGGTCGTTTTTTGACTTATCCTACCAATGCATGTACAATGAGTACTCATTATGAGTGCGCAAAACCTTACATTTAAAGCGGTTGTATTTGATTTAGATGGAGTCATTACCCAGACAGCGCTTGTCCATGCGGCGGCTTGGAAGGCCATGTTTGATGAATATCTTCAAAAAGTCGCGGCCCGCGACAATATTCCCTTTAAAGAGTTTACCCACGAAAATGATTATCTGCCCTATGTTGACGGCAAGCCCCGCTATGACGGGGTAAAGAGCTTTCTTGAATCGCGGGGTATTGACATTCCTTTTGGTGATCCGGCCGATAATGAGGATGCTGAAACCGTATGCGGACTTGGCAATAGGAAAAATACAAAATTTGTTGAAGTCCTTGAGCGCGATGGCGTTAAAATATATCCGTCTACTGTTGAATTAATTGAACAGCTAAAAGCAAATAATATCCATATTGGCGTTGCCTCATCAAGCAAAAATTGTGCATATGTGCTTGAAGCAGTCGGCTTGGATCAAAATTTCGAAACGCGTGTCGATGGGGTTGTTTCGGCCGAGCTAGGTTTAAACGGCAAACCGGCGCCGGATATTTTTATCAAGGCGGCGGAAAATATGGGTTGCAAACCAAGCGAGTCGATTGTGGTAGAAGATGCGGCTTCTGGTGTTGCTGCCGGGCGAAATGGGAACTTTGGTCTTGTGATCGGACTTGCACGTGAAAACAATGCCGAAGAGCTCAAGCAAAACGGGGCCGATGTTGTTATTGAAGACTTTAGTGAAACAAATTTACAAAAGATAGAGGCATGGTTTTGTCAGAAGCAAAAATAAAAAATTTTTTTGAGAATCTCGATGAGGTTAATGCTCTAATGGGTAACAAAGAGATTGTTACTTTTCTCGACTATGACGGGACATTAACGCCGATTGTTGACACACCTGATCTGGCAGTTATTGCAGAGGATACGAAGCAACTAGTTAATAAATTATCTGCAAATAAGTCTGTTGCGATTGTCAGCGGACGCGCAACCGACGATGTATCACAAAAGGTTGGCCTCGATCACTTATTTTATGCCGGAAGCCATGGATTTGAAATCATTGATTCTCAAGGAAATGTCACAATCAATGAAAAGGCCAAGCAAGCTAGGGCAAATATTGAGCAAGTTTTTAAAGAACTTTCAGATCTTACGCGTGATATTAACGGCGCACTGATTGAAGATGTGAAGTATACTGTTTCGGCACATTACCGATTGATTGCAGACAATGATGTTGATGAATTTAAACAAAGAGTGGAAGGTGTGGTTCAAAAATATCCTCAACTACGAATAACCTACGGCAAAAGGGTTTTTGAAGTCCGCCCTAAAATTGATTGGGATAAAGGCAAAGCTGTTGAGTGGATTTTAGATGTTCTTCAATTTGAACCTTCCAATCAAATTGCGATCTATATTGGCGATGATACTACCGACGAGGATGCCTTTCGTATTTTAAAGGATAAAGGGTTTGGCATTTTAGTTGCTGAGAATTTAAGAGAATCGCATGCAGATTTTTTGGTAAAAAATACAGACGAAGTGAAAGAAGTGTTGAGGTTTTTAATAGATAAAAGGTCTTAGGTTTTAGGTGTTAGGGGTTAGTCAACTAAAACCCAAAACCTCACACCTAGCACCTTTAATTAAAGAATAAATCCGAATGAATACCTGGAAGTTAACATATAATAAATTTGATCCGGAAGAAGAAAACCTAAGGGAAGCTTTATGTACACTCGGGAATGGGTATTTCGGTACGCGCGGTGCTTCTCCGGAAAATTTTGCCACAAAGGTTCATTATCCCGGCACGTATATCGCCGGTGTCTACAATACTCTTCCAACCGAAGTTGCTTCACGCACAATTTATAATGAAGACTTCGTTAATTGTCCTAACTGGCTTGCGCTTAATTTTCGCATAGGCGACGATTCTTGGTTTACACGCAATGCCGGTAAGATTTTGACATGGAAGGTTGAGCTTAACTTGCAGAGAGGCATGCTTTCCCGTCGGATTAGATGGCAGGACAATAAAGGACGTATTACACTGATTGAAAATCATCGTATTGTCAGCATGGCCAATCCGCATGCCGGTGCTTTGCGTTGCACTATAACTCCTGAAAATTATAGCGAACCGATAACCTTTCGCAGTGGCATCGATGGTCTTATCATAAACGCCGGCGTTGAGCGTTATAAACAACTTATCTCAACGCATCTTGAGCCTTTATCGCATGGCGAATTTGGTGAAGACGGTGTTTTCCTGCAAATGAAGACTAATCAATCCCAAATCGAAATCACCGAGGCGATCCGCACACTTATTTATCAAAATGGCGAACGTATCTTTCCTAAAGTGTCTATCTTAACGCATGGACGGCAGAGAATATGGCAGGATTTTACCATTAATGCCACACAAGGGGAGCGCTATTCCGTCGAGAAGTTAGTAAGCATTTATACATCGCGTGATCAGGGGGTTGCCAACAATTGTGATAAAGCCCAGGAAACAGTCAGCGCCATCGAAAGTTTTGATCATCTCTATAAACCGCATCAAGCCAAATGGAAGGCCCTTTGGAAAAAATTTGATGTTGAGGTTAAAGGGGATGATTTTGTACAACTTACGCTTCGCCTGCATGCTTTTCATCTACTCCAATCAGCGTCAACTTACAATGAAGATATTGATGCGGGCATGCCGGTGCGCGGGCTGCACGGAGAGGCTTATCGCGGCCATATCTTTTGGGATGAGCTTTATATCTTTCCGTTTTATAACTTACGTGCACCGGAAATCACCCGTGCGCTTTTAATGTATCGCTACCGGCGCTTGCCGGCGGCCAAGGAAAACGCCAAACAGCACAATTACAAAGGAGCGATGTATCCATGGCAGACAGCATCGACCGGAGAAGAAGTTACGCAAATTGTTCATCTTAATCCTATGTCGGGAACATGGGGTCCTGATTATAGCAGTTTGCAAAGGCATGTTTCCCTTGCGGTTGCCTATAATGTCTGGACTTATTATTACACGACGGGAGACAGGGATTTTCTTGACCGGTATGGGGCTGAGATGATTTTGGAGATTGCGCATTTTTGGTCCAGCATTGCTAAACGCGATAAAAAGAAAAAAAAGTATGTGATCGAAGGGGTGATGGGTCCCGACGAATTTCATGAAAAATATCCGGGCGTGGCCGAGGGCGGTATTAATAACAATGCTTATACCAATGTGATGGTTGTTTGGGTTTTACAAAAGGCATTGCATATTATTGATGATATTTTATCCGATGAAGACAAAGAAGCGCTTTTGATTAAGACAGAGATTGATGAGGAAGAGATCGCCCGCTGGCGTAACATTTCCCATAATATGTTTGTACCGATTGATGAGAAGGGTTTTATTGAGCAGTTTGAAGGATACAGCGAACTAGAAGAACTTAACTGGGATGAGTACAAACGTAAGTACGATGATATTCACAGAATCGATAGGATCTTAAAGGCCGAAGGACTTTCGCCTGATAGTTACAAGGTTGCCAAGCAGGCCGATGTTTTGATGTTGTTCTATGTTCTAAATATCGAGGAGCTTAAAGAGGCGTTGGAGAGACTTGGCTATTCGTTTAAAAAATCGATTTTTAAGAAAAATTTCGATTACTATTTAAAACGTACAAGTCATGGGTCGACATTATCGCGCGTTGTCTTTGCGCATGTCGCCGGACTTATAGGAAACACCGAGCAGTCCATGGAGTATTTTGTCGATGCACTTAAAAGTGATATTTATGACACGCAAGGCGGCACAACGCAAGAAGGTATTCATGCTGGCGTTATGGGAAGCACAATTGACCTTTTTCTACGCAGTTTTGCAGGACTGCATATTATGGAAGACAGGATTTGTCTGGATCCGCACCTTCCACAACACTGGCAAGAGATCAGGTTTCACGTCCGGTACCGGAATATCTGGTTTGATGTTACTGTTTCTAAAGATTCACTTCGTGTCATCGCTGAACCGCTTAGCCAGGTTTCGCTTCAACCATCGACGAAGATACCGATCACCATTAAGGGGAAGACCTATCAGCTTCAGGCGGGAAAACCCCACACCATTTCAACCAAAGCACTCTTCAGCCTACGAACCCTTTAGAAGCCACACGAACCTACGAGGTTCGTGTGGCTTTATTTTAATACATTTTTCTTGGAAAACGCTTTGTGTGTGTTATGATTTTTCATAATGAAAATCCACGAATATCAAGCCATAGAAATTTTTAAGAAAGCCGGCATTCCGGTTGCCAGCGGCAAAGTAGCCTCTGAAGCGGAAGAAGCTGTGGCCATTGCTGAGGAGTCAGGCTATCCGGTTGTGCTTAAATCACAGGTGCTCGTCGGTGGTCGAGGCAAGGCCGGCGGCATCAAGGTTGTGCAGGATAAAGAGACGCTTATATCCACTTTTGCCCAGCTCCGTGAACTTAAGATTGGTGGTTACCCTGTCGAGAAAGTCGCTGTTGTCCGCGCGATTGATATCAAAAAAGAATTTTATATCGGCATCACGGTTGATCCCGGCAAAAACGATGTTGTGCTTATTGCCAGCGCCGAAGGCGGCGTGGAAATCGAAGAAGTCGCCAAAACCAATCCCGACGCTATTAAAAAATATTATTTACAAGGCGAGAGGACTCTCGACCTTGATCGCTTCCAAGGTTTTATCACAAGCATTTTTGATGATAAAACGCATCAAGATATTGCCACCGACATTTTTCAAAAACTTGTTCAGGTTTTCTTTGATAATGATTGCTCTATTGCCGAGATCAATCCTTTGGTGATTGACGGTGAAGGTAATCTGCTTGCGGCGGATGCCAAAATTAATTTTGATGAAAATGCGCTGGAACGTCATGCCGAGCTTAATGATCTGCGTGATATGACCTATGAAGATGCCGATGAGTTGGAGGCCAAAGAGAAAAATTTAAGTTTTGTTAAGCTCGAGGGAAATGTTGGGTGTATTGTTAATGGCGCGGGACTTGCCATGGCAACAATGGATATTGTCAAGCTTGCCGGAGGAAACCCGGCTAACTTTTTGGATGTCGGGGGAAGCTCAAACCCGGAGAAAGTTTTAAACGCGCTTAACATTATTTTGCGCAATAAAGATATTAAAGCGATCTTGATTAATATTTTTGGCGGCATCACGCGTTGTGATGATATTGCTAAAGGTATTTTACAAGCACGCGATCAAATTGATCTTCCGGTGCCGCTTGTTGTAAGGCTGACCGGAACAAATGAAACAGAGGCCAAAGAGCTTCTTTCTCAAAATGGTGTGGAAACCTATGCCACCATGCGCGAAGCTGTTGAGAAGGTTGTGTCTTTGTCGCAGGCTTAAGCAGGCATAGTTGTAGCATAGGCTACAACAAAGGGTGTTAGGTTTTAGGTGCTAGGTGTTAGTCGACTAAAACCCAAAACCTTACACCTAAAACCTCGAATTACAGATTATAGTATGTAGGTTAAAATAATTTAGATTATGAGTGTACTTGTTAACGAAAATACAAAGGTTCTTGTTCAGGGGATTACCGGCCGTGATGGTTCTTTTCACGCCGAGCAGATGAAGGCTTATGGCACCAATGTGGTGGCCGGCGTAACGCCCGGCAAGGGTGGCCAAGAGGTGCATGGCATTCCTGTTTTCGATACGGTGGCCGAAGCACGTGAAAAAACAGGCGCGAATCTCGCGATCATTTATGTCCCGGCCAAATTTGCCAAAGCGGCGATGATTGAAGATATTGAGGCCGGTATGGAATTAATCATTTGTATTACAGAAGGCTTGCCTGTTTTAGATATGGTGGAAGTCCGTAAAAAAATGGAAGGCACGAATATTCGCCTTATCGGACCTAATTGTCCGGGCGTTATATCGCCGGGCAAATGCAAGGTTGGGATTATGCCGGGACATATTCACAAACCGGGTCCGATCGGTGTGGTATCACGCAGCGGCACATTAACCTACGAAGTTGTCTATAATCTGACAATGGCTGATATCGGACAGACGAGTTGTGTGGGCATTGGCGGTGATCCGATTATCGGAACACGCTTTATTGATGTCCTTGAAATGTTTCAAAATGACCCCGAGACAAAAGGGATTGTGATGGTTGGCGAAATTGGTGGCGAGGACGAACAGATTGCGGCGAAATATATCAAAGAACATGTGACTAAGCCGGTCGTCTCTTTTATTGCTGGGCGCACAGCGCCTAAAGGCAAACGCATGGGTCATGCCGGGGCCATCATCTCTTCCGGTGACGGCACGGCCGAGGCCAAGCGTGCGATATTGGAAGATGCCGGCGCGACAGTCGTTGACTTTCCTGACGAAATACCTGCATTATTTAAAGAAAAGCTGGGGTTATAAAGATAGCATAAGGTCTTTGGGATGCCCGACACACCTGTTAAAAGTATTTTCATTTCCTCCATTCATCAAAACGCCGGTAAAACAACTATGTGTTTAGGGTTGTTTAAGGCACTTAAATCTCGTCGGATTAAAACATCATTCATAAAACCGGTCGGCCAAGAGGTCGTCAATGTCGGTAAGGTTAATATCGATAAAGATTCTTATCTGATCGGCGAGGTGTTTAAAACAAGCCGCGAATATGCCAAGATGAGCCCGGTCACAATCGGCCGCGGGGCGACGGAAAAATATATTTTCAATCCGAATGATGAAAAAGTTAAAAAGAAAATTTTAGATTCCTATCACTATCTTAAAAAAGGCCATTCAGTCATGGTGGTCGAAGGCACCGGCCATGCCGGTGTTGGGTCTGTCATCGATCATTCGAATGCCGATGTGGCAGCACTCTTGGGGACGAAGGCGATTATTGTCAGTGAAGGCGGTATTGGCAAGGCCATTGATGAAATCATGCTCAATAAGGCCCTTTTTGATTTGCGGGGGGTAGAGGTCATTGGCGTTGTTATTAACAAAGTACGGCATGATAAGTACGCACGTATAAAAAAATCGCTTAAACGAGGCCTCAAGAATAAAGGCATTAAGCTCTTGGGAGTTATCCCGGTTCAACCGCTTTTAAGTAGTCCAACCATTGAGCAGGTCATGCGCAGGCTCGGGCTAACCATTCTATGCGGCAAAAAGGCTATCTCGCGTAGAGTCACCAACACTATTGTTGCGGCGATGGAACCGCATAATATGATCCACTATCTGACTGGAGGCACCCTTGTTCTGACTTCAGGGGACCGGGTAGACAATATTTTGCTTGCGGTTAGCTCGCATTTGGTCAAAGGGGGTGAAAGTGTCCATATTTCGGGCATTATTTTGACCGGAGGCCTTATGCCTAACCGAAAGATTATTGATTTGCTTAAAAAAAGTGAAATTCCAATCCTTGTGACTGATCTAGACACATATACAGTGGCCGCGCAGCTGGAGAATTTGATCTGTAAGATCCAAAAGAAAGATAAGGACAAAATCGCTGAGGCCGCCCGCCTGGTCAAGCAGTATGTGGATATCGATGCGATCCTAAACGCCTTTTAAAGCCACAAGTCACCATCTAAAATAATTCCTATTTTTAAAGACGAGACTTGACATCCATGTATAATAATGTAAAGTTATTTCTTTCACCATCGTCTTTTCTAAATAAGAATTTAATTTTTTAGTTTTCATTTAATCGAAGAAACCTTTATGGCAGAGTTCCAGATTAAAAAAGGTAAAGATCTAAAGATTAAAGGCCAAGCGGCCAAAGAAGTTGTCGAGCTTCCTTTCCCGTCGACAATTGCCCTTCAGCCACAAGACTTTCGCGGCATTAAACCGCGCCTGGCGGTCAAAGTGGGTGACAGCGTTAAAGTCGGCTCAAAACTTTTCATAGATAAAACCAATGAAGATATAGCATTTTTATCCCCGGCCAGCGGCACGGTCGAGGCGATTACCCGTGGGGCGAAACGTGCCCTTATGGAAATTGTGATCAAAACCGATGGCAATCAGGATGCCGAGGCCTTTGCAACGTTTAGGGCTGAGGAAATTGCGCGTTTAGCCAAAAGTGATGTGATCAAAGCTCTTCTTTCCGGCGGTCTTTGGCCGGCTGTGCGCCAAAGACCGTTTTCTTGCATTGCCGATACATCAGCAGAGCCGAAAAGTATATTTGTTCGGGCCGTTAACACTGATCCACTCGCGATGGATGTTGATGTTGTTCTTGAGGGGCTTGAGAAAGAATTTCAAGCAGGCCTTGATGCGCTTAAAACACTGACACAAGGGGAAGTATTTCTTTGTACAGCACCAGACGCCAAATCCAAGGTTCTGACAGAAGCTCAAAATGTAATTACACACCGGTTTTCCGGGCCACATCCGGCAGGGAATGTCAGCACCCATATTTACAATATCGATAAAATCGAAAAAGGCGACACGGTTTGGTATGTCGAAGCGCAAGATGTTGTGCGCATCGGCCAACTTCTTTTAACAGGCACGCATCCAGTCGAAAAATATGTCGCGGTCACAGGAGAAGGGGTCGAAAAAAGATATTATGCCAAGACAATAATAGGCGCGTCGATTAAAGATTTAACGGCAGGAAGCGATTTGATGGGACAAAGATGCATTTCAGGGAGTGTGTTATCAGGCAAAAGTGTTGGTGCCGATGGATATGTCTGCTTTTACGACTCACAAGTGACCATTATTCCAGAGGGAGGAGATAGACGCTTGTTAGGGTGGTTGGTTCCGGGATTTGATTTATATACGCTTTCTAATACCTATGCGTCGGCTTTTGTTCCAAGAGCAGAGTATTCCCTTGATGCCGACACGAATGGCGGCGAGCGCGCTATTGTGTGTAATCATTTGTATGATAAGTATGTGCCTCTTGATATTCCGGTCTATTTTCTGCTAAAGGCCGTGATTGCCAATGACATTGAATCGGCGGAAGCAATGGGCATTTTGGAAGTGGATGAAGAAGATTTTGCTTTATGTACATTTGCCTGTCCTTCGAAAACAGAGGTGGGCGCTATTATCCGTCAAGGACTGGACGTTATTCAAAAAGAAGGCTAATTATGAGTTTGTTCGCGAAAATTTCTAAAGAGATTGAAGAAAAGTATTTTTCTAAAGGCAAACCTCTAGAAAAAATGTTTCCTTTATTTGATGCTTTAGATACATTTTTGCTTACCCCTGGGAAGACGACCAAACAAGCACCGCATGTGCGTGACGCTGTTGATATCAAGCGTGTGATGATCTTTGTTGTCCTTGCGCTGACGCCTTGTATTTTGATGGGGATGTATAATGTCGGTTATCAAATGTCTGTTGCCGAGGGGCTCGAGTATTCTGTTTTAGCGTGCTTTGGCGCCGGAGCCCTTAAAGTGCTTCCTATTATTATTGTAACGTATGCGGTGGGCGGTTTATGGGAAGGTTTATTTGCGATTGTCCGCAATCATGAGATCAATGAAGGGTTTTTGGTGACCGGTATTTTATTTGCGTTGACACTCCCGCCGACAATTCCACTGTGGCAAGTCGCCGTTGGGATTTCTTTTGGGGTTGTGATCGGAAAAGAGATTTTTGGTGGAACGGGATACAATGTTTTAAATCCGGCGCTGACAGCGCGGGCGTTTGTCTTTTTTGCTTATCCGGCGCAGATGTCGGGTGATGCTGTTTGGGCGGCAGTCGACGGATTTTCTAAGGCCACACCGCTTGCAGTGGCTGCCATTGCGGAGCGCGGGACGGATGCGGTGGAAGCCATTCAAAACGCAGGATACACATTTCAAGATGTCTTTTTAGGATTTATTCCAGGATCAATTGGTGAGACGTCCGCGCTCGCCTGTCTTTTAGGCTTGGCGTTTTTACTTATTACGAGAGTAGCGAGTTGGCGTGTTATGGCCGGATGTGTGATAGGACTTGTTGCAATGAGTCTTTTCTTTGGGTTATTTAAAGGTGAAAATTCATTAGCCTTCTTTTCGTTGCCACCACAGTGGCATTTGATTATGGGTGGTTTTGCCTTTGGTGCTGTGTTTATGGCGACAGACCCCGTCTCATCGTCGGCGACAGACGCTGGACGCTGGATTTACGGGATTCTCATCGGTGCTTTGGTTGTGCTTATCCGTATGGTCAACCCTGCTTATCCGGAAGGGGTGATGTTGGCGATTTTATTTATGAACGTCTTTGCGCCGACGATCGATCATTTTGTTGTTCAGGCTCAAATCAAGAGGAGATCGGCGCGTGGATAAGAATGCCGCTAAATATATATTCGGTTTTGCACTGATCGTTTGTTTGATCTGCAGCTTTATTTTGACGTTCGTTTCCCAAAGCCTAAAGACAAAGCAGCAGCTTAATGTTGCCCTTGATAAAAAGAAAAATATTTTAAAGGTTGTTTCTCTGCGCGAACCATTGGGTGACGGCGCGACAATTGATGATATTTTAAATACATATGATGAAAAGATTGAAGAGATTATTCTTAATACGGATGGGCAAGTATTAGAAGGTAAGACGGTCGAAGATATTGAAGAGGGTGATGGCAGCCTTCCGCTTTATGTGTATAAAGAAAACTCAGGCGCTGTGGCCTACGCGTTTCCGGTTGTTGGACAAGGATTATGGTCGACGATGTATGGTTACTTTTCCATCGAGCCGGATGCGATGACAGTACGTGGGATTACTTTTTATGAGCATGGGGAGACACCCGGTTTAGGGGCGGAGATTGAAAAAGATTGGTTTCAGGAAAACTTTGTTGGCAAAAAGATCTGGGACTTGAAGAAAAACGAGTTAAGGCCGGTGAGCGTTGTGAAAGGTTTTGTTGATAATGTCGTTGCCAATGAAGGCGATAAGCAATATTATGTAGATGGGATTAGTGGTGCGACGATTACATCGAAAGGTGTGACCGAAATGCTCGTTGATGAGTTAGATAAGTACGAGCCGTATTTTAGCAAAATTAGACAGAAGTAGTTCGTCTTAAAGGAGGCGATCATGGCAGTCATAACAAAACAAGACAGAAAAAATATTAAAGATGCGATGCTTGACAGTAATCCTGTGACTTTACAGGTATTGGGCATTTGCTCGGCGCTGGCGGTAACGGTGCAGCTTAAAACGGCATTGGTTATGTGTTTGGCGCTGACCGCAGTTCTTGCGTTATCGAATGTTGTTATTTCGATTATCCGCAATCATATTCCCGATTCGATTCGTGTTATTGTTCAATTATCTGTTATTGCGACACTTGTTATTTTGGCGGACCAATTGCTTAAAGCGTATATGTTTGATGTAAGCAAACAGCTGAGCGTTTTTGTTGGTTTGATTATTACCAATTGTATTGTTATGGGCCGTGCCGAGGCATTTGCCATGGCTAATGGGCCGCTGCCGTCTTTTTGGGACGGGTTAGGAAATGGGTTAGGATATAGCGCTGTTCTTATTCTTATTGCGGTTCCGCGTGAGCTTTTCGGTTCTGGAACACTTTTAGGATACAAAATTATTCCGCAAGCCTTCTATGATATGGGTTATGTTGATTGTGGGATGATGGTGCTTGCGCCAAGTGCATTGTTTTTAATCGGTGGCATTATTTGGGTTCAACGTTTCTTCAGCGGTTATACGGAGGAGGCTTAAGATGGAACATTATTTAAGCTTAGCGGTTAAAACCATTTTTGTTGAAAACATTCTCTTAGCTTATTTCCTCGGGATGTGTACGTTTTTGGCATGTTCTAAAAAAATAGAGACCGCAGTCGGTTTAGGGTTCGCGGTTATTTTTGTTTTGACGATCACATGTCCGCTCAATTGGGCCATCACTCATTTCTTTTTATCGGAAGGAGCGATGGGGGCATGGACAGGTATTGAATCGCTTAAGACAATTGATTTAAGCTTTTTGACATTCATTGCCTATATCGCGACGATCGCGACAATGGTTCAAATTGTTGAGATGATACTCGAGAAATTTATGCCGGCGCTTTATTCATCGCTCGGTGTCTTTCTTCCCTTAATTGCGGTTAACTGCGCGATTTTAGGTGGATCATTATTTATGGAACAGCGCGCGTATGCCTTTGGCGAAGCGGTTGTCTTTGGTCTTGGGTCCGGCATTGGCTGGGCACTTGCGATTGTGGCACTTGCCGCTATTCGTACGAAATTGCAATATTCTAATGTGCCAAAACCGCTTAGAGGCTTGGGCATTACTTTTATGGTGACAGGCCTTATGGCCATGGGTTTTATGTGTTTTGCCGGTATTTCTTTATAGGAGAAGATAAGTGTTAGATTATTTAATTTGGAGTACAGCCGCTTTTGGCACAATTATCTTTGCGCTTGTTGCATTGATCGTTCTTGTTAAGAAGAATGTCATCGGGGAAAGCGACTGTGCGATTACAATCAATGATGGGGCTGAGCCGCTTCATGTTGGCGCGGGCGCGTCACTGCTTACGGCATTATCGACCAAAAATATCTTTCTTCCATCCGCTTGCGGTGGTGGGGGGACATGCGCGATGTGTAAATGTCAGGTTTTGGAAGGTGGCGGGGATATTCTTCCAACGGAAACTGGCGCTATTTCACGCCGCGAGCAAAAAGAAAATGTTCGTCTAGCTTGCCAAGTCAAGGTGCGTGAAGATATGAAGATTCATGTACCTGAAGAAATATTTAATATTCAAAAGTTTGAATGTACGGTGCGTTCAAATCATAACGTTGCGACTTTTATCAAAGAACTTGTATTAGAATTACCTCCTGGTCAAAATCTTAATTTTGAAGCTGGGGGATATATTCAAATTGATGTGCCAGAACAAAAAATTAATTTTAAAGATTTTGATATTGAAAAAGAATATCATCCGGACTGGGATCAGTATAAATTATGGGATTTAAAATGCGATATTGATGAACCGGTTTTTAGAGCATATTCAATGGCTAATCATCCTGCTGAAGGAAACATTGTTATGCTTAATATTCGTATTGCAACACCTCCGCCACGCGACATGAGTTTGCCGCCGGGTAAATGTTCGTCTTATGTGTTTAATATGAAGCCGGGCGACAAGGTGACCATTAGCGGTCCGTATGGTGAGTTCTTTATTAAAGATACGAAAAAAGAGATGGTGTATATCGGCGGTGGGGCCGGTATGGCGCCGATGCGCAGCCACATCTTTCATTTATTCCACACACTTAAAACGACTGACCGCAAGGTCAGCTTCTGGTATGGTGCGCGTTCCAAACGTGAGATGTTTTATGATGATCAGTTTAAGAAGATCGCTGAAGAATTTCCAAACTTCTCTTATAATGTGGCATTATCTGATGCGCTACCTGAAGATAATTGGGATGGGCCAACAGGGTTCATTCATCAAGCGGTGTATGATAATTATTTAAAGAATCATGAAGAGCCGGAAGAGATAGAATATTATCTCTGCGGGCCGCCGATGATGATTGATGCGGTACAAAATATGCTGGATGATTTAGGCGTGCCGGAAGAGATGATCGCGTTTGATTCGTTTGGGTAGTTTGCTGAGTAAATTGATAAAAGCCTTAGGCCGTAAGCTGTAAGCCATAGTTTTTTATGGCTTAGGGCTTAAAGCTTAAGGCTCTTTTGTTTATTACTTATCGCAAGTAGACGGATCTTTGCCTTCGTTTCGGCATCTACATGCGTCTGGATCGTCGCTGCAGCCTTTGCGTAAGATTTTTTTGGCAAAAATAAGGCCGGAGGCCATTCCGGCTAAGCAAAGTCCAAAGAAAAGAATAGTTAGCATTATCTGCATGGTTTGTAGTATACTCTGAAAAATGAAAACTTCAACTAAGAAACTTAACATTGACCAAGATCAAGAAATTGCGATTCTACGCAAAGTCGTTGAGATCACCAACTCTGAGCTTGATCTTAAAAGCATATTAGATAATGTGGTCAAGGTTATGACGGACATGACCAAGGCCGATTCTGTCTTCATCTATCTATTTGACGATAATCAACAAAACCTCGTGCTTTTGGCTTCCAAAACACCGCATAAACAAGAACTGGGTAATGTTATATTAGAGGTAGGCGAAGGGATTGGAGGTTGGGTTGTCAGCCACAATGAGCCGGTGGCGATTGAAAAAAATGCGTATAAAGATGAACGCTTTAAGGCGATCGAGGTCTTACCTGAAGATAAATACGAAGCGATCCTGTCAGTTCCGGTTACTTATAAGCATAAGCCGATCGGGGTTGTTAATATTCAGCATAAAAAGGCACATGCCTATGGGGACAATACGGTTGATTTAATTACGCTTATTGCCAAGCAAATCAGCGGCGTTATTCGTTCAGCCAAACTGTATGAAGAGACCAAAACAAAGGCGCTACAGTTTGACAGCATTATAAAGGTCAGCGAATCGGTTACTTCCGAAGATTATCTCGATGAAATCCTTAATCTGATTGTGGTTGTGACGGCCGAGATGCTTAATTCGCAAATATGTTCGATTATGATGCATGATAAAAAGAAAAATGAGTTGGCGATTATGGCCACACAAAGTTTAAGTGTGACATATAAAAAGAAGCCTAATATTAAGGTAAACGATAGTGTCAGCGGTCAAGCGCTTAAGACAAAAAAGCCTATTGCGATCGAAAATGTACAAGAAGAAGAGAAGTTTGCCTTTAAAGAGCTTGCGGTTAAAGAAAATTTAACCTCGCTGCTTGCCGTTCCTATGGTCATAAAAGATACAGCGATTGGTGTGATCAACGTGTATACAAAAAAGCCGCATAAATTCAGCCCACAAGAAATAGATGTGCTTCAGATCATTGCCAATCAGGCGGCAACAGCCGTTGAAAATACCAAATTGGTCGAGGATGCGCTCAAGGCAAAAGATGCCCTTGAAACCCGTAAGGTGATCGACCGGGCCAAAGGCATACTTATGAGCATGAATGGAATGACAGAAGATGCCGCCTATAAATTGATCCACAAAAAGGCCATGGATTCCTGCAAAACCATGAAAGAAATCGCCGAATCGATCCTGCTTATGGATGAGTTTCGTAAATAAAACTAAACCACTTCAACTGCCGCAGTTGAAGTGGAGTGCAAGTAGAGGCACGCAAACCGTTGTTGTAAAATGAGTTACGCTCTTAAAAAAATTTCTTGACATTTGAGCATTTAGTGAGTATACTTCAAGCAAGTTAGTGGAAGCATAGAAGTTTCCTGGGCGACTTAATTCAACATAATTCTGATTTTTTGGGCACCGATGTCCTCGACAAAGCATAAGGCTTTTCGAGGATTTTTTATTTACCGGAGGTAAATATATGGGCAAAGAAGCCCTCGATGGAGACGTGAGTCTCTCTCGGGGGCTTCTTGTGTTTTAGGCAACCAGTCATTAACCATGAGGAGGGATAATGAAGCAAAAACTCGGCAGTATGCGGAAGTTCAGCAATTAAGTAGTAAAGCAGCAAGAGGTAAGGCAGTTCGATGAAATTAACATTAATTAGGAGGAATTGAGAATGTTTAAAACAATAACAAACAAATTAGGAAAGTTCGGTAGGCTGGCCTTAATGGCTGTTGCTATGCTGAGTATTCCTTCATTAGCCGCTGCTCAAGCGACAGGTGATGATGCGGTATTTGTGGCTAATAACATTTGGATGATGGTGGCAACATTTCTTGTTTTCATCATGCATCTTGGTTTTGCCTGTTTAGAGGCAGGTCTAACCCGTGCAAAAAATACGGTTAATATCCTTTTTAAGAACACAATGATTATTTCAATCGGTTTGCTGACGTATGCAATCGGCGGTTTTAATCTTATGTACCCAGGTGACGCTTGGATTGCCGGGACATGGCTCGGTTTTGCAGGCTTCGGCATCGCCTCTCCGGAAGGAGCAGACGGTCTGATTGCTTATGCAGACGGGGGATATACGTATTGGACAGATTTTCTATTTCAAGGTATGTTCGCGGCAACAGCGGCTACTATTGTATCTGGTGCGGTAGCAGAACGTGTTAAATTGCACTCTTTCCTTATTTTCTCAGTTGTATTCGTTGGGGTTATTTACCCATGGTTAGGTAGCTGGAAATGGGGTGGTGGATGGTTAGATGCTAAAGGCTTCTATGATTTCGCCGGTTCTACTCTTGTTCACTCAGTTGGTGGATGGGGAGCATTGATATGTGCCCTACTTCTTGGACCGCGTACAGGAAAATATATTGGTAATTCAATTAAAGCAATTCCTGGACACAGCATGCCGCTTGCTACAATCGGTGTCTTCCTATTATGGCTTGGTTGGTTTGGGTTTAATGGTGGTTCAGTTCTTTCAGCTGACCCGGCATTAACGTCATTTGTTCTTGTAACAACATGTTTGGCTGCTGCTGCCGGTATTGTTGGGGCCATGATCATGTCAGAAATTGTACAAAAGAAACCAGACCTTTCGATGGTGCTTAACGGATCACTAGCAGGTCTTGTAGGTATTACAGCCGGGGCGGACGTTATTTCGCCTTTTAACGCAGTTATCGTTGGGTTGGTTGCGGGTGCACTGGTTGTTGTATCGGTTGTTTTTATCGATTCAACACTTAAGATCGATGACCCTGTTGGGGCGACATCTGTGCATTTGGTTTGCGGTATTTGGGGAACGCTTGCCGTCGGTATTTTCGGCGAAGGCGACTTCTCATTCGGCGTGCAGTTACTAGGTGTTGTAGCCTATGGTATTGTTGCGGCAATCTCTGCGTTAGTTATTTTTGGCGCGCTTAAAGCAACAATCGGTGTGCGTGTATCCGAAAAGGAAGAATACCAAGGTTTGGATATCAGCGAGCATTCTATGGAAGCTTACGATGGATTCCAAATCTTTCAAACTCAATAATAAAGGTAAGTTTATGATTAAGAGATCAATTTGGGAAACTTGCGCAAGTATTTATTCAAAGATGGAACATATCCCTCCTTTCTTTGAAATAAACCGAATAAAGCCCAGGACTTGTGCAAGTTTCCTAAATGAAATATATCTTAAGGAGGAAATAAAATGAAGTTAGTTATAGCGATGATAAAACCGCACAACTTACCTGCGACTAAAAAAGCATTATTTGATGCAGGTATTAAAAAGATGACGGTGACAAACGTTGTTGGTTGTGGACAGCAGGGCGGTTATGCCGAAAACTACCGCGGCGTTGTTCATGAAGTCAACTTGGTTAAAAAAGTACGCCTTGAAGTTGGTGTTAACGATGAGTTTGTTGATACAACGATTAAGGCAATCATCAAAGGTGCTAAGACAGGCCGTATTGGTGACGGTAAGATTTTTGTCTTACCTCTAGAAGAATGCATGCGTATCCGAACCGAAGAAACCGGATCAGATGCGATAGGTTAATATAGACAGACAAATACCCCTTCCCAAATTGTCTGTTAAATCCCGGCCCCCAGAAGGATTTTTGGGGGCCGGTTTGTTAGATTAAATTGTTGTATCTAGTTGGGAGAAAACAAGATTTGCCTGTCAAAAAAATCTTGACAAAGATTTTCGACAAATGTATACTGGGCTATCTTTCTTCCAAGAGCAGCGAAGCTCGAAGGAGTAGTATATTGCATAAGGATTTAGGTACAATGTATTAATGGGCAATGGAGTCCTCTAAAGAAGCCGGAAGTGTGGCTTTTCTTAGAGGATTTTTTATTTTAGGCCCGAATAGGAGACGGAAAAATGAGTTCAAGACTAAAAGACATTGACTTTGCAACAAAAGGAGACATTATGGGGACACAGTCGATCCCGGATTATTATGGAGAAAATGTCTTTGGCCTGAAAGCTATGAAAAAGTACCTTTCAGACAAAGCATTTAAATCTTTAAAGAATACCATTCAGTCAGGCGGAAAATTGGACGCTAGTATTGCGGATGAAGTAGCCGATGCGATGAAAAAATGGGCTGTTTCACGCGGCGCGACACACTTTACACATTGGTTTCAACCATTGACTGGAATGACAGCGGAAAAACATGATTCGTTTATCGAGCCGGACGGTTCGGGTGGTGTTATTGTTGAGTTTTCAGGCGAAGAGCTGGTACAAGGTGAGCCTGATGCGTCAAGTTTTCCTTCAGGCGGATTAAGACCTACTTTCGAGGCACGTGGTTATACCGGATGGGATCCGACAAGCCCGGCTTTCCTCAAAGAAGGTCCGCAGGGGGCTACGCTTTGTATTCCAACATACTTTGTTGGATGGAAAGGTGAGGCGCTCGATAAGAAAACACCTTTGCTGCGCTCAATGAAGGCACTGTCTGAGCAAGCTGAGCGATTGGCAAAAATTCTCGGCATCAAGTGCAAACAAAAAGCCTACTCAACGCTTGGCGGTGAGCAAGAATATTTCTTAATCGACCGCGAGTTTTATTATCAAAGATTAGACTTAGTTCAAACCGGACGTACGCTTTTCGGTCGTGAACCGGCCAAACATCAGCAATTGGCGGATCATTATTTCGGTGCGATTAAAAGCCGCGTTATGGGTTTTATGGAAGACCTTGACCGCGAAATGTGGAAGCTTGGTTCACCGGTTACAACACGCCACAATGAGGTTTCTCCAGGGCAATACGAAGTTGCTCCTGTTTTTGAAAATCAAAACCTGGCGGTTGACCACAACATGCTTTGTATGGAAACAATGCAAAAAGTCGCTGAGCGTCATGGTTTAGCTTGCTTGCTGCATGAAAAACCATTTGCCGGCGTCAATGGCTCAGGAAAGCATAATAACTGGTCGGTAACCGGTCCTGACGGAAAGAATTGGTTATCACCAGGTGACAATCCACACGAAAATGAGCGTTTCCTTATTATGCTTTGTGCGGTTATCAAAGCTGTTGATACGCATGCCGGTCTTTTAAGAGCGGCGATTGCTTCAGCCGGAAACGATCACCGTTTGGGTTCACATGAAGCGCCTCCAGCAATTATTTCGGTTTATTTGGGTGATCAATTAAATGATATCATCGAGCAAATCGAAAAGGGCGGAGCCAAGTCGACTAAAGCAGGTGGAACAATTGAAGTTGGTGTTGATCAACTTCCAGCATTACCAGCACATGCGTCGGATAGAAACAGGACTTCTCCATTTGCTTTTACTGGAGCAAAGTTTGAGTTTCGTGCGGTTGGTTCTAACCAAACATTATCCGGACCAAACGTCGTTATTAATACTATCGTTTCTCAGGCGCTTGATGAAATTTGTACTGAGCTTGAAAAAGCACCTAAAAAAGACCTTAACAAATCCGTACAAAAACTTCTACAAAGCATTATTAAAAAACATAAGCGAGTAATCTTCAATGGAGATAACTATACGGAAGCTTGGGTTAAAGAGGCAAAAAAACGTGGTCTAAAAAACCTTAAGACTACGCCAGAAGCTCTTAAAGAAATGACCACAAAAGCGGCTAAGGATTTATTTGCTACTTACAAAGTTCTTAGCAACACTGAGCTTCAGTCTCGTTATGATATTTACCAAGAAACATACGAGACAATCATTGAATACGAAACAAGCCTTTCGGTTGATATGGCGCGAACACTGTTTATTCCAGCAGCGATTGAATATGCAGACCTTTTAGCAGCCAATATCAAATCGGTTGAAGGTCTTAATAAAACGAAATCAACGCAAACACGCAAGCTTCTGAAAGAAATAACAACATTGACAGAAGCGGCGATTGCAGCTGCTGATAAAGCAGCCGCGGCGGCAGGCGGAGATACAGGTAAAGCGCGTAAAGCGGCGGGCGATCTTCGTGTGGCGGTCGACGGGCTAGAAGGAATAGTTCCGGCGGAAAGCTGGCCACTGCCTTCTTATGCAGAAATGTTGTTTATGTCGTAATTTACGGCTTATTAAAAACCCCGGCCGCTTACGGCAGCCGGGGTTTTTTTATTAATGAACGCTGAAGTTACGGAATAAAATGAAAGTCTTTTATTTACAATTTATCGATATTGAAGGCCCCGAAACGTTGGCTATGTCACTTCAAGAGAAAGGATGCTCTGCGGATATTATTAAGCTCTATGAAGGACAAAGTTTGCCTGATGGTTTGGATGGCATTAATGCCGTTGTTTGCCTTGGCGGGCCAATGAATGTTTATGAGGAGGATAAGTATCCGTATTTAAAGGAAGTTGATATCTTTATTAAAGAAGTGTTAAAGAAAAAAATTCCTTATTTGGGCCTTTGCTTAGGATCACAATTATTGGCGAAGGCATCGGGAGGAAAGGTGGTAAAATCTCCGGTAGAAGAAATCGGATGGTACAAAGCGCGTCTTTTGGATGATCCTTTATTTAAGGATGTGGACGGCCTCTTAGACGTTTTTCATTGGCATGGGGATATGTTTGCGCCTTCTCCGGACGCTCGGTTAATTGCGACGGGCGACGGGTGCCCCAATCAAGCTTTTCGTGTCGGTGCAAATGCCTATGGACTACAATTTCATGTGGAGATAACACGTGAGAGCATTGACAATTGGTCAAAGGCTTATAGCCCGGATCAAGAAGAACGCTGCAAAGAAATGTTAAAAGTGTATGATACAATAAAAACACGCTATAATGAACAGGCTGAAAAAATGTATAAAAATTTTTATGGCATCATAGAACAATTCAATCATGCTAAGAGTAGCCCAAGCACAAATTAATCCGACCGTAGGCGATCTTAAAGGCAATACAAAGAAGATCATTGCCTATATTGAAAAGGCAAAAGGGAACAAGGCCGACATTGTTGTTTTCCCGGAGCTTGTCCTAACCGGCTATCCACCGGAAGATCTTTTGCATAAAGATCATTTTGTGAAAGATAATATTAAGGCGCTTAAAACAATTGCGGCGAAGAGTAAAGGAATCTTTGCCATTGTCGGATTTGTCGATAAGGATAGCAAAGGAATCTATAATGCCGCAGCGGTGATTGATAATGGCAAGATTGGTAAGGTGTATCATAAACAAAAGTTGCCTAACTATGGTGTTTTTGACGAGCAGCGTTATTTTTGTGAAGGTAAAAGCGGGTCGGGCATGTTTACGCTCAACAAAGTTAAGTGTGCGGTCAATATTTGTGAAGACATTTGGCACGATAAGGGGCCGTTTAAAGAACAGGCCAAAAAAGGAGCGGCAATTATATTTAATCTTTCAAGCTCTCCTTATGACTATACTAAACTCAAACAAAGAGAAAGGCTGCTTGCTAAGCGGTCTAAACAAACCAAAGCATATATTTTTTATACCAATCTTATTGGCGGACAGGATGAGCTTGTTTTTGATGGCGGTAGTCTGGTTGCTGCACCGAACGGTAAAATCATATCTTCGGCTGATCGGTTTAAAGAAGAATTGCTGATCAACGATGTTCATAAAGGACCGATTAAAGCGGCCAAAGCCTATGGACGGAATATTACCGTTGTTAAAAAAGCCAAACCGCAAACACAGATTGCGTCTATCTATAACGCGCTTGTTTTAGGGACCAAGGATTATATTGGTAAAAACGGTTTTTCAAAAGTGGTGATTGGTTTAAGTGGTGGGATTGATTCAGCCTTGGTTGCCGCCGTTGCGGTCGATGCGATCGGACGCGACAATGTGATAGGCGTATCCATGCCGTCAAAGTATTCCTCTAAGGGTACACAGACAGATGCCAAGCGTTTGGCCAAAAATTTAGGGATTGAATTTAAAGAAATCCCCATTAGGTCGCTTGTCGGGGCTTTTGACAGAGCGCTTAAGCCATACTTCAAGGGATTAAAAGCGAATGTAGCCGAAGAAAATATCCAGGCGCGCATACGTGGTAATCTTCTTATGGCCCTGTCTAATAAATTTGGATGGCTGGTTTTGACAACAGGCAATAAAAGCGAAATGGCGGTCGGCTATTGCACGCTTTATGGAGATATGTGTGGCGGGTTTGCTGTGATTAAGGATGTGCCCAAAACCAAAGTATATGCGCTGTGTGAATACCGCAATGCCCAGGGGAAAACCGTGATCCCTGTGAGCATCATCAAAAGGGCGCCATCGGCCGAACTGCGCTCTAATCAAAAGGATCAGGATTCCTTGCCAGATTATGGCCTATTGGATGAGCTTTTAAGCGGTTATGTGGAGAAGCATCAATCTTTTGCTAAAATGGCCGGCAAAGGGCGTAAAAATGCGGCTATAAAGGCGATCAATCTCGTTGACCTAAGCGAATATAAGCGCAGGCAAGCTCCTCCAGGCATCAAAATCACACCACGGGCCTTTGGGCGGGACTGGCGCCTGCCGATTACGAATAAATACAAAGAATTTTAACTCGTCATTATTCGTATCATCATTGTTTTCAACACCTTTTAAACCTCCGGCAGGCATCTAGGACTTATGGGCAATCGGTGAATTTTGGGGTTGCATTATTTAGAAAAATATGTAAAATGGTAATCTCTCATCAAGGGAAAACCTTCCAAAGGCATCCGATGTGCTTGCAGAGAGTTAGGAAAAATATATTATGCAGAACGTAAACTATCCACAAAAAAAAGGTCTTTATGATCCAGCCTTCGAGCATGACGCCTGTGGTGTCGGTTTTATTGCCCAAATGAAGGGGATCAAATCCCACAAGATTGTACGCGACGGCCTGCAGATTTTGGAAAATTTAACCCACAGAGGGGCATGTGGTTGCGACCCGGAAACAGGCGATGGGGCCGGTATTCTCATCCAGCTGCCTGATAAGTTCTTGCGCCAAGAATGCGAAAAGATCAATATTACGCTCCCTCCGGAAGGCGAATACGGAGCCGGAATTATCTTTCTTCCACCAAGCCTTGATGAGCGCAACCAAATTGAGGAGTGGACCGAACATATTATCAGAGAAGAAGGCCAGAAGTTTCTCGGCTGGCGTGAGGTAACCCACAATCCGGATAAAATCGGGAAGGTTGCCCGTTCCGTTATGCCGGAGTTTAAAATGCTTTTTGTTGGCAAAGGCGAGGCTACGCCAACAGAGGCATTTGAGCGTAAGCTCTATGTGATCCGCAAGCGTCTTTATAATAAGGTATTTGATTCTGTCCTATCGCAAAAAGGCTATTACTATACATGCTCACTTTCAAGTAGGACAATTGTTTATAAAGGCCAATTAATGGCCGAGCAAGTGGCCAATTTTTTCGATGATCTGAAAGATCCCGCTATGGAGTCGGCACTTGCCTTAACGCATTCCCGTTACAGTACAAATACATTTCCAACCTGGGGACTGGCTCATCCATTTCGTATGATTGCGCACAACGGTGAGATTAATACACTACGCGGCAACATCAATTACATGCACGCGCGTGAAATGCAGTTTATTTCCGATAAATTTGGCGATGATCTGAAGAAAATAACACCTGTTGTTATGAACCACGGAAGTGATTCACAGACATTCGATAATGTGTTTGAAATGCTGGTATTATCCGGACGTTCTTTGGCGCATGCCGCCATGATGATGGTGCCCGAGGCATGGAGCGGGCATGAAAGCATGCCGGAGGATAAAAAAGCGTTTTATGAATATCATTCGTGTTTAATGGAGCCGTGGGACGGTCCGGCGTCACTCTGTTTTACCGACGGAAAATCAATTGGCGCGTTACTTGACCGTAACGGGCTTCGTCCTTCGCGTTATTGGGTTACCGATGATGATTATTGCATTATGGGTTCTGAAGCCGGCGTTTTAGAGATTGCTCCGGAGAAGGTAATTAAGAAAGGGCGTCTTGAGCCGGGTAAAATCTTTTTGATCGATACAGAAGAAGGGCGCATCATCGATGATTCTGAATTAAAACAGGCACATATTGATCGTAATCCTTATCAAAATTGGATTAAAGACAATGTCGTTGATTTAAATGATTTGCCTGAACCGAAAAAAGTGCACGGACTTGAACCAAAAACACTCCTTGAACGCCAAAAGGCTTTCGGCTATACGATCGAAGATGTCAAAATTGTTCTTCGTCCGATGGCAACGGCTGGGATTGAGGCCACAGGCGCCATGGGCGATGACACGCCGCTTGCTGTGTTATCACGTAAGCCGCGGCTTCTTTATGAATATTTTAAACAGCTGTTTGCTCAAGTAACCAATCCACCTGTTGATCCTATCCGTGAAGAGGTTATTATGGCCGAGGATGTTATGCTGGGCGCGGAAGGCAATCTTCTTGATGAAACACCAGAGCATTGCCATCGCCTGCGTTTAAAGAAACCTATCATTACAAATCAAGAGCTAGAAAAAATTGCTGCGATTAATCAAGGTAATTTAAAGGCATCCAAGTTTCAAATACTGTTTAACAAGGAAGAAGGATTGGAAGCCGCTCTTGATAATATTTTTGCCGAGGCTGACCGGGCCATTGAAGAGGGTGCATCTATTCTTGTATTGTCCGACCGCGGTGTTGATCAAAAACACCTTCCAATGCCATCTCTTTTGGCTTGTGCCGGGTTGCATCATCATTTAATCCGTCAAGGAACACGGACAAAGGTAAGCATTGTGCTCGAATCAGGTGAGGCGCGTGAAATGCATCACTTTGCAGTGTTGATCGGTTATGGTGCTAATGCTATTAATCCGTATTTAGCTTTTGAAACGATTGAAGATGCAATCAATAAAGGGGCTTACTACGATATTACGTTTGACGAGGCTCAGGAAAAATATCTTAAGTCGACACGTAAAGGACTCTTTAAGATTATTTCGAAAATGGGCATCTCGACTATTCAATCTTATTGTGGTGCGCAGATTTTTGAAGCAGTCGGTCTTAACAATGTTTTTGTCGATAAATATTTTACAGCCACACCATCACGTATTGGCGGTATTGGTATCGAAGAGATTGCTGAGGAGATGGTTCGCCAACATGATGAGGCTTATCCGGGCGAGACGGTTTATGATGAAATGCTTAATATTGGCGGACGTTATCAATGGCGTCGGGAAGGTGAGCATCATCAACTCAATCCTCAAACGATCGGTCTTCTGCAACATGCCTGCCGTTCCGGTGATTATCAAATATTTAAAAAGTATACAAATTTAGTTAATAAACAGCAGACGAACCTGGCGAACATCCGCGGTTTACTTAAATTTAAAGAAGGTAAACCAATTTCGCTCACGGAAGTTGAGCCGGCAAGCGAAATCGTTAAACGTTTTGCGACTGGTGCGATGAGTTTTGGTTCTATTTCTAAAGAGGCACACGAGACGTTGGCCATTGCGATGAACCGTTTAGGCGGGTTTTCGAACACCGGTGAAGGCGGCGAAAAACCGGAACGATTTAAACCATTGCCAAACGGCGACACTAAACGAAGCCGCATTAAGCAAGTGGCGCAAGGACGCTTTGGTGTAACGATCGAATATTTGGTCAACTCTGATCAAATGCAGATTAAAATGGCGCAAGGTGCCAAGCCCGGCGAGGGCGGACAGCTTCCAGGACATAAGGTAAGCCAGGAAATTGCCGATACACGTGGGACAACAAAAGGTGTAGGGCTTATTTCGCCACCGCCACATCACGATATTTATTCCATTGAGGATTTGGCTCAACTAATACATGACCTTAAAAACGCAAATAAGAATGCGGATGTCAGTGTTAAGCTTGTTTCAGAAATCGGTGTCGGTACTGTTGCAGCCGGCGTATCTAAGGGGAAGAGCGATCATGTTCTTATCAGCGGCTATGAAGGCGGAACAGGAGCATCGCCTCAAACGTCTATTAAACATTGTGGTTTGCCGATGGAATTGGGGATCGCTGAGACACAACAAGTTTTAGTTATGAATGACTTGCGCGGACGCATTCGTGTGCAAACCGACGGGCAACTTAAAACAGGCCGGGATGTGGTGATTGCCGGTATGCTTGGCGCCGATGAATTCGGATTTGCAACTGTTGCGCTTGTCACTATGGGATGTATTTTACTTCGCAAGTGTCATTTAAATACATGTTCTGTTGGTATTGCCACTCAAGATGCCAAATTACGCGAAAAATTTACCGGTGATCCGGAGCATGTTGTTAACTTTTTTACTTTTATTGCCGAAGAAGCGCGCGCAATTATGGCTGAACTTGGTATCCGCAAGTTCGATGATTTGGTTGGTCGTGTTGATTATTTGGAAACGCAGGATGTGATTGATCACTGGAAGGTCAAGGGTATCGATCTAACAAATATTCTCCATAAGCCGGATGTTCCGGAAGGTGTTGCTATTCGTCACGTCGAAGGACAAGACCATGGGTTAGATAAAGCGCTTGATAATGAATTAATTAAAAAGGCAAAGAGCGCTATCGAAAATAGAAAACCGGTTTCATTTGAAAGCAAAATTGTTAATGTCAATCGTACGGTTGGAACGATGATGAGTAGTGAAATTGCCCGTCAGTATGGTATGGCCGGTTTGGATGAAGACACGATTCACGTCAAGTTCAATGGTTCGGCAGGTCAAAGCTTCGGTGCATTTTTGGCGCATGGTGTTAAGTTTGAGCTGGAAGGCGATGCCAATGACTATGTGGGCAAAGGTTTATCCGGCGGAAAGCTTATCATTTATCCGCCGAAGAAGTCTCCATTTGTTCCGGAAGAAAATATTCTCATCGGAAATGTCGTCCTTTATGGCGGTATTAAAGGCGAAGCGTATTTTCGCGGCCTTGGAGGGGAGCGTTTTTGTGTACGCAATAGTGGTGTGCGAACGGTTATTGAAGGCATTGGGGATCATGGCTGTGAGTACATGACAGGCGGATGCGTCGTTGTCTTAGGCAACACCGGACGTAATTTTGCGGCCGGCATGAGCGGAGGGATTGCTTATATTTGGGACCCTGACGGCACATTTAAAAACAAATGCAATATGGGTATGGTGGAACTTTTTAAAGTTGAGGAAGAACAAGATATTAATGAGCTTAAAACACTCATTCAAAATCATCAAACATATACAGGAAGTACGGTCGCCGAAGATGTGCTTAAAAAGTGGGATGAGACTTTACCTCAGTTTGTCAAAGTGTATCCGATCGATTACAGACGTGTGATCGAAGAAGCCCGTCGGGCTGTTGAGTCAGAAATTCCTGAAACGGAAGATATTCCGCAGAATTAAGGAAAGCAAGCTATGGGTAACATTAAAGGGTTTATGAATATTGGCCGCAAAGACTTCGACAAGGAGTCTACCAAGACGCGCATTAATCATTATAACGAGTTTATTGTTAAAATGCCTGAGCAGGATTTGCGCGATCAAGGGGCGCGTTGTATGGATTGCGGTATTCCTTTTTGCCAAAGCGGATGTCCGATAGGAAACATTATTCCTGACTGGAACGATCTTGTGTATAAAGATGACTGGGCCAAGGCCATCGAACGTTTGCATAAAACAAATAATTTTCCTGAGTTTACCGGACGTGTTTGCCCGGCTCCGTGCGAAAATGCATGTGTGCTTGGCATCAATGAACCGCCGGTCGCGATCAAAAATATTGAAGTCTCGATTATTGAAAAAGCCTATGATGAGGGCTGGATTAAACCACAACCTCCTAAAACACGCACAGGTAAAACGGTTGCCATTGTCGGTTCCGGTCCTGCGGGACTCGCTTGTGCCGATCAACTGAATAAACTCGGCCATCAAATAACGGTGTATGAAAAAAATGAAGTTCTAGGCGGGCTTTTAACCCTCGGTATTCCTGAATTTAAAATGGAAAAATGGGTCGTCGAGAGACGCCTTAAGCGAATGAGCCAGGAAGGGGTTAAATTTAAAACAGGCGTTAATGTCGGACGGGATGTGTCGTGCCAAAAATTGATAGATGATTATAATGCGGTTGTCCTTTGTTGCGGGGCTGAGCAGCCGCGTGACCTTCCGATTGAAGGACGAGAGCTGGACGGTGTTCATTTTGCCATGGACTTTTTAACGCAACAAAACAGAGAATGTTTAGGGAAAAAGATTAATGCACAAAGAATTTCGGCTAAGGGCAAGCATGTTGTTGTCATCGGTGGAGGAGACACAGGGTCCGATTGTATCGGCACATCAAACCGTCAAGGGGCTAAATCGGTAACCAATTTCGAACTTCTTCCTAAGCCGCCTGAAGAACGCGAAGCGGATAACCCATGGCCAAACTGGGCATTTATTCTGCGCACATCAACTTCGCACGAAGAGGGTGTTGAGCGTGAGTTTGCGGTTATGACGAAAAAATTTATTGGCGCAAATGGCAAATTAACAAAGCTTCAAGCGGTGAGACTGGAGTTTGGCGAAAAAGATCCCGCAACAGGCCGCCGGCCAATGAAGGAAATCGAGGGATCCGAATTTGAGATAGATGCCGATTTAGTATTACTTGCGATGGGATTTTTAGGGCCGGTTAAGACCGGGCTTATTGAGGAGCTTGGCGTTGAGCTGACTGAGCGTGGCAATGTTAAGGCCGATGGGAATAAGATGACAAGTATTCCGGGTGTTTTTGTCGCAGGGGATATGACGCGCGGGCAGTCTTTGGTTGTCTGGGCCATTAATGAAGGAAGGGCCGCCGCCGAAGGTGTGCATAAATACCTTATTCCGGCTTAAATGCATGTTTAACATTTAAGGTTTATTTATGGTGGATTTTTTGATATGGTGAGAGGTAACTTCTTCAAGTTACCTCTTTTTTTATCCCGCCAAAGGCGGGATAATTGCTTCGAAGCTCCGCTTAGCGGAGCGAAGAAGAGTAACTACTTTAACTCTTTACCAAAGGAATAAATATGAAAATGCGGATTATACTAGCTTTGTTAGTTGCTGCTGTGCTTGGATGCGGGAAAGCTGATGAACCAAAAGAAATGACACAGGCATCTACTGCCGGCTTGGATGAAGGCTATGCGCAATTAGCAAAGGGAGATATTTCTTCGGCCATTAAGAGCTTTGATACAGTTATCCAACAGGATCCAACAAACTCGGCTAATTATATTCCTTTGGGTGAGGTTTATTTAAGACTTAAAAACTTTACTGCAGCGGTTGACACATTTAATGCCGCAACAAGGGTAAATCCACTCGATGGAGAGGCACAGTATTTTCTTGCTTTGAGCAGCATGCTTAAGGCTCAGGTTGAGGCGTCACTCGGCAACGAAGATGAGGTAGAGTACTATAAAAATAAAGCTGTCGCGGCCGGAAAACAAAGTGCAGAGATATTTTTACAAGCGAAAGATGAAGAAAAATTTAAAAAAGCAGTCGCGCTTGTTCAATCTTTAGTTAATCCAACGCCATCTCAATGATCCACAGGATTATCTTTTTTACATTTCTTTTAATAGTAAGTGCGCAGTTTGCGTACTCTTCTGCGGTTATTCAGGCAAAAAAACAACAAGCCCGCCAACAACAACTCCGGCAGCTTGAAATTCAAAAACAAATCCAGCAGCAACAACAAGCCCAACAAAATAGACTACCAAATGATATTCCTCAGATAACAGAACCGGTTGTTGAAGATGTTGTTGATTTAAGGTCGATATGGAAAGAGCTTGAATTTTCCAGTGAAGTCTGGAAAATGATGATCGATAACGAACCTAAGCTTATTACAGTCGAAAATTATATCAAACTTTATGCGAAGAAAGGCATTATTATCCGCAATAGCCCGCAACATTATGTAGATATGATTGATGAGATGGCATTTAATAATGCAGGCATGCTTAAAAACCCTTTTTATGAAGTCATGCGGTTTGTCGCTATTATCGAATACGATTTTGATAATGGAGGCGACAGAGATGCCATGGCGAGAAAAGTTTTGGGGGATAAAGTTTATTACTCAAACAGGCAGAGGCTTGGCCTCGAATAAAGGATAAATAAAATGAGTAAAAAATTTATTTTGGCTCTTGATCAAGGCACAACCGGATCAAGGGCTTTTCTTTTTGATAGTAAAGCCAAGGCAGTGGCTTCGGCGTATGTTGAGTTTAAACAATATTATCCTAAGCCTGGATGGGTTGAGCATGATGCCGATGAAATATGGCAGTCTGTTAAAAGCGTTATCAAGAAAGTTTTACGCCGGGCAAAAGTTTCACGTAAATCGATTGCAGCCATTGGGATTACTAATCAAAGAGAAACGACAGTGGTTTGGGATCGCAAGACATCTAAGCCGCTCTACAAAGCTATTGTCTGGCAGTGTCGACGTACAGCAGATACTTGCACACAATTAAAAAGAAAAGAACCAATCTTTAAAAAGAAAACGGGACTGGTGTTAGATCCTTATTTTTCCGGAACCAAAGTTAAATGGCTCTTGGATAATGTTAAAGGCCTTAGACAAAAGGCGATAAAAGGGCAAGCATGTTTTGGGACTATTGACAGTTGGCTTATTTGGAAGCTCACTAAAGGTAAGGCCCATGCTACCGATGTGACTAACGCTTCACGCACGTTACTTTTTAATATTCGTCGCCGCAAATGGGATAATGAATTGCTTAAGATTTTGGATGTTCCGTCGGGTATTTTACCTGAAGTTAAAAACTCGGGAGACTATTTTGGGTTTACGGGAAATTCTGCCGGGCTTCCGCCGGGTATACCTATAACCGCCGTGCTCGGTGATCAACAAGCAGCTCTTTATGGACAGGGGTGTTTTAATGCCGGATCGGTTAAAAATACATACGGCACAGGGTGCTTTATTGTCGCGAACACTGGTCAAAAATTTGTATCTTCCAAAGGGGGCTTACTCACAACGATTGCCTCTGATGATACCGGCAAACCTGTCTATGCACTGGAAGGTTCTATTTTTATAGCAGGCGCGGTTATGCAATGGCTGCGCGATGAGGTCGGTTTAATTAAAACGGCTCAAGAATCGGAAAAGCTCATCAAGGGGGTAAAGGATACAAACGGTGTTTATGTTGTACCTGCTTTTACCGGCTTAGGGTGTCCTTATTGGGATAGTGCGGCCCGGGGTATTGTTACAGGGCTGACACGTGGAGCCAATAAAAAACATATTGTCCGTGCGGCACTCGAGTCAATGGCCTATCAAACAAAAGATGTGATCGAACTTATGCAAAAGGAACTCAAACGCAATATCACTGAGCTACGTGTTGATGGGGGTGCATGCAATAATGATTTTCTCATGCAATTTCAATCAGATATATTGAAATGCCGCATCAATCGTCCAGAGGTGATTGACTCAACTGTTTATGGCGTGGCCCTTTTAGCTGGACGGAAAGTCGGTTTGTGGAAAACAAAGGCAGAGCTTTTGCGATTAAGAAAAACCAATAAATTGTTTAGCCCTAGAATGCCTGCGCGGCAACGAAGTGAACTATACCAAGGCTGGCTGGACGCAGTTGCACAAACTCAAACAAAATAAATTATAAGTGATAGAGTGATAGTAGTGATAGAGTGATATTGTTTTTTTAATATTACTATCACTTTAGCACTCTATCACTCTATCACTATGATACGAGACACGTACCGTTTGAGTAACGGTGAATATGATTTGATTGTAATCGGCGGGGGCATTAATGGTGCAGCCATTGCCAATCTTGCCTCGTCTAAAGGCCTTAAAGTTGCCCTTCTTGAAAAAAACGATTTTGCCTCAGGGACATCAAGTAAATCAACCAAACTTATTCACGGTGGATTACGTTATTTGGAGAACTTTCATTTTTCTCTTGTCCGTGAAGCCTTACGCGAAAGATCCATCCAGGTTAAAAAAGCGCCCCATCTTGTCAAACCGCTTGAATTCATAGTCCCTGTTTATAAAGAGGCTAAACGCCCGCTGTGGTTGATAAGATTGGGTGTGACTTTATATGACATTTTAAGCGGAGCCAGTACTCTTGGCCGAAGACAATATCTTTCGAACAAAAAAATTTTACAAAATGTACCGGGATTAAAGCAGGAAAACCTTATTGGCGGGGTTTCTTATTTCGATGCCCAGATGGATGATGCACGGTTATGCCTTGAGAATGTTATGCAGGCCGACGCGCAAGGAGCACACGTGGCCAACTATATTGAGGTTAGGGAGCTTATTAAAGAAAACGGACGCTGTGTTGGCGTGCGCACGTATGACCATATTGACGGGAGGTATTGCACAATTAAAGCAAAGAACATTATTGCGGCCGTCGGTCCATGGACGAATGAATTTATGCGTAAGGAGAAGAACCAGTCTCCTGGGCAAATACGTCCGACGAAGGGCGTGCATTTGGTTTATGCCGGACGTTTTTCTAAGAAAGCAATACTTGTTTTTAATGAAGACGACGGCCGTGTATTTTTTATTATTCCCTGGGGGGAAAATACACTTATTGGAACAACGGACACAGATTATAAAAAAGGGGCAGACGATGTTTCTGTCAATGATGAGGATATTGGCTATCTTCTTGAGGCGACAAGAAGGGTCTTTCCAAACCGGTCTATCGATCCATCAAACATCATCGATACTTTTGCCGGTTTAAGACCGCTGATTAAAGACGAAGGTAGCCCTTCGAAAGTTTCGCGTGAATGTGTGATTAATCAGTCGTTTTCCGGTATTTACTATATTTTAGGAGGAAAGTATACAACTTACCGCAAGATTGCCGAAGATTGTTTAAAAAAAATTTACAGCAATAAGTTTCGTTTTAGCCAAAAAGAATTTTGTGTTTATGGTGGTGGAAGGATTACCGAATCTGTTGCCGCGGTATCAAAAAAGTTTTCCGTCGCGGAAGATATTGTCGAAAGGATTATGGCTGTCTATGGAAGTCGATATGAAGATGTTTTGAAAATTGTCACTGATGGTCCAAAATATAAAAAAAGACTAACGACGAATACCGACATTATTCAGGCACAAATTATTTACGCACAGGAAAAAGAAATGGCACAGACAAAAGAAGATATTTATTATCGAAGGCTTGGTATGAGATATTTAGTTAAAGATGCGAAGGCTATGATTAAAGAAATTGAACAAGTTATAATCAATAGATCTCACTAGTAACCTAAGTATTTTTTATCTTACAGTGCCGGGCAGCTGGTTGTATACCATTGATTGTGGTGAGTATAATTTCGACAAACATGGATAGACGATACTTGCCCTAAACACCCCCAAGTAGCCCACGCCCCGCCGGAATGCTTGAGATCATAAGGGCAGCTAAATGTGCCAGATGGCGCGTTAGGATCAAAGCTTATTGGCGGACAAGTAACTGTGTGCCATTTATTGTGGTGTGTATAATTCCTACAAAAATTTACAGACGATATTTGGCCTAAACATCCCCAAGTGGCCCATGCGCCTCCAGAGTGAGTGGTATCATATGGACACTCGTAATAGTTTGTTGAATCACTCACAGGCGTACATTCTGCGGTAAACCACTGATCGTGATGAGTATAATTTTTACATGTATTGATAGATGATATCTGCCCTAAACATCCCCAAGTGGCCCATGCGCCTCCGTGATGGGTGGTATCATACGGACACACATACAGTGTAGATGGAGTCTCACATCTTTCATTAACCACTGCTTGTCCTTCCGGGCACTCACACGTAGAGCCGTCAGGGGCGGGGATAAATGTTTCAGCGCATTGGCCTTCACATTTTGTTAAACTACATTCATCCGCACCAACAAAGGTCCAGGCCATATTAACCGGGACATCTTGTGTGTCATCTGGACAGGCGGGTCCGTATTCAAAACCTAAAGGATAGGAGCCAATACATTTAGCATCACAGTTTGGGTCGGGGACACATTGATATTCAATGCCTGGCCCACAATGACGTGTTTCACAAACTTCTCCCTCAGGGCATGCTCCACAATCAGGGTGGTCTGCGGCGTCCGCGCCGCAAAAACTAGGAACTTCTTGTCTATCCCAGTCCGAGCAACATTCATTATTGGCAACACATTGAATAGAGCCGTCGCGCCATCCTTCAGGATTGTCATCAGAGCAACCGATTGGGTGGCAAATATAAATTTTGGATGTTTCGGTAGGGGGACACCCCCTGCCACAGCAAGGATCGCCTTCGGCTTCTATATCGCACGACGGAGGAGTTACCCATTCACATTCGCAGTTGGCTATGCGGGGTGTATCGCCCGCCCGCTTAAGGGGATCGTTCAAAGAATCATCCACCGCATCTTCATAGCCTTTGATATAGGCATTCCATGAACGTACAGCATAGGGGTACATTATGATGGTTGTCGCGATAACGAGCAAAATAAGCGTGCTGTATTCGAGGATATATTGTCCGCGTTTATTGTTAAATCTGGTAAGCCAATGCATTGTATTAGTAAGTATATACTATAATTATTAATAAGAAAAGGGTAGTACCAATATAAATAATATTGACAAAAAAAGGTTTGGTGCTATATTACTTGAGGCTGCACTTGGGGGTGGTCCTACCAATATTTACTTCACAATACATAAGACAGCACTTGAATGAAGCAAGCGATTTTATATTTAGAAGACGGCACCAGTTTTGTGGGTCAAAGCCTCGCGACAGCCGGTGATTCTGCCGGGGAAGCTGTGTTTAATACCTCAATGACCGGCTATCAGGAGATACTGACCGACCCATCCTATGCCGGACAAATTGTCGTGATGACCTATCCTTTGATCGGTAATTACGGAGTCAACCTCGACGATGTTGAGTCCAGTGGTGTACATGTGAAAGGATTTGTCGTCAAAGAGTTTTGCCGTCATCATTCCAATTTTAGATCTACACAAAGTTTAATTGATTATCTTAACGACAATAATATCCTTGCGATTGAGGGGATTGACACGCGTGCTTTGACTCGGCTTTTGCGTGAAAAGGGTGCGATGAAGGCGATCATATCGACCGAGGATTTTGATCCAAAAAGTCTTCAGAAAAAATTGGATGCGCTGCCTGCGATGGAAGGAAGTGATTGGGTCAAGGAAGTAACGACGAAAGAAAAATATGTGTGGCCTAAGGCCGAGGGTGATCCTTCGTCCCAATTTAGAGTGGCCGCGATTGACTGCGGGATCAAATTCAATATTTTGCGGATTTTGACTAATTTAGGGTGCGAAGTGCATGTGTTTCCGGCAAGCGCCTCGGCAGAGGATTTGCTTGCGATTGAACCGGACGGGCTGTTTATATCCAACGGGCCGGGCGACCCGGCGGCGGTCGATTATGTGGTTGAAACGATTGGGCAGTGTGTCGGCAAACTTCCTATTTTCGGCATCTGTCTGGGGCATCAGTTGACAGGCCTTGCCTTAGGGGGATCGACGTTCAAACTCAAGTTCGGCCATCATGGGGCCAATCATCCGGTCAAAGATATGTTGGATAACCGCATCGGGATTACGTCACAAAATCATGGATTTTGTGTGGATGTGGACAGTTTTAAAGGCGGTAATGTTGAGATTGTCGATGTGAATTTAAACGACCAAACGGTGGAAGGAATCCGTCACAAAGACAAAGATGTGCTGACATTTCAGCATCATCCGGAAGCCGCCCCGGGGCCGCATGATGCGCAGTATTTGTTTAAATATTTTATTGAAATGATGGAGAAAAATACAGCCCATGCCTAAACGAACGGATATAAAAAAGATACTTCTTATCGGCGCAGGGCCCATTGTGATCGGCCAGGGATGTGAGTTTGACTACTCCGGCACACAGGCCTGCAAAGCGCTTAAGGAAGAAGGCTTTGAGGTTGTTTTGGTTAATTCCAATCCGGCGACGATTATGACCGATCCTGAGTTTGCCGACCATACCTACATCGAACCGCTTACACCTGAGTTTGTGGAATACATTATCGAAAAAGAAAAGCCGGATGCGATACTGCCGACGCTTGGCGGACAGACCGCGCTTAATATCGCGCTTAAACTTTTTGAAAATAAAATTTTAGAAAGGCATAATGTTGTCATGCTTGGCGCTGACTACGATGTTATTAAAAAAGCGGAAGACCGCGAGCTGTTTAAAAAGGCTGTTTTAAAATGCGAACTGGATGTTCCTAAATGCGCTTTTGCTTATACTGTCGACGAGGCGGTTGAAGCCATAAAAGACATTGGCTTTCCTGCCATTGTCAGGCCAAGTTTCACTCTTGGGGGCACAGGTGGCGGAATTGCGTATAATATGGATGAGCTTAAGAGTATTGCGGCGCGTGGCATCGAAAGCAGTATTATTAATGAGGTTTGTATTGATGAATCGATTATCGGTTGGAAAGAATATGAGATGGAGGTTATGCGCGATAACAAAGATAATGTTGTTATTGTCTGCGCCATTGAAAACCTTGATCCGATGGGCGTGCACACCGGAGACAGCATTACGGTCGCGCCGGCACAAACACTGACCGATCGTGAATATCAAAATATGCGTAATGCCTCGCTTGCCATTATCCGTGAAATTGGCGTTGAGACGGGCGGATCTAATATTCAATTTGCGATTAATCCGAAAGACGGACGTATGATTGTGATCGAAATGAATCCGCGCGTGTCGCGTTCCTCGGCGCTTGCCAGTAAGGCGACGGGCTTTCCGATTGCCAAGTTTGCGGCCAAACTGGCTGTCGGCTATTCACTCGATGAAATCCAAAATGATATTACCAAAGAAACACCGGCCTCCTTTGAACCGACGATTGACTATTGTGTGGTCAAACTCCCGCGTTTTACATTTGAAAAATTTCCTGAAGCGAAAGATATTTTGGGGATTCAAATGAAATCCGTCGGGGAGACCATGGCGATTGGGCGAACATTTAAAGAAGCACTGCAAAAGGGCTTGCGCGGCCTTGAGATCGGTCACATCGGTTTTGACAATAAATTAGATTTTAAAGAAGTTGCGGATGAAAAGGTTGAATTGCGCCTGCGCGAACCAAATGCCTCGCGTATTTTCTATATTAAATATGCTCTTCAAAAAGGCTGGTCATTGGATAAAATTTTTAAGCTGACGTTAATTGATCCATGGTTTTTATATCAAATGAAACAAATTTTTGATTTGGAAAATGAAATTGTAGCAGAGATTGCATCGACCGGAAATATTTCCGATGAGTTGTTACGCAAGGCCAAAGAGTATGGATTTGGTGACGGACAGTTGGCCCAGCTTATGAATATTTCAGAAATCCAAATGCGTACCCTTCGTAAAGAGCGTGGGATCGAAGTTGTGTTTAAATCGGTTGATACATGCGCGGCAGAATTTGAAGCATACACACCTTATTATTATTCGACTTATGAGCAAGAAAACGAGGCGACTATTTTACGTAAAGGCGAGAAGAGGGATAAAAAGAAAGTCATCATCCTCGGTGGCGGACCTAATAGAATTGGGCAGGGGATAGAGTTTGATTATTGTTGCTGTCATGCATCGTTTGCGCTTAAGGAAAAAGGGTATGAAGCGATTATGGTTAACTCTAACCCAGAGACAGTGTCGACCGATTATGACATCTCAGACAGGCTGTATTTTGAACCACTTACCTTTGAAGATGTGATGAATATTATTGATATCGAACAACCGCACGGCGTTATTGTTCAATTTGGCGGACAGACACCGCTTAATCTCGCCGCACGGCTTAATGAGGCCGGTGTTCCGATTATTGGGACGAGCGTTGAATCAATTGAATTGGCGGAAAACCGGGAGATGTTTTCCAAACTCATTCAAGATTTAGGATTACGCCAACCGGCAAACGGTTCGGCTAATACGGTTGAAGAAACGGTGGCGATTGCTAAGCGCATCGGTTATCCGGTACTGGCACGCCCGTCGTACGTGCTTGGCGGACGGGCGATGAAGATAGTGTATGATGAAAAACAACTGCTTGATTTTATCGAAGAGGCTAAGGATGTCTCGGGCGATAAACCTATATTGATTGACCGTTTTGTTGACGATGCGATTGAAATCGATATCGACGCGATTTCTGATGGGGAAGATACCTTTGTTGCCGGGATAATGGAACACATTGAAAATGCCGGCATCCATTCGGGGGATTCGGCATCTGTCCTTCCACCGCCGACAGTATCGGAGACAATCATAGAAAATATTAAAGATATCACATGCCGTATAGCACAATCACTTAAAGTAATTGGTTTAATGAATATTCAGTTTGCGGTTAAGGGCAATAAAATTTATATCCTTGAAGTCAATCCGCGTGCATCACGCACATCGCCTTTTGTCAGCAAGGCGACAGGGGTGCCGCTTGCCAAGATTGCGGCAAAAATTATGTTAGGCGATAAATTAAAGTCATTTAATCTGAGTTATGAATACTTAAGCGGACACAAACACTTTGCCGTCAAAGAGTCGGTTCTGCCTTTCAGCAAGTTTTCCGGGGTTGATATTGTGTTAGGCCCTGAGATGAAATCAACCGGTGAGGTAATGGGAATAGCGTCGGGCTTTGGTGAGGCTTATGCGAAATCGCAACTTAGTGCGGGACAGAATTTGTTTAAAAAAGGGAGGATATTTTTAAGTGTTAAGGACGAGGATAAACGGTCGGTCGTATCCATTGCCAAACGTCTGGCAGAATTGGGATTTAATCTTGTGTCTACACCAGGTACGGCTAAAGTGATTCAATCAAACGGCATTGCGGTCGAAGTTGTTCAACCATATGATCAAGGCGCGCAGAAATTACCGACACTTATGACACTTATTAAAGAAGATCAGATTGCGCTTATTATCAATACACCGTCGGGCCATGACGAGGCAAGTCAGTATGATATGCGCTCCATCCGCGCTGCGGCGATATTGCATAATGTGCCGTGTATCACAACCATTCAAGGAGCTTGGGCGGCCGCTAACGGTATGGAAGCGCGCAAACAAAAAGAGTTCACTGTACAATCCATTCAAGATTATTATCGTAACAACTTGATGAATGGACAGATGGCGGCAACAGCAACATAATCTGAGCTATAATTTTATAGCTTTTAATAAACTTTAAGTTTTATATAATAGATTTTTTAGTAGGGGGCGTTATGTGTGGAATCATCGGGGTATCCAATCACGAAAATGCGGCTAATATAGTTTACTCAGGGCTCTATGCACTTCAGCATAGAGGTGAGGAAGCGGCAGGCATTGCGTCATTTCATAAAAGAACACTGCATATTGTCAAAAATCGCGGTTTAGTGGCCGATGCTTTTGACGATCGCTCGATGACAGAGCTTAAAGGGAGTGCGGCCATCGGACACTGCCGTTATTCAACGACAGGATCCAGCAATAAACGAAACATCCAGCCATTTTATGTTAAACACCGCGGCAAAGCCATCGCCATTGCCCATAATGGAAACCTTACCAATACCGAGGAGCTCTACACGAAGCTTGAGGAAGAAGGGGCTTTATTTCAGACGTCGATGGACTCAGAAGTAATTGTGCATCTCTTAGCCCGTTCAGGTAATGGTGACATTTTACAATGGTTTAAAACAGTCCTTTCGCAGTTGCGTGGTGCGTTTTCTCTTATCTTTTTAGTCGACAATTGTATTGTGGGTGCGCGCGATCCGCAAGGTTTTCGCCCTCTATGTTTAGGTAAGCTTGAAGGTGGGCTTATTTTAGCCAGTGAAAGTTGTGCGCTTGATTTAATCGGCGCAGAATTTGTTCGCGATATCGAGCCGGGCGAGATTGTTGTGATTAAAGATGGGCATATACAAAGTGATTTTATTGAAGGTTCGCCTAAATCTAATAAATCACACTGTATTTTTGAAAATATTTATTTTGCACGCCCGGACAGTAATGTGTTTGGCGATAATGTGTATGAAGTACGCAAACGTTTAGGGGCGCAGTTAGCCAAGGAAAGC
>JANQMA010000037.1 GCA_028280285.1 Candidatus Omnitrophota bacterium | reverse complement strand
GCAATTGCGGCGGAGGCATTGGGTCCTGAGAATGTTGTTGGTGTATCAATGCCAACAAATTTTAATATAGACCGTTCAAAATCAGATGCACGAATACTTGCGGAGAATTTAGGGATTAAATTTTATGAAATACCTATTCAAAAAGCGGTTGAGCGTGATGAAGATTTATTAGCAGAATATATAGAAGGTTTTAAGGAAAAAGGAAGAGATACAACAGAAGAAAATATGCAAGCTCGGCAACGTGGAAAAATACTTATGGCTATTGCTAACAAATTTAGGTATTTAGTGCTATCAACAAGTAATAAAAGTGAGTCGGCAGTTGGATATACAACGCTGTATGGAGATATGTCGGGGGCAATTGCACCGATCGCGGATGTGCCAAAGCTTAAAGTTTTTGCATTGTCTCGCTATGTTAATGAAAGAAATGGAAGGGAAATTATTCCGGTTACAACAATCGAGGCGGGGCCTTCAGCGGAATTAAGTGACGATCAATTAGATTCTGACAGTCTTCCGGAATACGACCTTCTTGATCCGATTCTTGAAGCCTATTTAGAAAAGCAAGAGACAGTTGCGCAAATGTCAAAAAAATGGGATCCGGAAGTTGTTAAGGATGTTGTAAAGAAAGTTAATATTAATGAGTTTAAACGACGTCAAGCATCTCCTGGAATACGTATCACAACAAGAACATTTGCCGACCGCGGTGATCGCCGCATGCCGATTGTTAATCGGTATAGAGAACGTGCTACTAAACGTGTTGGTATCTTTGGCGGCACATTTAATCCGCCTCATTCTGGGCATTTATCAGGTGCCCGTGACATGAAAGAACAATATAATCTCGATGAGATTATATTTATTCCAACGCATATTCCATCGGACAAAAATATTGAAGGTGGAATAACTCCTGAACAAAGATTAGAAATGACAAAAATGACCGTTGGACAAGAGAAAGGTTTTCGTGTCTCTGATATTGAAATTAAACGTCAAGGAACATCCTATACAATTGATACAGTTCGCGAGTTACAAGATCGTTACGGGGCTGACACGGAATTTTTCGTTATTGTTGGAAAAGATAGAGAAAAAACACTTCCTGATTGGAAAGAGTCTGAGGAATTGCAGAGAATATCCAATGTTGTAGTTATTAATTATGAGTCTGATATTCCTGATTCGATAGATGAGGCAGAAATAGAGGCATTGTCCGTAGGAAGAATTAGCTCAACATATTTAAGAGATTTATTCAAAAGAGGCCTATCACAAGAGACTTTGGACTATCTTCATCCTGATGTTGTTGACTATATTAAGGAAAAAGGTCTTTATCAGAGTGATGAAGCTTCTCTTCAAAATGAAGAGGTGGGGATTGTTTTTGGTAAATTTGCTCCTTTTCATAATGGGCATGAAATGCTTATTCGTGAGGCCCTTAATCAATCAGACAAAGTGATAGTTCTTCTCTATGATCATCCGGAGTTAATGCCGAATGTTTCATCGGAAGAAATGTCCGCCATGATTAAAAGTATTATTGGTGATGAGCGGTTAGAAGTCCGTGTTGCCTACGACTCACCGCCGTCAGGAGATACCATGGAGGATCGCCGGGCGCATAACGAATATATGCGTAGCCAACTCGGCAATATTAAGGTAGCCAAGGTTTTTAATAATGAATGGTATGGCAAGCATATTGCCGAAGCATTAGAGGCCGAACTTATCCAAGTTGATCCACAACGCACACAAAATAATATTTCCGCAACAGCCATTCGTAAGAATCCAGAAGCACACAAAGAACATGTGCATCCATTGGTCTATGAAAGAGTGAAAGATGCCAGAATGAACCCGTATACGGTTGAACAAATGCGGTTTAAGGAAGTGATTGATGCGGGTTTCGTTGATCGTCCGATGAGTGAAGAAGAAAAAGCTGAGCTTCGTAACAGAATTCGTTCAAGGAATCCTATTTATACGGATGCGGATAAATTAACAGGTATGATGAAATGGGATTTAGGCGAGTACAATCGTATGCATGTTCCATCGATTGTATCAAACATTGAAAATAGAGAAATGTTCAGCAGGCATTCTAATATGCGTATTTTAGATATGCCAATAAGAATGCCGGGACAAGGATGGAACATTCCGAAAGAGTTAGAGCAATTTAAAGAAGTCATTCAAGCAGCCGTTGAACATGAACGAGCCATTAATCCTGATTTTGACGAACATTATTACATGTATTTTACAGTTGATCAAAAAATTGTAGAACCCTATCGCACGCAACGTCGGCAAGGTTGGCACGGGGATGCGTTTGTAACACCGGAAACAGACCAGCTAGTAGATGCAGAAGGCAATCCAATCACGGTTATTACGGATAATACGTATGTTATTGCGGATGATTTACCAACAATCTTTTTACCGGGACCGTTTTCATTGGATGGCATTGATGCGACAGATGATCCGCTTGTGCTTCAGACTTTTAATGAGCGGGCAGGGGAACTCATGGCTCAGGGGGAAAAACCATTCAGTTTTGATCCATATACTTTGGTCAGGATGACGCCGTATGATATGCACAGCGTTGCAATTAACAATACTGACAGGACGATTAAAAGAACATTTTTAAAGATTCAGTTCAGTCGTAGTCGTTTTAATATGGCCGGTAATTTTATGAATCCAAATTTTAACTATAGCGACTGGTCAACATGGATTCCACGTAATCCGAATATGCGCAATAACCGTAACAGCTTGGTTGATTGGGAGCGTCCGGATGCCGAAAATTTCCAAATTATTAATCCTTACAAAGTTGATTTTTCAAAAGATTTAACCGATATGCCGTGGGCTGAGCCGGAGGTGTTTTGGGCCAAAAAGATTGAAGGGGTTTATGCTGAAGATGCGATTCCGGGTGAGATTTTAGAGACAGTTGTTAATGGTGAAGTAGTTTCCATGAACATTGCCCAAAAGGGTGATAAAAAGATAACCACTAGTCAAGGTGATCAATATTTTTTAAACCCGGCAAAGTTTAAAAGCCGTTATCTGGAGACTCCTGATGAGAATGGAATTTATATGCCGACGGAAAAACCAATACGTATGGTCAAGCTCAATCGAGCTGTGCGCATGGTGGCCCCATGGGGTATGTGGCAGTATGTTCCGGCCGGCAGTGTGTTAGCTCAAATGGATGAACGGGATGTGTATCTCATCCATAAAAATAATTATGAGGCTTCGTATGTCAAGACAGACCGGTACGGCAATCGGGTTGATCTTGCTGTGTTGAATTTTGACCCGTCAAAGAAAACATTTGAAACTACAGAAGTTCAGATCCAACAGAAACGTTTGCGGGAACTTAATCCACAACAGTCGCCGGAGAAACTTTTAACCGTAAAACAATGGGATCCTCAGGAATTTAGAAAAGAACAGCTTCCGGTTATTATCGGTAAAATTAAGGATAAGACTAGATTTAGCCGGAGAGCCGACAAACCAATTCGTGTTTTGGATAAACCGGTATATATTCCCGGACAAGGATGGAAATTAACAGAAGATTTAGAACAATTTGAAGAAGAGATACGCATGGCCTATGAGGCAGAACAATTGGTCAATCCGGAAGTGGACCAACGGTTTGTGCATGTGACGGTTGATCAGAAGATTGTATACGTCGATACAACACAACGTCGGCCTGGACTACACGGTGATGCGCGTTTAGTGGATGAGAATGGTGAACAGCTTGATATAACGATGAAAAATAGCGAAGTTATTAAACAAATGCAAGGCAAGTCGGATCATACGTATATTGTACATAGTGCTTTACCGACAAGGTTTTTCCCTGGTCCATTTGATTTAAACTCGGATCAAACTTTTGAAGATCAGGCGGAAGGCATGCGGCCAAAGGTCTATTCTAATAATACTATGTTGCGTCTTAATGCGTTTGACATTCATGAGTCTGTTATAAATAGAACCGGTTCACCTATATACAGAACATTTTTGAAAATTCAATTTACCGAAGGGCTATTAGACAGACCAAACAATACAATCAATGAACATTTTGATTATGATTTGGCTAGGGCTGTGTCAAAAGAGAAAAACCCCCAAGAAACCATTATGGCTGAAAACTCTGAAGATTTAAGTAGAACACAATCTACACGCGCCTTAGTTGAGGCGAACGGAGTTTTTCAAAATGTTGATTGGAAAATTCCTGAAGAAATGGATTTGGAAGAAATAGTTGATCAAGTAACATTTGTGCTTGATGTTGATGAGACACTAACGCCATCGAGTTCTTCAGACATTTCTGATGAGAATGTCGAGCAAATCGTTCGCGCAGCACGCCTCAAGCGGGACAATCCAGATAAAAAAATTAGTTTTATTTTAATTACAGGTAGTGCCTATAACAAATTCGCCGTGTCATCCTATGCGCCGAAGGTCGGTGAATGGGGCATAAAAGGAAAGCTTTTCCGACCGATTTCAGATATTGAGAGTGTGAAGCAATCTATGCGTGAAAATTTTCATGTCTTTGATGATCTTAATTTGAGTGAAATGCGCGCTTATCCTTTCGATGATTTGTCTATTCGTGAAAGAGTGATCGATAAATTAGAAGTTCGGCTAAAAGAAGAAGGATTAATCGACTTTATGCCTAACATAAAAATTAAAAGCGTTCAAGGGTATGAAACAGTGACATTTGATGAAATGGGGCAAAGTCAATTTAGTGTTGAAATTGATCCTTTAAAAATATTTACAAAAGAAGAACAATTGGGTCTAGCCAAGGCGATGGCTCAAATATATTTATCCAAATTACAAGAAAAGACAGGAAGAGATTATCAGCCATTTATCGATCGTATAAAAGCAGCCGAGAGTTTTATTGACATTAATGAACAAAAGAAGGGCATTGATAGCATTTTCAAAGAGGCTATGAAGGGCACTTCCGTCCACTTTTGGGCGCTTAATGGAGAATTGGCACTTATTAATGGAAAAAATGCGCCAGACGCTGTAGATACGGAATCTATGGAAGAAGAATTACGACAATTTATTCAAGAAAACGATATTTTTAGAAAAGAACTTAAATTATATATTCTCGCCGACAGTGTGCATGGTGCAACAGTTCATTTAAGTGATAAAGCTGATGTTATAGAAGAGATGGTATTACAAGGTGAATATGTTGTTGCGGCAGGCAATGGTCTTAATGATACATTTTTATTTAGACGTGCTAACAAAAAGATGATTCCAGTTTTTGTTGGTAAGTCAGATAAGGTGAGTAGTTACAGTGACGTTATTGTGGCGCGGGATAATGCAGGCAACGATGGGGTATTATTTAAAGGAACGCAGCATCTTTTGACAACAGTACTGGATGCGGTAGAACAAGATCTGACATGGGGGGATGTTCAGTTTTTAAATAATCAGATTTCACCTAATGAGGTGCGTGATCAATTAGATTTAGCCGCTATTACAGACGCGGCGGCACTGAAGACGGTCGGGGGTATCAATCTTGACGCAGCGTTTCTTGATTTGCAAATCAAGCGTGACGGCAATGGCATTCCACTGCCGATTTCTGAGCAACCGATTTCCACGATGCAGATTGACGGTTTTGTGCCGGTTATTATTAATATTACACCGATCAGCGTGCCGCTTTTGTTAAGCGGAGTTCCTGCACAGGAGCAGAATAATGATAGTGGTTATCATTCTGACTTTGATCCGGTAGCGTATAGGGAAAAATTTTATATAAAAGAAAATATTTAATACCGATACGGGGAGTAGATAATGTTAACAAAAACCTTAAAAAATAAACATAGGTTATTTACACGATTTCTTAGTTTAATTATTGCTTGGACGATGGTTATAACTTCGATTACGCCGGTTCCCTATGCGTTTGCGCAAGGGGCTTTGGGTTTAAACCTTCCGGCGCCGGGGACATTTGTATCGACCACGTCCGGCTTTACGCCTGTCATTGTAAGGGGGCTTACCATTCATCCGGAGAATCCGCTTGAATTTGATTTCATTGTTGATACGGGCCATACCAATTTAGATGAGGCTGCCTTTACTAATGAGGCGTCGCGTTTGATTAAATATTTTTTGGCCTCACTCACGGTACCGGAAAAGGAAATGTGGGTGAACCTATCTCCTTATGAAAAAGACCGTATCATTCCTGAATCTTTTGGGGTAACGGAGATGGGGATCGATCTTCTTTCTCAAGACTATATGCTTAAGCAGCTGACGGCCTCTTTGATGTACCCGGAAAATGAGTTGGGGAAAAAGTTTTGGAAACGGATCGCGAAACTCGCCCAGGATCGTTATGGCATGGATGAGCTTCCGGTTAATGTATTCAATAAGGTATGGATTGTGCCTGATAAAGCAGCGGTTTATGAACACAATGGAAGTGTGTTTGTTGTAGAAAGGCATTTGAAGGTCCTCTTGGAAGAAGACTACTTGGCTCTAGCGAATAGCGAACAGCGGATAGCGGATAGTAGAGCTCAGCAATCAGCTGATAGTTCTCTAAACGCTATACGCTATACGCCAAACGCTGAAATTATTCGCGAAATAATAATTCCCGAAATTGAACGTGAGGTCAACGAAGGGGAAACGTTCGCCAAGCTTCGCCAAATTTACAATTCTATGATTCTTGCGACTTGGTATAAAAAACACTTACGTCAAAGTTTGCTTGGGCAAGTCTATGTTGATCAAAATAAAGTTAAGGGAATTGATGTAAAAGATAAACAATCGAAAGAGAAAGTGTACGCGCAGTACATTGAGGCGTTTAAAAAGGGAGTTTATAACTATATTAAGGAAGAGTATGACGTAAACGCGCAGAAAGTTATTCCACGTAAATATTTTTCTGGTGGGGCTGTTGGTCTTGATCCAGCAACATTAGTTGAATATCGAGGTGCACCGGAAGCACTTTCTAATGAAATTAAAGATGCGGCGGCCATGACAGTCGGTGAGAGTCGTTTGGTTAAGTGGCAAGCAGTGGAAGATCCGGATGCCGCGGCGATTTCTCAATCTAAGACTAAAGGAGAAGGTGTGGATACATCGGAGCGATTAGATGCGGCAAGTTTAGCAACGCCTGAAATGTACGCGAGTGAGGAGGAGTTGAAGATAGATCCGGAAAAGGATGCGTTGCTGATTATTGATGCTCAACCAACATTTATGCCGGGAGGTGGTCTGGCAGTTAATGAAGGTGATCAGATAATACCAGAAATCCGTAAGTTAATGAATATAAAGAAACTACAAAAAATATATGCAACTAAAGATTGGCATCCAAGGGGACATAACTCACTTGTCAGTTCATATGTTGGTTTAGCCCCAATGACGTTATTGGTTGCGAATCAAGAGATTGCAGATGCAATTAAGCAAGAGAATCCAGAAGCAGTGATTGAGGTTGTAAGTAATTGGACGGAGGAGAATAATCCAATAGCACCGTATTGGGATGGAAAAGGTCAGGAGCTTGAAGGCCCGTTTGCACAGTTTACTTTAAATGAACTAAAAGAATATATTGGAGAGATAGGAGTGCAAGTATTGTGGCCTGATCATGGTATTGAAGGGACGCAAGAAGCAGAGCTGCATCCTGATTTAAGTGAACAGGAGTTTACGTATGTGCTTAAGAAAGGGACAGATCCGAAGGTAGATTCGTATAGTGGGTTTTTGGATAATCGAAAGGTATCAACGGGGTTGGCTGAGAGGTTAAGAGAGGATGGAGTAGAGAGGTTGTTTGTGGCGGGGCTTGCGTGTGATTATTGTGTGGGGTGGTCGGCGGAGAATGCGCGGGATGAGGGGTTTGAGGTGATATTGGTTGAGAGTGCGACAAGGTCGGTGGGATTCCCGGCAGATAGTGTACCGAAGATTTATCAGACGTTTAAGGATAAGGGTGTAAGGCTTGTTAAAACTGCTGATGAAGTGGTTCAGGCCAATACATTTGATAGGGCAGCCTTAATACAGCTTGTTGAAAAAAACATGAATGAAATTGTCCAAGGTATTGCGCCAAATGGCATTGCAAGGGCTTTTAGAGCTGGTCAAGATTTAGTTATGGGGGATTCACAAGTCATTGAGCGAGAAATGAAAGAGGCTAGAGAACATCTATATAGAGCAACCTCAAATCCGAATATTATTCGTCAAGCCGAGGAGGCATTTGAGATTCTTCTTAATAATCCACACACAGAAGATATGATGATTGAAGAATTTAAAGGGGTTGTTCATCGGTTAATAAAAGAATTAACTGGAAATCACGATGCATATAAAGAATATAAAGAGACACTTAATCGAGAAATAAATAGTGTTTATCAGCATGTTAGCGATACTTTATCTGGAATGACTACTTCTGAAGAAAAGTTGCGTTTAGCTATTATTTACTCTGGAATAGCAAATTACTTTGATTTAGGTAATCCGCAAGGCCTTAAATCAGCTGCAGAAATGTTGCAGGTTGAGGAAGATAATTATGTTGGCTTGTTTTCTGCTGCATACGACCAAGTTATCGAAGGTAAAATTATTATCGATGAATTAGATAAGTTCTTTTCGGATCTTGAAGAAAATAAGGGTGGCTCGATTATGTATTTTCTTGATAATCATGGCGAAGTTATGTTAGATCAAATTGTAATCGAAGAATTACTTAATGAAGGTTATAAGGTTAATGTTGTTGGACGTGCGGAGACAGTAAGAGATGATGTGACAGTAAATGAGGCGCACGATATACTTTCCGCTAATCCAAGTTTAGGTGAGTATTTCGAATCCGGAAAGTTAAATGTCATTACAGATGGTTCGTTTACGCTTGGAGTGGATTTAAGACAATCCCAAAAACATCCTGGGTTTGTTAAAGCTTGGGAAGATTCATTTACTTTCATATCCAAAGGCGTTGGCAATTTTAATTCATTATTTGGAACAGAGTTGTCTCGTCCAGGATTATTTATTCGCATGATGAAAGGGGGATTAAAAGGATACGGTATTCTTGAAGAAGCATATAATACAACAATTAATAATCGTTCTGCGTTAGATATGACTTTGGCTTATCAAGAAGAAGATCTTGTTCTTAAACATAAAGTTTTGCCAACTATACCAAAATTGACGTTACGTTCACCTAGTTTAGATGCAGCTTATGAAGCTTTTAAAGCGGGGAAACATTTGCAAGAACGCACAGCTTTTGATGTGGTTGCGCCTGTCGCGCCTCAAGGGGCTAGTTATATGGTCGCGGCGGGAGCGGAATTAGTTTTCAATGATATCAATCAACGTGAATTTTCAGACTTTGTGATAGAGGGGTTAAGACGATTAGGGCGATATGATGAGGATTTCTTTCAATATTTAAAAGGTTTTAATTTTGAAGGTGACTTTCATGCGGTAAAAGAGGGAGAAATTGTTTCTCCAGGTATGCCACTTATGCGTTTTAAAGCAAATGATGTTGAACGATTTCTTATTCAGGATATCGTTAAAAACCGACTGCAATATAGTACTAACATAGCGACCAAATGGGCGCGGATTGCACAAGCTGGGAATGGAGAGTTTGTTAATGAAGAAGAAATAGAAATGCTTGAAGAGACATTTGGTGTAACAAGGGATGAAATTCAAGCTGTGAAACCTTCTTCTGATCAAGGACTACGTCGTTCACAAGGAAAATCAGCTCATGTGGCAGCAAGGTCGGCACGTATTGGCGGGGCGAGTTCTACATCAACTGTGAAAGGCGCGATGATGTATAACATTGTCCCAAAAGGGACAATGGCTCATTTATTTATTATGACTTTTGATCCTGAGCACGAGATCGAAGCTTTTCGTTTGTATGCTAAGGCGTTTCCAAATGATTCTATCTTTTTGACGGATGCGTATGAGACGATTAACGGGACACGAAAAGCTATTGTTGTCGGTCAAGAAATGAAGGAAAAAGGGAATACCTTGCTGGGTGTTCGTCCGGATAGCGGTGATATTGCTAAATATTCGAGAAAAATGACACGCATGCTTCAGAAGGCAGGGCTTGATAAAAGTGGTGCTTTTGTGGCCGATAATCTAGATGAATTTAAGATTACAGAAGATATGCTTTTAAAAGGTGCGCTTGTTAAAGGATGGGGCGTTGGAACCCAAGGAGTTACGGGAGGAAAGTATCCTACTCTAGAGCTTGATATTATTCCGTCAAATAACGGGAAGGTTTTTAAAATTTTAAATAAAGATGGCGTTGTTGATAGGTTTATTGAAGTGCCATTAGGGGTGAAACCAAAAATTTCAAATGAAGAAAGGATGGAAGAAATACTTTTTCCGTTTTGGAATAAAGGGCGAAGAGTTGCGCCGTTTGAAGATACAGATGCACTAAATGGTAGAACCAATCGTAACGTTAAAAGCTTATCTGTTGAAACAAAAAAATTGGTCGATGGCTTTGTTATTCCTTATGTAAAACGAGATGATTTAGATCGAAATCAAGTTGTTTTAGAAGACGACATTTTTAGCGATCAGGAGCCAGTTGTAACATATGAGCATCCAGTTTTAGATAGAGAAGAAGATAACATTGCTTTTTCTGTGGATATGTATCATTTGACAATGGGGCAGTCGTTTTGGATGGCGGGTAAACATAATGTACAATCCAAATTCAATTACTTTTTCCGCACACCTCCATATTCAGATACACGTCTTATATTTGCTGGATTAAGGGCCATGGTTGAGGAGTTAAAACATTTTAAATTTTCAAAAGAGAATATAGAAAAATTACGTGGGCTTGGTGTTTTTGATGAAAAGTATTTAGATTTTCTTGAAAATTTTGAATTTAAAGGAAAAATTGAGTCATTGGGTGAGGGCGATCTTCTTTTCTCTCAAGAGCCAGGTGTGATTGTAACTGGAACTATATTTGAAGCAGCTTTGGTGGAGTCGTTTTTATCTAATAAATTTAATTTCTCTACTCTTCAGGCTTCATGGGCGGCAGAGGTGCGTAAAGACAAAGGTGAAAATGAAGTTTTAATAGAAGATGGTATGGAAACTGCTCATGCGGATAGTCATCTTGAAGCATCGTATGCGTCCTATATTGGAGGGGTTGATTATACAACAAATCTTGATGCGCATCTTAATTATGGAATACCTTTAGCTGAACCAAATCAAGAGGGAGAATATTTAAGGGGAGATTTTATTACCGGCGGTCCAAAAGCGGCCTTAGGTGGCGTGTATAAGCTCGCAGTTTTTAACGGTAATGATCGTGTAAAGATTGCTAATATTGCTATTAAAACATCTCGTCCAGGAAGTCAGGATATATTAGAAGTAACGGAAGACGGTGAGGTGGTTGATCGTATTAATTCTTTAAAAATTGAGGAAATTAAGCTCACTGCAGATCAAAAAGCTAAGACTAAAACAAAAAATGTAACAAAAGAAGGTAAAATAAGTTATGAGCCACCTAAAGCTCAAAAAATAAAAGCGCATGCGAAAAATGAACGATATCGTTATCGTAATATTGAAGATAGTAGAATTTCCGAAGGATTAGATAGGCGACGTGCAGAGTTAGTTGAAAAAGCTATTAGTGCTGATGCAAACAGCTATGCGGAGTTTGTTAGTAACCTAGATGATCAACATATTGTTGATTTGCTTAATGCATCTCGTCCGAATGGAATTCCTGAAAGAAATGTTGCAAAGCCAGTTGCGTATACATCAAGTGAAATAATCCGTGACTCTTGGTCTGAGGAAAATATTGATGGTTTAGCGCATCCATATGTGGATGAGCCGAAGATTAGTCAAGAAGAAAGACAAAAGCGTTTAAAATATGTACGACAAGAAATTATGGAATACGCGCCGGATACAGAATTCGGTGAAGATGGGCTTCCAAAAAATTCTTATGAGACTGGTTTAACAGGTCGCGGGCCCTTTAGATTTTATGGAAAAAATAAAACGGCTGATGGTGTGCTTCTTCGTATTGCTGAGAATGGTGAGGATATTGAAGTATTGGTTAATACACGTACTGATGGGGGTGGGCGTGCTTTACCTGGTACGTTTATGCAATCTTTTGAAAATGAAAACCCAGGATTAACGGCATCAAGAGGTTTAAAAGAAAAAGCAGGCATTGATATTGATTTTACACATGAAAATGTTGTTGAGATATTTAAAGGAGATGGCTTAAGTTTTAGAGCTACTAACAATGCATGGCCAACTTATGAAGGCTTGGCATTACTTATATCATACGAGGATTCACTTAAATTAAACTTAAAGTCCGGTTCAAGTGCTGCTAAGGATTCCGTACGATTTGAGTCCATTCAACCGCCATCGCAATACTTTGGGGTGCACGGAATGATGATAGGTAAAGCTGTAGCAAAAGTTAAAGCTGGTGAAATTAAAGTAACACCATTAAATGAATTACAAAAAAATACATCGGAGCGATTAGATGCGGCAAGTTTAGCAACGCCTGAAATGTACGCGAGTGAGGAAGAGTTGAAGATAGATCCGGAAAAGGATGCGTTGCTGATTATTGATGCCCAACCAACATTTATGCCGGGAGGTGGTCTGGCGGTAACCGATGGAGATCAGATCATACCTGAAATACAGAAGTTGATGAGTGTAATAAATAATATTTATGGAACGAGAGATAAACATCCGAAAGGACATAATTCTGTTGAGGGTTCCTATGTGGGATTAAATCCGATGACTCTTTTGGTTGCAACGGAACAAATAAGAGATGCGATTAAGGAAGAGAATCCTAGTGCCGTGATTGAGGTGGTAGGTCATTGGACAGAAGAAGATAATCCAATAGCACCGTATTGGGATGGAGAAGGTCAGGAGCCTGAAGGAGCGTATGCACGGTTTACACTGGGTGAGTTAAAGGAATATATTAATGAAATTAAAGTTCAAGTGTTGTGGACGAATCATGGGATTGATGGGACAGAGGAAGCGGAGTTACATCCTGATTTAAATGCGGAATCGTTTAAATATATATTGGATAAGGGGACAGATCCTAGGGTGGATTCTTATAGTGGGTTTTTAGATAATTTGAAGAGGTCGACAGGGTTGGCTGAGAGGTTAAGAGAGGATGGAGTAGAGAGGTTGTTTGTGGCAGGACTTGCGTGTGATTATTGTGTGGGGTGGTCGGCGGAGAATGCGCGGGATGAGGGGTTTGAGGTGATATTGGTTGAGAGTGCGACAAAGTCGGTGGGATTTCCTGCGGACAGTGTACCGAAGATTTACCAGACGTTTAAGGATAAGGATGTAAGACTTGTTAAAACTGCTGATGAGGTGGTGGCTGTGCAACAAAAAACAGAAATTCTGGTTCACAAGGAAGCTATCTTATCCAAACCTAAAAAAGAAGAAACGGAATCAGGTAGAGGGGTGTTATATTACGAAGGTGAAAATGAAGCGGCTGATGCGATAGTCATGTTTAAAAATGAAAAAGGTGAGGTGATGGTTCTTGTTGGAGATAAGAAAGACGGAGTTGTATTGCCCGGTGGTTTCATAGATAAAAGTGAAAAGGGGAAAACGGGTGTTACACAAACCCGAGAGCTGAGAGAAGAAACAAGTGCAGAGATTGATATGACAACGGGAACGGTTGTTTTTGATGGTAAAGTTGAAGGAGATAAACGAAACACAAAAGATGCATGGATTACATCCGTGGCGGTAGCAAAATTGATTTCTCAAGAAAAAGCACTGACACTCAAATTGAACTCTATACCAAATCCGGATAAAAATGATTTGCAAAATGCACGATTCGAAGTAGTTAATCAAAAGTTGTTTGATTCGCTTGCCGTCGAAGCGCATGGGTTGATGATTGCGAATGCGTTTGAAAAAATTACGAGTGGAGAGATTAAAGTTGACTCTGCCGCCATTCAATCTGTCGGGGGTATTAATCTTGATGCGGCTTTTCTTAATTTGCAAATCAAACGTGACGGAAGCGGTGTTCCTTTACCGGTTAATCAACAGCCGATTGGGAATATGAACATTAAAGGTTTTACACCTTTTATCATTCATGTTGTTCCGGTGAATGTGCCGATGTATTTGGGATTCTTGGATCATAATGATTTGCCTACGCATGCTCAGGATCGAGATGACGATCGGTTGAATGACCAGAAAGTTTATTATACGCGTGAAGCAGCCGATGAGTTGAGCTTACTTAATTAAAATAATTGACTTGTCCAATGGGGCATTGAGCGCTAGAATAGCTCAAATTAAGATATTAATAGAGAGGACCCCATATGAATACAGAATCAAAATCTTTCCTTAAAGAAATTATGGCGCAAGTCAGTCCCTCCGGGTTTGAAGAGGCGGCCCAGCATGTTTGGTGTAAACGCACCAAAAAATATGCCGATAAAATCGAACGCGATGTGCATGGTAATTCTTACGCGATTTTAAATCCTAAAGCTGAGTTTAAAGTAATGCTCGCCGGACACTGCGATGAAATTGGTTTTATTATTAGCCATATTGCGGAGAGTGGCTATTTGCATATGGTGCCGATCGGTGGCATTGATCCGGGTGTGCTTCCTGGAACACAAGTGAAGGTGATGGGTGAAAAAGGGCTTGTCGACGGGATTATCGGTAAAAAAGCAATTCATTTAATGGAAGTAGAAGAGCGCGGGAAAGCAATGAAATTGAAAGATTTGTGGATCGATATCGGAGCCAAGGATAAAAAGGATGCCGAGAAGGTGGTTAAGGTGGGTGATGCGGTATCCTATGCACCGAATTTTATGGAGCTGCGCAATAATCTTTTTTCATCGAAGGGTTGCGATAATAAAATGGGTGCTTTTGTCGCGTCTGAAGTTATTAAGATTTTAAGCACGAAAAAATCAAAACTTAAAGTTGGTGTTCATTCCGTTGCAACGGTTCAAGAAGAAGTGGGCTTGCGCGGCGCAACAACCAGTGCTTATCGTGTTAATCCGCAAGCGGCTTTTGCGATTGATGTCGGCTTTTCATCGGACATGCCCGGCGTTGATAAACGGCAAGTCGGTGATGTTTCTTTAGGCAAAGGGCCGATCCTTCATGGCGGACCGGTGATCAACCGAGCGCTTGGCAAACTTGTTTTGCAGACGGCCAAGGTCAAAAAGATTCCTTATCAATTTTCATCGCTCGGTCGCCCGGGGGGAACAGATACGTCTGAGATCCAACTCTCTCGCGGTGGAGTGGCAACCTATCTTATGAGTGTTCCGAATCGTTACATGCATACGATGGTCGAGACCTGTTCGTATGACGATCTGGAAAACGCCGCCAAACTTATCGCCGAGACCATTCTCAAAATCACTCCGAAGACGGATTTTATTCCGAAATAGTCAGTATTTGATCCGGGCCTTGACAAATTGTACAAAATATTGTACATTTAAGTGTGAGTCAAAAAATCGTCAAACCATAAAACGACGAAAATAACAGGAGTCAATATGACCTCAATCACTTATTCGGCAGCCCGGCAGTCTTTGGCCCAAACGATCAAAAAAGTTAACCAGGATCGTGAGGCTGTTATTGTAACGTCAAAGACTAACGGTAATGTCGTTATTGTTTCACAAAAAGATTACGATGCCCTCGTTGAAACCGCGTATCTGCTCCAGAGCCCCAATAACGCCCAGCGTCTTTTGCAGTCGATTAAACAAGCCCAAAAAGGTCAAGCTGCCCCCCGCAAGCTGCTTTTATGAAAATACTGTTTACTTCAAATGCTTGGGACGATTATTTATTCTGGCGGAAGAATAACCCTAAAACCCTTGAGCGTATTAATGAGTTGATTAAAAATACCATGCGTTCACCATACAAAGGGATCGGCAAACCGGAGGCGTTAAAGCATCTGCTTAAGGGCTATTGGTCCCGAAGAATTGACCGCGAGCACCGTATGGTCTATACAGTTGCGGATAAACAGCTGATTATATTGCAGTTGCGATATCATTATCAATAGCCCACAGTTGTGGCTCTGTCCGGGTGTGTCTTATTGCGATTCCCCTATTATATGTAATACTTATATAACTATGAATAGGGCTAATATTATCCATAATAGCGTGCGTAGCATTTTGACCGGATTTGTTATTGCTGCATTTTTCCTATCTACAATAACTCCATATACTTATGCACAAAGTATTGCTTCTCTGCCGACGCCAGGGACATTTGTTCCACTCAGTCCTGCGTATACCCCAGCGATTGTGGCCGGGATCACACTATATCCTGATAATCCGCTTCAGTTCGATTTTATTATTGATACGGGGGATGACAATCTTCAGGGTGAAGCCCTAAGGAAAGAATCCCAAAAGCTCATCAGTTATTTTATGGCCTCACTGACTGTGCCGGAAGACGAGATGTGGGTGAACCTATCCCCGTATGAAAAGGACCGTATTATTGCGGATGGTTTGGGGGACACGATTCTTGGGCGCGACATGCTCGCCCAAGATTATATGCTCAAACAATTGACGGCGTCCTTAATGTATCCAGAGGGAGAAGGCGGAAAGAAATTTTGGGAAAGGATAGAAGCTCGCAGCTCGCAGCTAGGAGCTTCGAGCTCCGAGCTCCAAGCTGCGAATATATTTAATAAAGTCTGGATTGTCCCTGAAAAGGCGGTTATCTATGCCAATGGAAGAAGCATTTTTGTGGCGGATAGTTATTTGAAAGTGATGCTGGAGGAGGACTACTTAGCGTACAGCGAACAGCGGATAGCGGATAGAAGTGTCCAGCAATCAGCTGATAACTCTCTAAACGCTAAACGCCATACGCTATACGCTGAAATTATCCGTGAAATCATTCTTCCCGAAATCGAACGCGAGGTCAACGAAGGCAAGAACTTCGCCACGCTACGCCAGATTTATCACTCTATGATCCTCGCCACTTGGTACAAAAACAATCTTAAAGAAAGCATTCTTACCAAAGCCTACGCGAATCAAAACAAAACACAAGGCGTTGATGTGGCCGATAAAGATGTAACAAACAAAATTTACAACCAATACATCGAGGCATTCAAAAAAGGCGCGTATGACTATATTAAGGAAGACTATGACCCGAAAACCCAGAAGCTGGTTGCCCGAAAATATTTCTCCGGGGGATACGACTTTGTTGCCTTATC